>CAMAYU010000139.1 GCA_945862235.1 Schlesneria paludicola DSM 18645
AGCCAGACGGAGTAGCCCCACGGGTTGTGGTCGCGGCCCTTGCCCTGTTCGCTCATCGGCATGCGGCCGAACTCGCCGCCCCAGATCACCAGCGTGTCGTCCCACAGGCCGCGGCGCTTCAAGTCGGTGAGCAACGCGGCGACGGGGCCGTCGGTGCGGCGACTCATCTCGGTGTGATTACTGAGGACATCGTTGTGAGCGTCCCAGCCGTTCGTGTCGCCCGAGTAAAGCTGCACGAACCGGACGCCCCGCTCCAACAGTCGCCGCGCGAGCAGACAGCGCGTGCCGAACTCGGCGGTCTTGGAATCGCCCAGGCCGTAAAGCTGCTGAGTCTCCGCCGTCTCCTGCGTCAGATCGACCGCCTCGGGCGCGGCCGACTGCATGCGGTAGGCAAGCTCATACGACGCGATGCGGGCCGAGAACTCATCGGTCTCGCCATGCTCGCGCCAGTGTTTGCGATTGAGTTGCTGCGCGAGGTCTAACACGCGCCGCTGCTGTGATTCGGTCAGGCTGCTCGGACGGTTCAGATTGAGAATCGGCGCGTTGCCCGGACGAACGGTTGTCCCCTGAAAGCTCGCGGGGAGATAGCCGCTGCCCCACGCGGGTGGTCCGCCTTTGATGCCGCCGCCGGGATCGGGGAGCACGACAAAGGCGGGCAGGTTCTGGTTCTCGGTCCCCAAGCCATAGGCCACCCAACTGCCGAGGCTTGGCCGGCCCATCAGGATACTGCCGGTATTCATCTGATAGACCGACTGCGGATGATTCACACTGTCGCCGTGACAGCTTCTCAGCACGCACAACTCGTCGGCGTGACGGGCGATCTCGGGGAGGAAGTCGCTGATTTCCAGCCCCGACTCACCGTGCCTGCGAAACGGTTTGACGGGACCGAGCAGCGGGTTCGTCGCCACCTTGCGGCGCGTCATCACCTTGCCGAATTCTTCGGGCAGCGGCTTGCCCGCCTGCCGGATCAGTTCCGGTTTGGGATCGAACAGATCGACCTGACTCGGCCCGCCGTGCATGAAGAGATAGATGACGCGAGTCGCACGCGGCACGACATGCGGCGACCGAGGCATCATCGGCGATGAGGTGTTGGGGGCGGCGGTCGCTCGCCGTTGGTCGGCCAGCATCGCAGTCAACGCCACCGCGCCGAAGCCGCCTCCCGCTTCGAGCAAGAAGCGTCGGCGTGAGGGTTCCGGCGGCAGTGTTCGTGGAGAGGTCGTCATCAATAGACTCGACTCAAGTTGAAAGGTTGGACACTTCTGTACACATCGAACCGAGCGGCATCGTCGGCCTGCTGATACCTCACCCGGAGGAAGACGAGGCACTTGTATCGTTTCATTGCGTGGGCCACGCCCCGATGGAACGCACTCTGCCGGTTTTCCCCGTGTCCGCCCGTGCTCCCCGTGGTTGTTTCTGGTTGAGAACGGAAAAACCACGGGGAACACGGGCGGACACGGAGAAGAGTGAAGTGCTGGCTGATCAAGGGATCACACGGCGGATCGGAACGAAGTTGGGTTGCGGCAGAACGAAGTGATGCCGCGCTGGGACAGTCTTCGGTCAATACAAAGCTGCCGCTTCAGCGGTCGCGAGGGAATACGATGTCGGCGGGTTGTTGTCCGTCGAGGATGACCTTCGATTTTGCGCGGGTCAGCACATCGCGCAGGGTCTCCATGTAGAGGCGATTCATCGTGAGCAGGCGTGAGGCGGGATAGCCTCGACCGCTGGAGGTCGCATCGCGGGACAACTGTTCGACCAGCGCGAGGAAGCGGTCGGCGGTGCCGCGCGCGGCGGAGGTTGTCGTTTGGCGAGCCTGTTCTGCGGAGTCCGTAAGCTGTCGCGCATCGGCTTGAGATTCGGCGAGTCGTTGTTCGGCATAGGACCGCGCTTCGTGAATCGATCGGGCGCTGTCGGCTCGCGCGTTGGAGACATCGAGGAACTCGGCCTTCACGCGCGACGGGGGATCGGCCCGGTCGATCGTGACTTGTTCGACCTCGCACCCGAGTCGCTGTCGCGCGGCGGCTGTTCTGACCGACTGCCTCAAGCGGTTGTTCAGCTCTGCCAGACCCTGCGTGTGAACGAAATCGACACCGCTGCGTGAGACGAGATCGGCGGCGGTGGTCTCAACCAAGAGTTGCAGCCGTTGCTCGGGACGTTCGCAGGAGTAGAGCCAGTCGGCGAGGAATTCTTCTGAGACGCGGTACTGCACGACGACGCGCAATTGCAGCAGGTTCTTGTCGCCGGTGAGAAACGTCGTCGGTGCGGAGGACGCGGGTTGCAGGAAGGCGTTCGGTTCGAGGGCCGCTTCGCCGAGATTCAGCGTGCGGATGGCGTTGAGGTTGACGCGGTCAATGCGTGCGAACGGCCATGGCAGATCGAACCGCAGGCCACTGGTTCGCGCGGGGAAAACCGCCTGGCCGAAGCGTCTTACAACCGCGACTTCGTTGGCGGGGACGGTGAAGAACCCGGTCGCGAAGTAGGCGGCCACAATGACGGACAACAACAGCCAACGCGCACGTCCAGTTCTCATCGTGAAGCTCCCGCGTTGGCGGGTTCGAGGGCGGAGGGTTCCGTGGCGCGCGGGGACTCGGGCGGCGTGGGGACTCCTTCGACGAGCAGCTTCAACAGGCTGTTCGAGGCGGACAAGACCAGCGTCGTGCGTTCGTTGAGGATGTGCTTGTAGGCTTCGAGCGTTTGCAGCACTCCGGCGAACTCGGGGTCGCGGGCATAGGCTTCGTTGAGGATGCGGATCGCGGCGGCATCGCCCTCGCCACGAATCCGTTCGGCCTCCGCGCTGGCCTTGGCCATGAGTTCACCCGCTTGGCGATCTGCTTGGCTGCGGATCATGCGGTTCTCGGCAAGGCCCGCGCTGCGATACCGTTCGGCGATCTTTTGTCGCTCACTCCGCATCCGCTCGAAGACCGCCTGCATGTTGCCGGTCGGCAGGTTGAGGCGGCGAATGCGCACGTCCACGATCTCGATGCCGAGCCGGTCTCGCAGCGAATCCTGCTCGTCGCCGCGCTGCATCAATTCGTGCTGAACGTCGGCGGAGAGTTTTTCGAGCGGCCCGGCTTCATCGGCGGGGGCCGCTTCGGAATCCGACGCGGTGAGGAGTTCAGTCAGTTCGGCGCGACCGACTCGTTCGGTGAGGATCGACTGCAAGCGGCTGGTCAGTCGCGCTTCGGCCACTTCGACTCCACCGAGACTGCGGAAGAAACGGACGACGGGTCGGTCGAGCAGTTGAGAGCGGTCGGCTTGAGGCGGACGATCAAGCGGCGTTGCGTTTGTCGTTCCGTCGGCGATCCGCCACGCGACGAAGGCTTCGACCGTCACGTTCTTGCGATCGCGCGTGAAGGCTTCGCGCCCAGCGGGAGACAACAGTTGCAGGCGGTGATCGAAACGACGCACGGTCTCGACCGGCCACGGTCCCTTGAACTGCAAGCCGCGCTGCACGGGCTGGTCATAAACGGCAACGATGCGCCCGAATCGCTCGATCAGGACGAACTCGGTCTCATCCACGAACACGATCATCGTGGGCAACAGTGTGACCACGACGAGACCCGCCAGCCAAGCGGCGATGCGCGGGCGACGTTGGGGGACGGACGGGCTGTTGGTGG
The DNA here is from genome assembly GCA_945862235.1 of Schlesneria paludicola DSM 18645. Lineage (GTDB taxonomy): Bacteria > Planctomycetota > Planctomycetia > Planctomycetales > Planctomycetaceae > Schlesneria > Schlesneria paludicola_A. The sequence goes on from CAMAYU010000139.1 coordinate 3,615, forward strand.
GACTGGCGGTGAAGGACATGGCGAGTTTCGTGGGCAGGTTTTTGAAATGAGTAGTGCAAAGACCTGATTCCACCGAGGCAAGCCCGGTGGGGTGGTGTTTCGACAGGGAGTTAGCGGTTGAGCCATTGGGCAGACTTCATGATGCGCGTGGCGTCGGGCGACATCACGTCGGCTTCGGGCCCGAACACCGTTACTTCGAGAAGTTGCTTGTTGTGAATCAGCAAACGGCGGCGGATGGCATACTGTTCTGGGCCACCCCCGACGACACTCTTCGATTCGATCCATTGCATGTTTGAATCGAGCAGGCCCGAGTCGATCACGGTGAACGGATCCTGATTGCCGTACGTCACGGCAGTTTCTTGCAGCACCTTCGTGGCGGTCTTGTTCAGAAGTTCACGCGCCACCGAGTAGCTGCGCACGACGACCGAGTATTGCAGGGCGATGTGCGCGTGGTACTCCACATTGGAAGAGTTGTTCTTCAGTGAGGGCGATGCGGGGAGATCGACTTGGAACTTTCGTTCGCGATCCGAGATGCGGAACCAGCCGTCTTGGATTGGGCTGATCGTGGGGCGAAACTGGTCCAACAATGCCGAAGCGACCAGAGCGAGATAGCCGACGACCGGCAGCAGGATCGCCACCAACACGGCACGCCGTCCCCAACGTTGGGAACGAGATTGCGGTGCGACTGCCGCCGTGAGGCCCTCTTCTCCGTTGAGAAAGGTGGTGGAGAGATCGAGCTTCATGGAGGGACTCGGGGCGAGATCGGAGGGAACGACTGTGACTCAGGTCTGCTTCAATACCAACCCGCCGCGTGAGCAAGGATGTCGGCAACCCCGCGAGAAAACGCGGCCTTGCTCACGCGGCGGGTTGGTGTTTTGGAGTGTCTGACTCCGGTTGGTGCGAGATTCTAGGAGTCGCGCGCGGGCCGACGCAATTGGCGTCTCTCACCGGGCGGTACTCTCGGTCAGATTGTGCGACTCGCGATGGGGTTGGTTCGGGCTTATACTCCCGCCTCTTTGCGAGACGGCTACGCAAGGCAAAAGTAAAAGCCCCCTCACCCTAACCCTCTCCCCGCAAGGCCGGGGCGAGGGGACATGAGAAGAGACATCCGCATGTTGTTGTTACTTGTCGCGCTGTTGACTGCGCCGCCGGTTGAGACTGATTCGGTAGCCGAAGCGAAGCACATGGCCAACGTGCGGCAGGTCACGTTCGGGTTGCCTCGCGCGGGGGAAGGTTACTTCTCACCGGCGGGAGACACGATCGTTTATCAGGCGTATCCGGTCGGGTATCCCTTCTATCAAATCTACGTGCAGAAGCTGGACGAGAAGACGCCGCGCCTGCTCAGCACCGGGCGCGGTCGGACGACGTGTGCCTTCTTCAACAAGGAGGGGTCGCAGATTCTGTTCGCCTCCAGCCACACCGACCCCAAGATCGACGAGACCGAACTGGCGGCGAGGGAAGAGGCGGCGAAGGGAGGTCGGCGACGCTATTTGTGGGACTTCGATCCTCACATGGAGCTGTATCTCGTCAACGCGAACGGCACCGGGATGAAGCGACTGACCGATTCGCCCGGCTACGACGCGGAAGGGAGTTTCTCACCGGATGGCAAGCAAATCGTCTTCACGTCATCGCGCGATGGCGATCCCGATCTGTACGTGATGGACGCCGATGGCTCGAACGTGAGGCAGCTCACCAACACACCCGGCTATGACGGCGGGCCGTTCTTTTCGCCCGATGGCAAGTGGGTGATCTTCCGTTCGGATCGTCAGAAGGAACACATGCTGCAATTGTTCGCGATGCCGCTGGAAGGGAAGACCTCCGATGGCAAGACCGAAGTCCAACTGACCAACAACCTCGAACAAGTGAACTGGTGCCCGTACTTCCATCCCAGTAGCAAGTACCTCATCTGGTCGGGAGCCGATTACAGCAAGGGACCGACCTCGGCGCACTTCAACCTCTTTACGATGGACCTCGACTGGAGCGGCGGAACGCTCAAGGGGGGCGACGTGAAGCAGATCACGCACAGTTCGGCGGCCGATGTGCTGCCGGTCTTCAGTCCGGATGGGAAGAGCCTGATGTGGACTTCGACTCGCACGCCGGACGGAACCAGTCAGCTTTGGATTGCCGATTGGCTGCGCGGTCGGGAGTGAGGTAGATCGACGGAAGTCCGGCATAGGGGCGGTGCAGAATCATCTCCGACAGTCTGTGGATCACGATCCTGACCCCTGACCGCCCTAGGCATCCCTCTCCAGCGAACCACAGGAAGTTGGCGTAGAGACGAAAGTTGAACGGGTTGTTTTCCAAGACGACCCGGATTCGCGCGGTTCTCTTTCCAATCAGCGGGCCTCGCGCCGCCCCACAATCAATGGAACATTTCAAGATGTCGAGCATTGTCCGATCGAAGAGTGGGTTGTTGTGCGGGATCGCTCTGTTGGCGGTCACCGTCTTGGCAAGCGGCTGCAAACCGAAGCCGCCAGCGGCGGGGGCTGGAGCCGCGGCCGGAGCGGCCGCCACCGGCGAAGAGGGAGCGCAAGTCGCCCCATCCAAAAAGGCACCCGGCGGGATCGTGCCGATCAACCGCGAGCCAAAGTCGATCGAAGGGAACTGGGTGATGGTCGTGACCATGCAGGGGCGCGATCAGTACATCTGGGTCGTCAAGCTGGTTCGTGATGCAGACGGCAAGTTCAGTGGTTCGATCATCGACAGCACCAAGGACAAGATGGCTCCCGAGGTTACGTCGACCATTGTCGAAGACCAGACGGTCAAGCTGGGGATTAAGAATTCACAGGGGACGATCAACTTTGAAGGTCGGTTCGACGGGAAGGTCATTCGTGGAACGCTGTCGAGTGGGCCACAAGAGGTCTACCTCGGGCGAATGCTCAGCACGGATGTGTCGAGCCTGACAGGCTACGCGGACGATGCTGGTCCCCCCGCGTCCGATATCTTCGAGAAAGCCTTCAAGGCGATGAAGGAGCAGCCCAACCCGAAGGTCATCATGACCATCGCTCACGAATACCCGACCAGCCCGGTTTCGTTTGAAGCGATGAGCATGTTGTTGCAGGTCAGCACCCGGTTCGAGATCACGAACGAGGACGTGTTGGCGATGATTGGCGAACTGCTCCGCTGTGCCGAGCCGTGGGGTCCGAAGATCGTCGCCAAGACGGAGCTGCAGTGCGGCGAGCATCTCATCGCGTCGCGACGCCTCTCGGAAGAGGGACTGAAACACCTCGCACGGGCCGAGGAACTGAGCGGCGATTCGACTGCCGAATTCCAACAGTACATCGCGACCCTGCGCGACGCGGCCGCCGTACAGATGTCTTTGGAGAAGATCACTTCCGTGGCCGAGGCCAACCGCGCCGAGGCGTATCTCGAACTGAAGGAGTTGCTGAAGAAGCAGCCATTCAACTCGGAAATCCTGATCGCGCTGGCCGGTCACGCTCAAGCGACGCAACAGTCTGACGACGCGATCCTGTACTACTCGGACATCGTCGCCCTGCCACTGCTCGAACAGTTTCTGATCTCAAAACGTGCGGGGCAACCGGCCGGTGATCCCACGCCGACCGAGGAACTCAAAAAGGTGTGGACGGAGCGGCACGGAGACGACAAGGGACTGGAAGCCCATCTCGCGACGGTCCATCACACGAAGCTCGATGCGCTCATCAATGAGGTGCGCGAGAAGGCGACCGTGGCAACCGACGCCGATCCGAAGACTGCTCTTGGCGATCACGCGGTGCTGGTGGAATTGTTCACCGGAGCGTTGTGTCCGCCATGTGTCGCGGCCGATCTGGGTGTCACCGCGCTGTCGCGGCAATACCCCGCTGCCGAAGTCGTGACGCTGCGCTATCACCAGCACATTCCCGGCCCCGACGGTATGACCAATCAAGACAGCGAAGATCGATTCGCGTTCTATGAAGCGGGAGGCACGCCGACCGTGACGATTGATGGAATGGTCGTGGATTCCAAACAGTTCCCGTACACGGGGCCGCTGCAATTCACGAAGTCGGCGTACAACAATCTCCGCCAGTTCGTGGACCTGCGCCGCAAGCAATCGACGCCGATCCGTCTGCAACTGGAAGCCTCCGTTAAGGACGGCGAACTGTCCATCAACGCCAGCGCGACGGGCTTCACCGAGGAAGAGCTTCCCTCACTGAGGCTGCGTTTGGCGCTGGCTGAAGAAGTTGTCGCGTCCCGCGCACCCAACGGCATCCGTCAGCACGAGATGGTCGTGCGCGAAATGCCCGGCGGAGCACGCGGCATCGCACCGAAGAAGGGCGAGCTGAAGTACAGCTACACGATGCCGATCACGGACCTGCAACTGCACCTTGACGAGTACATCCAACGGTTCGAGTCGGGGAACAAGATCGACTTGCCAGCGGAGATGAAGCCGCCCGTGAGAGGATCGTTGCAACTGGTCGGATGGGTGCAGGTCCAAGGGGACAAGGCTACCGAGGGGCAAGTCCCGCCGAAGCTGATCCTGCAAACAGCCATCGTCCCGGTGACGGGCTTCGTCGCGCCGACGGCACCCGTCCCAACGGCGATCCCTAAGGATGAGGCCGCGACGAAGAGCAGCACCGCTCCGGCCGAGTCCACGGTCAAGCCGCCAGCACCGGCGCTCCCCGAGTAGGTCGCGAAAAGCGGAACGTAGGACGGGTACTCTGGCCCGTCTGTTTGGAACGCCGATCCGCGCAAACGGCAGTGATACAGGAAAGCGGGACGGGCAAGAGTGCCCGTCCTACATTGCCACACGACAACCCAAAGTCGTTTGGTGGAATCTGTCACCCGCTTGCGATGACGCTGCTCAGCTTGGCAGGAGAGCGGCGAGGTCGGCGTGAGGCCGGGCGATCACGTCGGCGAGGATCAGCTTGCCGCCGAGTCGTTCGACGGTTTGGCGACCGACTTCGATGGCGGTCTGCACAGCCGCGACATCGCCGCGGATCATGATCGTTACGTAAGCCGCGCCGATCTTTTCCTTGCCGGCCAGCGTCACATTCGATGACTTGAGCATGTCGTCCGTCGCGTGCAATGCGGCGACGAGTCCTTGAGTTTCCAACAGTCCGAGGGCTTGAGTCGTGGTCATGACGTTCTCTTTCGGGATGCGCGAATCGTAGACACCGAGTAACGGGCTGAACGCAGGTTTGGAATTGGCCAATTGAAAAGTCACATCGAGCGGTGCGGCCATCACCGTGTACGTGGCCGTGCTGCCCATTCGCTCGGCGAGGGCCACGCCCGCTTCGGCGGCGGCTTGTACGTCGGCCACACTGCCGACGAGTTTGATGCACTGGGCGGCACCGTCCGTGCTCTCGATCCCCAGAATGCGGACGTTGGCCACCTTGGAACAGGCGTCCGTGACAATGAATGCCGGCGCGAGGTTGCTCACTTCGAGCAAAGCCAGACTCAACGAGTTGCTCATCGTCTCTCCCTCCGCATCACGCGGACTCACTATCGCTGCCACCTCACATCGGCGGTCCCCCGTCGCGATGAGGTCCATCCGATGGGGTCGCCAAATCCGTCACCAGAATCTACCTCAAGAGGCGAATTCCAGCCGCCTCGCTCTGTTGTGAAACGGCAACATTTTCAACTGTCGAACCGGTTGCACCAATTATGCGGGGGGAAGCGACGGCGATCGGTGTGATTGCAGGGTCACTTGGTTTGCCGGTTCGCATCCGCAATCATCTCCGCCCGCTGGCCCCGCCGGGAAGGGGACCCTGGTTCTGTGTTAGGCTTTGTTTTGAAGCCCCACCCCGCTTGTTGGGGTGGTTCATGAGTCTCTGCTGCTGCTGCTGCTGCACAAGCTTGTAGACGCTGAGTAGTGCAAAGACCTGATTCCACCGGGGCAAGCCCGGTGGGGTGAGTTTTAGAGCAGAGCTTGGGGCGGCGACGAGTTCGATGTTTCGGGAGGTCAACAGGATGAAGTACCTCGTCACGGGGGCGGCCGGGTTTATTGGGATGCACGTCAGCGCGGCGTTGCTCGACCGAGGCGATGAGGTCGTCGGGTTGGACAACCTCAATTCGTACTATGCCGTTCAACTGAAGCGAGATCGTCTGGCACAGCTTGCTGGTCGGAGCGGCTTCCGGTTTGAAGAGGTCGATCTGGCGGATCGCGAACGGTTGCCGAAGCTGTGCGATGCCGAGCGGTTTGATGTGGTCATCAATCTCGCGGCGCAGGCGGGAGTGCGGTACTCGATCACCAATCCGCACGTCTATGTGGACAGCAACCTCGTCGGGTTCGTGAACGTCCTCGAAGCGTGTCGGCATAGCGGCGTGAAGCATCTGGTCTATGCGTCGTCGAGTTCCGTCTACGGCGCGAACACGACGATGCCGTTCTCGATTCATCACAACGTCGATCATCCCGTCAGCTTGTACGCCGCGACGAAGAAGGCCAATGAGCTGATGGCTCACACGTACAGCCATCTCTACCAACTGCCGACGACAGGATTGAGGTTCTTCACGGTGTATGGCCCGTGGGGACGGCCCGACATGGCGCTGTGGTTGTTCACGAAGGCGATCCTCGACGGCCAGCCGATCGATGTTTTCAACAACGGCTTGATGCGGCGCGACTTCACGTTCATCGACGACATCGTGCAAGGAGTGATCCGCGTCGCCGACCGCGTTCCGACCGGCCACGCTGCGTGGTCTGGCGATCATCCCGATCCGGCGACCAGTCGCGCGCCGTATCGCATCTACAACATCGGCAACAACGCGCCGGTCGAACTGATGCACCTGATTGAGACGATTGAGCAGGCTCTCGGCAAACAGGCGGTCAAAAATTTCCTGCCGCTCCAACCGGGCGATGTCCTCGCAACGTATGCCGACGTAGACGATCTGACGCGCGACGTGGGATTCAAGCCCAGCACGCCGATTGAAGTTGGCGTACAGCGGTTCGTGGACTGGTATCGAAGCTATCACAAGGTCTAAGTCATGCGTTCCATTTTGGTGACGGGCGGGTCGGGGTTTCTGGGGAGCCATCTGTGCGAGCGGCTGCTTGAACGGGGCGATAATGTTGTCTGCCTCGACAACTTCTTCACGGGGCGCAAGGAGAACATCCTGCATCTGATGGGGAACCCGCGGTTCGAGTTGATCCGCCACGACATCGTCGAGCCGATCACGCTCGAAGTGGATCAGATTTACAACCTCGCGTGTCCCGCCTCACCCGTCGCCTACCAGTACAACCCGATCAAGACCATCAAGACTTCGACGGTCGGTGTCGTCAACGTGCTGGGGCTGGCCAAGCGGTGCAAGGCTCGCGTGCTGCATGCTTCCACGTCCGAAGTCTATGGCGATCCGACGGTCCATCCGCAGACCGAGGACTACTGGGGGAACGTCAATCCGATCGGGCCGCGAAGCTGCTACGACGAGGGGAAGCGCGTCGCCGAGTCGCTCTGCGTGAACTATCACCAGGAGCATCAGCTCGAAGTGCGGATCATTCGCATCTTCAACACTTACGGCCCGCGCATGGACCCGAACGACGGACGTGTGATCTCGAACTTCATCACGCAGGCGCTGCGAGACCAGCCGATCACGATCTACGGCGAGGGGACGCAGACGAGGTCGTTCTGTTACTGCGACGATTTGATTCGCGGCATGATGCTAATGATGGAGCAGGACCAATCGATCGGCCCGGTCAACATCGGCAACCCTGGCGAATACACGATGCTACAACTGGCTCAAGAGGTGTTGAGGGCGATCCCGGAATCGAAGTCCACCATCGAGCATGTGCCGCTGCCGCAAGACGACCCCAAGCAGCGCTGCCCCGATATCACCAAAGCCCAGACGATCCTCGGCTGGTCGCCCGAGATCGACCTGCGAACGGGACTGGCTCGAACCGTTGAGTACTATCGCGCCGAGTTGGCTCGCGCGTGACGACTGGAGGATGGGCACTGCTGCCCGTCCGCTCTTCAACACCAAATCCGGACGGGCAGCAGCGCCCATCCTGCAGGTTGAGAAAGTGCAGACATGGCAACGCGCAGAGGCATTCTTCTCGTCGGTGGTTCGGGGACGCGGTTGCATCCGGCGACGAAAGTCATCAGCAAACAACTGCTGCCGGTTTACGACAAGCCGATGGTTTACTACCCGCTCTCGACGATCATGCTCGCCGGGATTCGCGAGATTCTGGTCATCAGCACGCCCCACGATCTGCCACTGTACCGGCGACTCCTGGGTGACGGTTCTGATTGGGGGCTGCGGTTCGAGTATGCCGAACAACCCGAGCCAAAAGGGATCGCTCAAGCCCTGATCATCGGTGAGACATTTCTGGCGGGAGAACCGGCCTGCTTGGTTCTCGGTGACAACATCTTCTATGGCGACGGCATGGCGGAATCGATGCAGGCCATTTCGGCGAACGAGACCGGTGCGACGGTCTTCGCCTACCACGTGCGCGATCCTCAACGCTATGGCGTCATCGTTTTGGATGAGAGTGGGCGGCCGATTGAGATCGAAGAGAAGCCGCTACAGCCGCGATCGAACTTCGCCGTCACGGGTCTCTACTTCTATGACGGTCAGGCGGCGGAGATCGCTCGCAACCTCAAGCCCTCGCCGCGCGGTGAACTCGAAATCACCGACGTGAATCGGGAGTACCTTCGTCGCGGATTGCTGAGCGTTGAAGTTCTCGGGCGTGGTACGGCATGGCTCGACACGGGAACGCACGATTCTCTGCTGGAAGCGGCCACGTTCGTCAGCGTTCTCGAAGCGCGACAAGGATTGAAGGTTGCCTGCCCGGAAGAGATCGCTTGGCGCATGGGCCACATCAACACCGACCAGCTGCGCCGTCTGGCCGAGCCGCTCAAGAACAGCGGCTATGGGAAGTACCTGCTTGAACTGATCGACGCGCGCCGCTGAGGAACTCCTGCACCAACGCTCATCAGCACGGGCCAGACTCGGAGTTCGCTGACGTCCCGAGTCTCAGGTGGCTTGGATCGCGCCCTATTGAAGGGTGCCACGACCGGGATGATCGGCTCAATCTCGCGCGATCTTTCCGATGTGACCGCTTCCGCAGGTCCGATTACAGTGACCTTGCATGTTGCGTTGAGTTTCTCGCGCAGCCCGTTGTGGTGCGGATCGCCGGAAGCATCCGAACAATCCATTCCCAACACGGATCGTCTTCGCCACAAGGCGTCACAGCAGGATCGTTCGGTACGACCAAATCAGTCGCCCGCGAACCTCCTCGCCACATGCAGCCTTCCCAGAGTGATCTGTTTTTGGCGTGAACGCCCACTGGCGTGGCGTCAAAGTCAGATGCAGCTTGACTAGGCGTCACCAGCGGACAACTCGCGACACAAAACGACGTAAGCCTGTTACGAAATAACGGTTTGAGAGATTCAAGGCGTCGTGCCTGTCGCGCCGATTCATAGTCTTAGTCCTGCCGAAGTAACTGTCGCACGGCACCCACTGTGATCGCAAAACGATCCGTGAAGGGGGTTGCGGTGACTGCGATGTTACTGGCTGGAACTGTCTGTGGACGGACGTACGTTTGTCGGTCGTAGCGACCGGAACGGGGTATCGGCAACAGCCGCTTGAACTGCGACGCGCGTCGCAGGCGGCGAACAACAGCTGCCTGGAATTCCTCGGCTGACCGATTGCCTGCGTTCCATGGGTCTGGACGACCCAGGTTCGAGATTTCCCAAGGGAAGGAGTTTGAGTTCTATGCGATGGATCAAGATGACTGGTGCTATGCTCGCCGCGATGGGCATGGCCAGCTTGGCTGACGCCGGGCTGTTTCATGGACACAAAGGAGGTTGCGGGTCCGCAAAAGCGAACTGCAGCGCCTCCTGTGCTGCTCCTGCGTGTTGCAAACCCGTGATCGTCAAGCCTTGCTGCCCGACGGTCCACACGTATCAACGACGTTGCTCGGACATCAAGCCGCCTTGCTGCGATAGCTGCTGTGCTCCGGCCAGTTGCTGTGCGCCAGCGAATCGTTGCGGTAACGGTGCCGGTGGCAACGGTTGTGCTCCGGCTTGTGCGGCTCCCGCCGCCAACTGCGCTCCCGCTTGTGCAGCTCCTGCTGCCAACTGCGGACCCGGCGCTGGTGGTAACGGTTGCGCTCCAGCCTGTGCGGCTCCCGCCGCTAACTGTGCTCCTGCCTGTGCAGCTCCTGCTGCCAACTGTGCTCCAGCTTGTGCAGCTCCTGCTGCCAACTGTGGCCCAGCCGCGAATTGTGCTCCCGCTTGTGCAGCTCCCGCTGCCAACTGCGGACCCGGTGCCGGTAACGGCTGTGCTCCAGGCTGTGCTGCTCCCGCAGCCGCTTGTGCCCCAGCCTGTGCCGCTCCTGCTTCGAACTGCTGTGCAACCAGCAGCTGTGGTTCGAAGAGCTGCCTGACCGGCCTCCGTGGCCTGTTCGGTAAGAAGTGCTGCGGTTCGTCCTGTGCATCGACCTGTGCCCCAGCGTGTGCGGCTCCCGCCACCAACTGTGGTCCAGCCGCTGCAAGCTGTGCCGCTCCTTGTGCAACCAAGTGCTGCAATGCCAATCCCTGCGAGATCGCTCAGTTGATCTACGAATCGCAGACCGCTTGCTACGCTCGTCAGCGTCGTGCTGCGATCCGCAAGCTCGGCAACCGGTATGACTGCATCTGCAACCCGGAAATCATGACCGCGTTCGTCTATGCCCTGAATGATGCCGATCATCGGGTCCGTACCGAAGCCGCCGATGAAATCGGCGATCAAGTTCGCAAGAACTGCTGCTGCTGCCCAGAAGTGGTTGCCGCTCTGACCTGTGCCTTGGGTGATTGCGATAAGGGTGTTGTTCGTCAGTCCGAACAGGCTCTCCGCCTGTGCGGCTACGAAGTGGTCAAGGGTTGCTGCAACAACGGTTGCACGACGGCTTGCAACAGCACCGGCTGTAACAGTGGCTGTGCTCCAGCCGCTCCAGCGATGATGCCAGCTCACGAACCAGCCGCTCCGGCTCCGGTTCCACCAGAAGAGAAGAAGGCTTCCAACAGCCGTAGGGGCCACCTGTCCACGCTGCTCGGTCTCTTGGACTGATCGCTAAGACAGAGCCTTCTGGCTGAAGTGAATTGAAAACCCAGACCACACGGACTGGACTGCTACAACGAACAGCGGCCCTCGGATTTATCCGAGGGCCGTTTTCGTTTGCATGTTGTTGAATGAGCAAGGAAACTCCGGCCCACTGGCTCTAACGTCCCGCCTTCCTTCGACGGATCGAACCCATCATGCCGCGCACCAAAGTCGTTCAAATTCTTCGTGAGGTTCAGCCCGGAACAACCGTTGATGTGCGAGGCTGGGTCCGCACGAAACGCGAGTCCAAGCAGGACTTCGCGTTCCTCGAAGTCAACGACGGCAGTTGCCTCGCCAACGTGCAGATCGTGGTCGATGCGAACGTCCCCGACTACGGATCGCTCATCAAGCAGATCCACACCGGCGCGAGCGTCGCCATCATCGGCGAGGTCAAAGAATCTCTCGGCAAGGGCCAGCGGGTCGAGGTTCACGCGCGGAGCCTGAAGGTTTTGGGAACGGCCGATCCGGCGACGTACCCGCTCCAAAAGAAGGGCCACTCGATGGAGTTCCTTCGCGAGAAGGCCCATCTCCGCCCGCGAACCAATACCTTCGGCGCGATCGCTCGCGTGCGGAACGCCCTCTGTGCGGCGATCCACAGTTTCTTTCAGGCGCGAGGATTCCTCTACGTTCAGACGCCGATCATCACCACCAGCGACTGTGAAGGAGCCGGGCAGCAGTTTCAGGTGACGACGCTCGATCTCGCCAAGCTGCAACAGGCGAAAGGACCGCTCGACTACAGCCACGACTTCTTCGGCAAGAAGGCGGGGCTGACGGTCAGCGGCCAGCTCGAAGGGGAGATCTACGCGACGGCCGTCGGCGACGTGTACACGTTCGGCCCGACGTTTCGCGCCGAGAACTCGAACACCACGCGGCACCTCGCCGAGTTCTGGATGATCGAGCCCGAGATGCCCTTCTACGAACTCGAAGACAATATGGACCTGGCCGAGTCCTTCGTCCGCTCGATCGTGAAGGACGTGATGGACCGCTGCCACGACGACCTCGCGTTCTTCAACGAGCGGATCGAGCCGACGCTGCTCGCCTCACTTCAGAACATCGTCGAGCACGACTTCATCCGCCTGACGTACACCGAGGCGATCGGCATCCTCGAAAAGTCCGGGCATCCGTTCGAGTACCCGATCAGTTGGGGCAAGGACCTGCAGTCCGAGCACGAACGCTTCCTGACCGAGCAGCACTTCCAGCAGCCGGTGATCCTGACCGACTACCCACGCGAGATCAAATCGTTCTACATGCGCTGCAACGAGGACGGCAAAACGGTCCGCGCGATGGACGTCCTCGTCCCGCGCATCGGCGAGATCATCGGCGGCAGTCAGCGCGAGGAACGGCACTCCGTCCTGATTGACCGCATGCAAGAATGCGGCCTGAACCCCGAAGACTATTGGTGGTACCTCGAACTCCGCCAGTACGGCACGGTCCCGCACAGCGGCTTCGGCCTCGGCCTCGAACGGACGGTGCAACTCGTCACCGGCATGACCAACATCCGCGACTGCATCCCATTCCCAAGAACCCCCAAGAGCGCCGAGTTCTGACAGTGGACGCTGGATCAGTCCGTTCTGGGGTCAGTTATGCCACTGCTACGGAGTCCTCGGAGAAGCAGTGTTGATGGAGGGTCCACGCCCGTTTGCACTGCTTGTCCCAAAGCCGACCAGCAGATGGGGGTGAAAAAACTGTTGCTCGAGAAGATGTTATTGACGTTCGAATTTCATAACACCGTTTCAGGAGCAACAGCGATGGGGATCGTACCGGTTTACGTGGGGTTGGACTATCACAGTGAGACGATTCGGGTGTGCGTGATGGATGAGGCGGGGGAGGTGTTGGTGAACCGCAATGTGGCCAACGATCCGGCGGCAGTGGTGGACTTGGTGCGGGTGAATGGCGGGCTGGTTCAGGCCGTGTCGATCGAGGCGTGTTGCGGGGCGGCGGACTTTGCGACGGCGCTGTCGGCGATGACCGAGTGGACCGTGAGGATGGCTCATCCGAGCGGCGTGAATCGGATGAAGCAAGGTCCCGACAAGACGGATCACACGGACGCTTGGCACTTGGCGAACCTGTTGCGTGTGGGCTATCTGCCTCACGTGTGGTTGGCGGATGAGACGACGCGACAGTTGCGGCGGCTGGTGCGTTATCGGGCGGGGTTGGTCGAACAGAAGAAGGACATCAAGTTGCGAGTCCTCTCGCTGCTGCGTGAGGAGCGGATCGAGAACACCAGCGGCGCGAGCACTTGGTCCAAGCCGTGGATGGTGTGGATCAAAACCGCGAAGCTGGGCGAGCAGTCGCGTTGGGTGCTTGACCAAGAGTTACGACGACTCGAACAGGCGGAGAAGGACTTGGCGGCGGTGGACCAACGGATGGAACAGGCGACAGCGGACGATCCGGTGGTCGCGAAGCTCCAGGAGCAGCCCGGCATTGGTCCGGTGACGGCCGTCACGATGCGAGCGGTGATCGGAAGATTCGACCGCTTTCTCACCGGCAAACAGTTATCGAAGTATTGCGGGCTGTCACCGTGCAATGCCTCAAGTGGCGGGCGTCAGGCCGATGCGGGACTGATCGCATCGGGCAACGACATCCTGCGACCGCTGCTCATGCAACTCGCCAAGCGACTGCCGCGAGAAGCACCGCG
>CAMAYU010000140.1 GCA_945862235.1 Schlesneria paludicola DSM 18645
CGCGCCGCCCGACTGTGCTGGTCCTGACCGTTGCTGCGCTGACCTTGCTCGTCGGCGTCGCTGGAGCGGACGAGCCAACCCCGGTCGAGATCACCAGCCCGCTCCCGTATGGCCCCGCTCCGATCAACTATTTCGCCGAGTCCACGGACGATGCCATCGCGCGACTCCAGCAACGACTCGACGAGCAGGCTCTCGTGTTTGAGCACCGCCGAGACTCGGGCTATCTCCTCGACTTGCTCCAAGCACTCGAAGTCCCGGTCGAATCACAGACGCTGGTGTTCTCGAAGACCTCGCTGAACCAGCCGCTCATCAAGCCGTCGTCGCCGCGCGCGATCTACTTCAACGATGAGGTGACGATCGGCTGGGTTCCCGGTTCCGCCGCGATCGAGGTCACGCTGCAAGACGATCAGAAGGGAACCGTCTTCTACACGCTGCCGCAACGGACTGAGAACGACGACGCGATGAAGCCTCGGTTTCGCCGAGACACCCGCTGCACCGCGTGCCATGTCTCGGCGAAGACGCTCAACGTCCCCGGCCACATCCTCAGTTCGTTCCTGACCGATCGGCGAGGCCAGCCGCGCGAAGGCTTTTCGTCGATCAATCACACGACCGGCTTCGAGAAACGCTGGGGCGGCTGGTACGTGAGCGGCCGCACCCCCAATCTCGTTCATCGCGGCAATCTGATCGGCGAGGACGACGCCACGCGGCACAAGACTGAGCCAGCCTTTCGCGGCGCGGTGAGCGACCTCACGACGCTGGTCGATCTGAAGTCGTATCCGACCGCACACAGCGACGCCGTCGCGCTCCTAGTCCTCGACCATCAGATGCACTTCCTCAACCTAGTCAATCGCGTCCGCCTCGAACACGCCTTAAGTCGCCGCTCGGACGCCGAAGAACAGCTCGTCCGCTACGCCCTCATGGAGGATGAGACACCACTCACTGGCCCCATCACCGGCTCGACCAAGTTCGCTGAGATCTATCAATCGCTCGGCCGCCGCGACGATCAAGGCCGCTCGCTGAGACAACTCGATCTGACGACGAGGTTGTTCCAGCACGATCTCAGCCCACTGCTCGCATCGCCTTCGTTCCAGTCGCTGCCCGATGTCGTGAAGGCTCGGCTATTGAGAAAGATCGACGACCAACTGGCCCCTCGCACCGACACCGCCTCGCGCGAGATCGCCCGCGAAACAATCGCCGGTTGGCCAGAATAGCTGGCTCCGAGTTGAGCCGAACGCGCCTCTACTTGAACTTAGACCGTTCTCGCTCACGCCGTTCAATCGCCTCCATCGTGGGTTGCGGGATCGCGGCGATGAGTTTCTTGGTGTAGTCGTTCTGCGGGTTGGCGTAGATCGCGTCGGACGGACCGAACTCGACGATTTGGCCGGCGTTCATCACGGCCATCATGTCGGACATGAACTTCACGACGCTCAGGTCGTGGCTGATGAAGATGTACGTCAGGCCGCGCTTCTCTTGCAGGTCCTTCAGCAGGTTGAGGACTTGAGCTTGGACCGACACATCCAACGCCGAGACCGATTCGTCGCAAATCAAGAAGTCTGGCTCGACGGCCAGCGAGCGGGCGATGCAAAGTCGTTGCCGTTGTCCACCGGAGAACTCGTGCGGGTAGCGTTGCAGGTGTTCAGCGAGCAGGCCGACTTCTTCGAGCAGGCTCGCCGCGCGATCGCGCCGGTCTTGCGAACTGGTTCCGAGACGATGGACGCTCATCGCTTCGGTCAGCATCGCTTCGACGGTCATGCGCGGGTTGAGCGAGCTGTACGGGTCTTGAAAGACGATCTGCATCCGTCGTCGCTGGCGTCGCAGTTCTGCGCCGCGAAGGCTCGTCCAATCGGTGCCGTCGAACGTGACGGTCCCACTCGTGACGGGAATCAGCTTGAGGATCGCTCGCCCCGTCGTCGTCTTGCCGCAGCCCGATTCGCCGACCAGCCCAAGCGTCTGGCCTTGGTAAACGTTGAAGCTCACACCATCGACCGCCTTCACATGCCCGACCGTTCGCCGCAGCAAGCCCTTCTTGATCGGGTAATAGACCTTGAGGTTCTCGATGCGCAGGAGCGGCGGCTGGTTGGCGGGAACGAAGGCGACATCTTCTCTTGTCCCCTCGCCCCGGCTTTGCGGGGAGAGGGTGAGGGTGAGGGGTTTTTCTATTTCCGATTGGCAAGCGTCATCTCCGTTCGGCCCCCTCACCCTAGCTCTCTCCCCCGAGGACGGGGGCGAGGGGACAAGCGAGGACGAGCGTGATTCATCACGCGGATGCAGCAGTCTTCCGCGTCCTCGCCCTTCAATTTCGGCGAGCCGTGCGGGAGTGAGCGTCTTCTCGGTGATGACCATCCGTCCGTCGCTGTCGGTCGTCGTCAGCATGTAGTCGGCGACGGTCGGCAGTCGGCGGCGCGTCGTGTCGAGGCGCGGGCGACACGCCAAGAGGCCCTTTGTGTAAGGGTGCTGCGGGTTCGCGAAGATATTCCGCACGGAGTCGTATTCGACCAGCTTGCCTCGATACATCACGGCCACTTCGTCGGCGATCTCGGCGATCACACCGAGGTCGTGCGTGATGAACAAAATCGCCATGCCACGCTCATCGCGCAGCTTGCGGATCAGGGCGAGAATTTGAGCTTGGATCGTCACGTCGAGTGCGGTCGTTGGCTCGTCGGCGATGAGCAGCTTCGGATTGCACGACAACGCCATCGCGATCATGACGCGCTGCTTCTGACCGCCCGACATCTCGTGCGGGTACTTGTCGAGCGACATCTCGGGCTGAGGAATGCCGACCTCTTGAAAGAGTTTGAGCGTGCGGGCACGAGCCTCGGCGCGAGTCACCTTCTCGTGCAGCAGGATCGCTTCGGCCACTTGATCGCCGACGCGATAGACCGGGTTGAGCGAGGTCCCCGGCTCCTGAAAGATCATGGCGATGTCTTTGCCGCGCACATGCCGCATCTCGGCGCGAGGCAACTGAACCAGATCGCGGCCGAGGAACGAGATGCTCCCCGCCGCGATGCGCGCCCCGATGTCGGGCAGCAGTCCCATGATCGTCAGCGACGTGACCGACTTGCCCGACCCGGACTCACCCACGAGACCCAGCGTCTGGCCGAGCCTGATCTTCACCGTCAGGCCATCCACCGCCTTGACGGTCCCGCCGTCCGAATGGAAGTACGTCTTGAGATCATTGATTTCGAGCAAGGCTGCGTCACGAGCAGCATGGTCGCGGAGAGCTGTGTCAGGCATCGGAACTTTCACCACAAACGGCTGACGCCATAAGCGTCGAGCGCGGAATCGGCACTGATGAGGATGAGATCGTCGGAGAGAGCTTGGCAAACCAACATGCGATCAAACGGATCGCGATGGCCATTGGTCGGGTACGTCAACGCGGCCATCGCCAGCAAATGATTGGCGGCGATGGGCAGGATGCCGATCTGCTCGTGTCGGAGTCGATGAACCACGAGGTCATCGAACGGACTCGTCATTTTCAGCTTGCCACTCCCCAGCTTGATGGCGATTTCCCACAAACTGGCCGTGCTGACAACACAGGTGTTGGACATATCCGTCACGATTGTTCGAGCCAACGGACTCAACCGACCGCTTCCCTCAACGAACCAGATCAGCGTGTGCGTGTCGAGCAGGTAGGTCACGGCCCGTACTCCGTCATGTCGAAGTCGGGTTCGTCGAAATCGGGCGACATCCAAATCTGGCCCTTCATGCAGCCAAACCCACGCGATCTCTGCTGAGCTGCGGTCTCATCAGGCGGCACCGGCTCAATCACCAGACGCACGCGACGCTGAGCGTCTCCGACATAGACCGCTTCGCCACGGTCGATCGCTTCGAGCAACTGCGGCCACTGCGAAGGGGCTTGTTCAATTGTCACTTGGACCATGAGTCACCTCGGATGCGATCAAGTGGGGGGACAGACTTCGGCTCGGATTCTAGCGACGCGAGTTTGACCCTGCGACGCGAGTTCGCCGGCGTGAATCCGCCAGAACCCACGAGCGAGGTCATGAAGTCCGGCTTTTCCTAAAGCCGGACTTCACCATCACTCGCGCGGGCCGAGGTCGCCGACGTTGAGCATCCTAAGCGTGGCGTTTCCTCCGGTGGCGAGGGCCTTCAGTTGGCGGTCGGTCTCAGAGGGAAAACCTCCCACGGACAAGGCCGCTTCTCCGCCGTTGACGAAGAGTTCCAGAGAGCCGTTGTCCGAGATCACTCGCAACTCCAGCTTGCCTTCGCGCAGTGAGGCCGGTGCCGTGACCTTGCGGCAGGTCAGCGACGACTTCTTTGCGTCGAAGACAATCGGCACGCCGCAGAGTCTCAGCGTCACGCTCTCCGCACGCTGCGGCTCAAGCTGCACGGTCACGTCGAGTTGATTGTGCTTCAACGGATGAGACATCAACTCGACCTCTTGTCCTGCCACAAGATCGAGGTGATCGACGGAGAGCTTTGTCGCCAAGCCGCGTTTCTGGCTGGCTGCTGCGACCTCACGCACCGGCTCGGCGAACATCTTCGTGCCGGACGGCGTTGAGCGGAGAGTCAGTTCGACGGGGACGGTCATCTGTTGATTGAACGGCTGGCCGGGAAAGGTGACTCCGTTGGCCCAACCGATCTGCACGCGACGCCCGTCCGGCGCGTTGTCATACGTTTGAGCCGCATAGAAGTTGCCGAACCAGACCTGCTGCTTGTCACCTTGCTTGGTGAACGCCTTGCCGTCGAAGTCACCGAGCAGGTACTTGCCGTCCGCGCCATAGAGCACCCATTTCTGGACACTCTTGTCGGACTCATTCGTCCCCGCATCAACCGTGAGCGGGAAGAGATCAGGACACTCGTAGAAGCCCTCGATGCGACTCGTCTCCGTCCACTCTTTCAAGTTGGGAGACGTATGAAACACGATTCCTCGCTCGACGTTGGGCCGTTCGTTGTAGACCGCCATCACCCACTTCGAGGTCGCCGCGTGCCAGATCAACTTGGGGTCGCGACCCTGATGCTTCACGACCGGGTTCCCCTCGAACTCGGTCCACGTCCGACCGCGATCGTTGCTGAAGACGATGCACTCGCCGCGACCGGTGCTGGTGTAAGCGGCCACCAACGCCGGGTCGCTTCCCGTTTGGAAGCCGCTCGTGTTGCGAGCATCGACGACCGCACTCCCCGAGAACGCCATGTCATTCCACGTTCGCGGAAAGAGCGCCGTCGGCAGTTCCTTCCAGTTCAACAGGTCGGTGCTGACGGCATGACCCCAGTGCATGTTGCCCCAGTTCCAGCCATACGGATTGTGTTGATAGAAGAGATGCCATTCGCCCTGCGCGTAGACGAGACCATTGGGATCGTTGAGCCATCCTCGGCGCGACGTGAAGTGAAACGCGGGCCGCTGCTGGGCGTCTCCGCCGGTCGCCGGAATGGCCTCGACCGGCACGATGGCATTCAAGTCGAGTGAGTCCACCGGCAGCATCGCTTCGACCCGAATGGACTTCCCGCGGAAGGCTCGCACGTCGGCATACGACAGAAAATCAGCGGACCCAATTGAACCAGCCGGACACAGTTCGATCTCGAAGTCGCGGACGATCTGGTCCTCGACGATCAGCTTCACGCCGCGCTTGGTCGCGCCGTTCTTCACGGGGACTTGGAAGTAGTCTGTCGAGACGACTCCCAACTCGCGCCGGATCAGACTGACGCCGCGACGCTTGTCGCTCTGCAAAATGTGATCGACGTTGACGTGTCCCCAACCGCCGGTCGCGTTGTCCACGATCTGGATTTTGATCTGCTTTCCCGCGAGATCGGTCACGTCCCACGAGTCCCAATCGAGACGTTCGGACCCGCCCGGCTGATCGTTCGGGCCGGTCGAAGTCCGCACGATCTTCCCCTCGTGCAAGAGGTTGATGCAGGTCTGAGTCGCATGGCGTCCGCCACCCATCAAGAAGCTGATGTACTTCCGTTCGACAGTGAACTCGGGCGAAGTGAGCGTCCCAGTGGTGCGGTCTCCCTTCAAGAACGAGTTCACCAACCGCTTCCCTTCAAACCCTTCGACGTGCATCTGATTGGGCAACGTCCCCGCCGCCGGTCCCGTCCCGAACGCCTCGCCCGTCACCTGCCACTCGCCGTACGTCTCCCCTTCAAAATCGGCGACCAACAAATCAGGCTGAGCAGCCAACAGTGGATTCACGAAGACCAGATACGACACAAGAGACAGCAAGACGATGCGCACGTCATTTCCTTTGAATGCGGACTCAGTGAGCGGCAAGGCGCTAGCCGCCGGTGATTTTGGAACAGAAAAACCAGCGGCTAGCGTCTTGCCGCTCACTCAATTCAGACAACGAAACCTGACCGAGCCACGACTGACCTACTTCTTCGACTTCTGTTGGGAATCGTCGATCAACTTGCGGGCGTTCTTGGCCAAGTCCGATTCGGGGAAATCGGCGACGATTTTCTCCAACTGCACTTCGGCCTTCTTCCTCAACACAGCATTGGGCGACTTGAGTCCTTGCGCTGCGATGCCGAGTTGTTTCTCGGCGGTCAGTCCCTGCTTGACCTGCGACGTTTTGGCCAACTTCTTTTGAAGCGGCTCCAAATCCTTCGGGATGTCGTACCCACGGAACTCATCGAGGATCCGGCCGATCTTGCGGTACGCGTTCCACTTTCGATCTTGCTCATCCGCCGCGCGAGCTTCTCCGACCAAGCGTTCGATCTCCTTCAGCACGACCTGCTGCAGTTGTCGCGCAGCTTCCTTCTGCTCATTCGATCCCGCGTTGACACCCTTCTTGAGCAGCGGCAGGGCCTCGGCATACTTTTTCAATTCGACGGCGCGCCAGGCAGGCAAGACCGGTGCCGGGATGTCTTTCGGATCGGTGATCCACGCGGCTCCTTCGAGGACATCTTTGAACGTCGATTTCGGGTCCTCCCAATCACCTTCATCAATCACCCCTGTCGCGGTGACATAGCAAACACCGGTGAGGCATTCAGAAAGGAGGTTCGACTCTTCGGACTCCAAGGCTTTGTCGGTCAGGTGTGTGAATGAGTACACCGGGTCGCACAGCACCGGCCATTGAAAGCCAATGGTCTTCAAATAGGCTTCCGTCTCTTGCCGCGTATTTCCCATCGTCACTCCGATCAGGATGACGGGATCAACCGCATGCGTTCGAGCCGCTTCGATCACCTTGGGCAAATCCGCCGCACCTTCCGGATCACACGAAAAGTAGTACAGGACGACACCTTTGCCACTCAGTTGCTCCCACGTGAGGGGCGAGGTGTTCAGCCAGACGCTGGGATCCGTGGGCCACACCGGCGGCGATTTCCCTTCAGCGTCTTCAGCAAACGCCCGCTCAATGATGAACAGGCTGAGCACACAGCTCAGACAGAGCATGAGCAGCCGCCGGACTCGAATGAGATGCAAAGTAGGCATGTTTCAATCCCGTTTCATGGACACAATCGGTTGTGCTGACAACAGAGATCCCATCCGTCACTGGACGCGATCGGCGCGACAGATGCGCGCGGCGGTGGAGATGCGAATGAGCAAAACCCCCGCACGCAGGACTCCCACGCCAGCGATCACGACGACGGCCGCTTCCACAACTTTGGGACGGTCCAAGTTCGACACGTATCCCAAACCCGTCTGAATCAAAACGAGGGCAATGACGACCAGTGCCCATCCGGCGAGTTCTCGAATCCAAAACATGGCGACTGCTTTCTGAAATTGTGCTGGCGTGATGCTGCTCGATCGCGCACCGCCAAGATGGACTCGTTTTACCGCGCGGGCAACGCCCCGCGCATGGATGGGGAAACAAACTCAAACGTCACTCGACGCGTGGGGCGTTGCCCACGCGGTTAAACGAGCCTGAACCAACTTCCACTGGGTGGAGGCACTGCTCATTTTCTCGACAACCGAAACGACCGGTGCTTCCCGCCTTGGTCATTCTGTGCCCCATCATTTTGCCCTTCGTCTTTCGACGGGATCGCCCGCTCGATTTCGAGTGCGATGTTGGCTGGCCGTGACAGACGTTCGCGGCGGCGGAAATGAATGCGGTGGCGAACGATCAGGCTGAGGTCAGAGTAAAGCAAACTGACCAGTGTCGAGCGAGCGTACAGCGACGCTTGTCCGCGAGTCAGTCGGCACCACGAGAGCCAAGACATCACGAGGACGCTCGCGAGGAGAGCCGTCAGTAACGTGGGTGCCGAAGCGAGCGTTTGCCTCATCTCGTCAAAAGACGGCTGTCCGCGTTGGACCTCGCCCGGCAGCGGCAATTGCATCAGCACGATTTGCGCAGCCAACACGCACAGCGTCAGCAGCATCGCTCCTTGAACCACGGGGACGAGCAAAGACGACGGCGCGACCACGGGCTGCACCGTGGGGACGTTTCCTCGCGTGAACAGGCTGCGGGCGAGTTCCATCACGCTGCGGCGCGTGAAGCGTTTCAGAGTCTCATCCCGGCTGAGAAACATCAGCAGCCCCAGCACGATCAACACGAACAGGCTCGACCCCGCATCGAGTAGCGTGGACGACGACTTGTTTTCGCGAAAGAACAGCACCAACTGAAACGCCACCAACAACGGAGCCGCACTCGTCCGACCGATCAACAACAACAGCAGGATCACGAACAGAGCCTGCACAGCCAGAAACAGCTCCGTCCCCTGAAACAACAACACACCGATCAGCACGCCGACAACAGTCAGTTGCAGCAGGCTACTCAGGGTTTGAATGGCGGTACCGCGTGCACCGTCGTTAGGCGGAAGGTCACTCCTCATCGTCGAACTCCTGTGGGACTCATCCGGCCAGTGCGGGCGATTTCCATTTCAGAGAGGACCATGTGGATCGCGGCCTTCTCTCCCGAGCAGGTGACGGCCGCGCCGAGTCGTCTCAGTTCGCGTTGCAGGCCGGTGGCGAGATCTCGCGCTTTGAGCTGTTCGGCAGCGGCGACGAGATCGTCCACGGTGTCGGTCGCCGGTTCGGTCGATGAGATCGTCGGGCGGCGAAACGTTGGCGAGGGGCAGACGAACGCGACGCGATGATGTCGTCCCAAGGCCATCTTCACCGCAGGCAACAGCCCGGAGATTTCTGCGGCGCTATCGAGCAGATCGGCCAGAATGACGAAGACCTCGTTGTCGCGAGCGTGAGTCACTCCCTTCACGAGAGCCTCGGCCAACGTGGCGGTTCGCAGGTGATCGGCATTCAGCCACTCGTGACCGGCGACGAGCGGCTCCATCCACGCGACGCCCGCTTGTGTCAGGAAGCGTTGCACCTGTCCCGCCATGAACGATGGCTCGTGCATCATCCGGACCTGCTCGAGTGCCGTGAGTTGAAAGACCTCGGCCAGCACTCCCGACAACAGGAATCGTTCGCGGAAGCGGCGACGGTTCCACGGCAGGATCGGGAAGATCGTGAACGGGACTTGGTTCACACGACCATCGAGCAACTCGGGATAGCGTTCACCGGCGAGACTCATCGCGGCGGCGATCATGGACGGCGTGAGCGACTGCGCGGGAGGAGCGGGATTGATCGAGAAGTCAGCCAGCGCATCGAGCAGCCGGTAGAAGCCGCGTTCGCCACCTTGAGGCGGCAGGCGTTTGGCTCCTCGTTCATCGAACAGCATCGCGCCGACCGGATCGCCGACCGAGATCGAGGCCCGCGCGACACTCGCCGCCACGTAGGTCATCTGGTCCAGCAACCGGCTTCCAAACCCGCCGAGCCGCGTGCTGATCGAGCCATCCAAAAACAACTGGACTCGCACGGGGACTTCCGATTCGTACTGCCTCGTCATCAGCTTGTCGCGCCGGGCCGAGACCTTCCACGCGATCGCCTTCGGGGGATCGCCCGGCACGTACTCACGCAGTTCGAGTAACTCCGATCCCAGCCCCGACCGCTGCAACCGGTGAATGCCATGCTGCGGCAATGAGTTCGTCCGTTTGACCAACGGATGGACATCACCCGCCTCGGCATACGCGGGGAGCACGCGAAACGTCTGCGGCAGCGCGACGAATCGTTCGGCGAGAAAAAAGCCCTGCGCGTCTTTCAATGTGAGCCGCAATCCCGGCAGCACGACCTGTCCGGCCGAACGAACTCGCGCGGTGTACGTGAACGTCACCGTTGTGCTTCGCTCCCGCACTAGGAACTCGTTGGCAGCGAGCGGCTCGGGATGTGCCACCGCTTCGGAGTCCTCGGAGAAGCAGTGCTCGTTGGCGACCGGCTGGTGATCCTCACTGCTTCTCCGAGGACTCCGAAGCAGTGGCACATTTTTCAAACGTGTCACTCGCTCAAGCACCTCGATGTTCTCCGGGACAACATCACGGAACAGCACGAGCGGACCGATGCTGAGGAGACCGTCCCGTCGGCGGAGCGACGGAACTACGGTAGTCCCGTCGCTCCGCCGACGGGACGGCAGCGTCACACGAACGGTGATCGTCACCACGCGCCCCGCCCACAACAGACCAGTCGGTTCTGCTCGTCCATTCACCGTCCGCTCGATCTGAAGTTGAGGCAACTCGACCCACACCCGCCAACTGAACATCGCCCACTCGGCCGCCAACCAGACCAGCACCGACAGCGACAACAACGACAGCTCCGCCTGTCCCCGCAACACGCCGAGAAACAGCCCAACCAGTCCGGGCAAAGCCATCCAACGGCCACGCGGTGTCATGGGAGGTTGTCTCACCTGTGATGAATTGGGGAAAGTTGTCGGGTGGGACCAGCTCGCTTCGAGCGCCAGCCCACCCGATTTAGCCGGTATTCCGAACTGGTGGGCCGGCGCTCGAAGCGAGCTGGCCCCACCCTTACGTCACTTCACGGAACTCGTCTGCAACACCGGCACCGACTGGATCAACTGCCTGACAATGTCGCCGATCGTCTTACCGTCCATCTCGGACTCGGGACGGATGATGAGGCGGTGCGAGAGGACCGGCAGGCAGATCGCTTGGATGTCTTCGTGGGTGAGGAAGTGTCGTCCGTGCATGAGGGCGTGAACGCGCGCGGCTTTCATCAGGTTGATCGCGGCGCGCGGGCTGGCTCCCAGTGCGAGATCGGGATGCTGACGGCTCTTGCGAGCGAGGTCGATGATGTACTCCTGCAACTCGCGTGCTCCGAAGACCGAGTCGATCTGGCGTTGAATGCCGACGATTTCTTCGGCGTTGGTGATCGCGACCGGCTTCGCGGCGGGACGACTGTGCAGCGCGAGCATGTCGATCTCTTGGTCGCGCGCCGGGTATCCGACGTGAATGCGGAACAGGAAGCGGTCGAGCTGGGCTTCCGGGAGCCGGTAGACGCCCTCTTGCTCGATCGGGTTTTGAGTCGCCAGCACCATGAACGGTTCGGGGAGCGGCAACGTCTTCCCTTCGATCGTCACCTGCCGCTCCTGCATCCCTTCGAGCAAGGCCGACTGCGTGCGAGCCGGTGCGCGATTCAATTCATCGGCCAACAAAAGCTGACAAAAGATCGGTCCCTTCCGCAGAATGAAGTCGCTCGTCTGACGGTCGAGGACCTGTGTCCCGGTGACATCCGACGGCAGCAAGTCTGGGGTGAACTGGACCCGCTCGTAATGAATGCCGAGGACCATCGAGAACGTCCGGCACAGCGTCGTCTTCGCCGTACCGGGGACTCCTTCCAGCAACACGTGCCCACCGGCGAGCAACGCCATGAGCATCTGATCGGTCACGTCGCTCATCCCGACCACAACCTGCTCAACAGCCCGTTGAGTCCGTTCACGAAGATCACTGACACGCTGAGCAAGTTGATTGAGTGGAGGCGATGTCACGAAGCGGGGTACTCGATGAGGAATGTCATGTTGAAGTCAGCGGAGTTGATGCTGCGGTGACGAAGTTGAGTCTGCATTTACTCCGAAGGAGTTTCGGCACACAGCCCAAGGTTGCGAGCGAAGCGAGCTACCCTGGGTCACGGATTCAGTGGTCGTTGTACCCCAACGGGGTTCTGTCATTGGTTGCTCGAATGGCGTAACCCTTTCAAGGTAGTTCCTCCGTTCCCGTGGGGCACTCTCGTGAGTGAGGAACTGTAGGCAGGTGGTTGGGATGCCCTGTCTACCTCTTCTCTCGCTTCGCCTTCTCCGTGCCTCTGAGACTCTGTGGTAAACCTTCATTGATGACGTTCCAGCAAGAGGGATTGAACCACAGAGTCTCAGAGGCACAGAGAAGGAAAGCAGAGGTCTGTTCTTCAGGGTAGATGATCGGCATCGTTCTTCTCCCAGGGTAGCCGCGATGTGCGGCAACCCTGGGCTATGTGCCAAAACTCCATCGGAGTAGAGACAACCTCACACGGTCTTCTAATTGAAAATCAAACGGTCACGGGCGGGGCCTCGCGGTGCAGAGTTCTCAGTCGCCGGATGATCCCGCCAAGCTGCTGTAGTCGGCGGGGCGAAATATGAGGTGCGCTGCGGCTCACGGCAAGTTCGACCACTGTGACCAAGTCGTGTCGATGCGGCTTCTGCGTCATCACCTCGACGGAGAGCAACGACGGATCGACCAACACCTTCTGCCAATCGGCCACCACACGCGAGCCGGTCAGCTCGAAACAGAGTTCGCGAGCCAGTCCCTGTGCCGCCGAGCCGTAGCGCGACGATTCCTCTTTCTCATCCGCAGCCATTCCGTGGGCCGACTGCATCGCCCGCGGAACCGGAGCCGGTGGCTGGACGGCCGCCGTGTGAGCCAACTTGATCAGCAACCCGACCGCCGCGATCACCGCCAATCCCATCAACACGACGAGCGGATAGAGCCGCGCGTTCGGATAGCGCGGATGGTTGATGACTGCTTCGTTGAGGATATTGGACTCCTCGACGTGCTGGATCACCGCGTTGGCCATGCGAAGCAGTTGCTCCCACGTCGGTTTGGGAGGCGTCTGCGGGTAGGGCGGCATGGGCGGTGGAGGCTGTTGCTGCGGCGAGGGACTCGGGTTCTCTTGCAGCAGCGGACTCGAACGATAGGTCGGTTGAGGCTGTCCCTCGACGACAAACGCCAGCCGCTTCTTGTCACCGCGACAGAGCAGCTCACTCACGCGGATCGCCAAGACCGAGTTGTCGCCGTGCCACAACATGCTGTTCGTGAACAGGGTCGGATCGGCCGCGACGATCATCGTTCCCGTGTCGGGCATGCGCTGCGAGTCGTACTGACCCACAGCCATCAACGGTTGCCCGCGACTTCGCCGTGGCGAGCAGGTCTGCGGCACAGACGCCACCGTTTGCCACTGCATCACGCCGCCCGGCAGGAACGACAACCAGCCGGTTCGATTGAGGACGATCTCATTCACGCCGTTCATCAGCGGGTGATCGCGATCCAGATCGGAGACGCGCAGACAATCGGGCAGGTTCTGGTACTGAGTCGCCTCGTCCTCCGACGTGATCGGGCCGGAGACGAAGTTCGCGGTGACGCCCATCGAACCGGCTCGGTCGCACGCTACGAGCACCGTCCCGCCACGAGCGACAAACGGCAAGAGCTTGCCCGGATCGGCCACTTGAATCCGGTTCAGCTTGCCGAGCATCACCACGACCGACTCCTCGGGCGCAGCCAACGCCGCGTCGAGCGAACTCTCAACCGTCAGCCCTCGTTCTTCGAGCAGCATCTGAAACAGCTCGTAACGAAAGTGCCAAGCGGCATTCGGTGGCGACGAGACCGCCGCACCTCGGCCCTCCTGTGCGACAGCCACTGACACGGGAAGCATCAGCAGCACGAGCGGCATCAGCAACTGAATTGGGAACGCCCGACCCCAGAACATTGCGGCTCCCATTCGTTGCTTTGAAAACCGTAGGGTAAGCGTCTCGCTTGCCCATCATCGCCGTTGGAAAACGGGCAAGCGAGACGCTTACCCTACGATCGGCAGACTCGCCTCACACTCTTCCAATGCCTGGCGAGCCGAGCCGATTTGATCGGGACCGAAGTCGGCATCGTCGGGCAGGTAGCGGGCCTGTTCGTACAAGTCGGTCAGAGTTTGGATGGCTGGTTGCAGCGCGGGCGATTCCTGTGTGATCTGCTGCTCGACGGCGCGGTGAGTCCACCATTCGGCCGCCAGCGTGGCCGGTCGCAGTGCGAACTGATGGAACGCACGAACGACATCGACTCGCGAACGAATGTCGGCCGGATGAATCACGTCGCCCACAATACTCGGCTTGCGTTGCGACTCCCCGATCGCGGCTATCCATTGAGGAGCGAAGTACCACACCACCCCCAGCACGGCGAGCAGCATCAGCAAACCGATCATCGACCGCGAGTCGCCCCCTTGCGGCACGGTCATCCCCCCCGAGGAGGCTGAGCCTGTGGACCGAACCGGTGCGGGACGAGGAGCGGGAGCGGTCACGATGTTTGACAGCATGTTGTTGGCCGACTTGGTCACGTTGCTGAGTGTCGAAGGGCGTTCAACGGGGGATGTCGAAGGGGACATTCGCGCACTCTCAGTTCGCCCACTTGGCAACGCGGGATTGGATCGACTCTCTGACGCAGCGTCGCTCAGCCCCTTTTGAAGTCCGTCCATGATGCGGCTCATGGAACTGGGCGATCCCGCTGACGAACCGCCTCTTCCCGCCAGTTCATTCGGCCCCGGTCGAGAACCTTCGATGATTGGCATCGCACCACCGGCGGCTCCCGACGCGCCGCTCGGCGCGGCCAAACTGTCTTCGCGCGCTTGCTCGACGAGCTTCTGCAACGTTCTGGCAAACCCCTGTTGCTCCAGCTCCGAGCGAACATCCATCGACGGCCTCGATGCTCCCGATCGCGATGAGCTTCCCGAGGGTGAGGCGGTTCCTGAGCGTGGCTCAAGCGGAGTCGGCTCGGGATTGAGCGGCATCGTGGGGCGGCGCGGTGAACGATCGCGACTCGCGACCTGATCGCCCGATTGGTTCGAGTCACCGCTCGGAGCTGGCCGTGGATCAGGCGTTCGACTCGCTGACGGACGGGACGCGTTCGAGTCGCGTGAACTCCCTCGCGGAGACAAGCCCGGTGGCGAAGTGACTCCCGGCGGTTGAGTCGTTCCGCGCGGCGAACCGTCCGTCGAGGGTTGATCGCCATCTGGCAATCGCGGCTCACGAGCGGGGCTGATCTGTGGCTCTGTCATCCTCGGCTCTTGCCCGCTTGGTCGTCGATCATCGAGCGGGTTCGGCTCGGTGCTTCGAGTCTGTGAACGAGCCTCGGGACGAGCCTCGGGATTTGCGCGATCTGAGTTCGGGCGACCCGAGTTCGCTCGACCCGAGTTCGACGGCTCAATTGCGGATCGCTCAATTGTTGATGGAGCCTGTTCCGATGGTCGCTGTCCGTTCGCGTCAGTCCGCCCGATTGATGGCGATCCCCCCGGTGGCATCGGCGAGATATCGGGTTTCGCAGAGTCTCGATTCGTGGCGTTTCGATTGGCACTACCTCGCTTGGCACCGTCGAGGGGATTGACCGCAGCAGCGTCTCCCGCCGGTTCGCGTTCAGGTGACGCACCGTCCGAGGGACGATCCGCTGGCGGTGACAGCCGCTTCAGCAAGTCTCGCAACGCCTGCGGCATCTCCGACGACTCTTCGCTGGGGCCGGTCGAAGGGCGACCTTGTCCGGGCTGAGCCTGCTCGCCCGCCCGGCTCTGTCCGGGCTGCAGTAACGGAAGCGGAGCGCCCGAAGAATCGGCGGCCGCTGCGTCGCGAGGCAACTTCCCATCGCGCTGAAACTGTTCGAGAGCCTTCCGCACCTGCTCACGCATCGCGGGATCAGCCAGCGCCTTCGACACCTGTTCGAGCGAATTGCCATCAAAAGCGGGAGGCTGCGTCCCGTCCGAACGACCGCCGCCAAACTGCTTCATCGCCTCCCGCAGCAACTTCATTTGCTCGGCATCAATCGGAGGCAACTTCGGCAACTCACCCCCCGCCCCCAGCAAGCCCTTCAACTGCCGCAGCCACTCCACCTGCTGCCGCAAATCAATCGATCCCCCTTCCGGCAACGGCAACACTCGCTGCGAAGGAGTCTCCACCTGACCATTCGCCGGAACCCGCCGCTGAGCCAGCACAGCTTCTTCGCCCGCGACCACATGGCACGCGACGAGGCACAGCACTGACAACAGCAGCGGCCTGAGTTTGCGAGTACCGGTTTGAAGCAAGTCCTGTTGGCAGGCGTCGAGGTGATTCATGTCGTGTAGTCCGCGTTGAGTTCGACATATTCCTTGGTCAGATCGCACGTCCAGAAACGGACGGACGACGAGCCGTGCTTCAGCGTGAGGTTGATCGTCGTGTTGCGATTGTCGCGCAGGTTGGCGGAGACTTCTTTCGGATCGAACGCGACCGGGGCACCGTCCTTGTAGAGCAGGAATCCGTTCACGACGAGCGACATGTCCTCTTCCTTCAACGGGACGCCAGAGTAGCCAGCCGCCGAGACGATGCGGCCCCAGTTCGGATCGGCTCCGCAGATCGCCGTCTTCACGAGCGGGCTGTCGGCGATGGTCTTCGCGATCCGGAAGGCTTCGTCCCGTGTGCGGCATCCCGTGACGTTGATTTCGACAAAGTGTGAGGCTCCCTCACCGTCGCGGATGATGTCGGTCGCCAGCTTCATCGCGACCTCATCGAGCGCCTGCTGGAACGCAGCGCGATCGACATCAGTGGTGAGGCCGACTCCCGCCGCTCCGTTCGCGAGCAGAATGACCGAGTCGCTCGTGCTTTCGTGGCCATCGACGCTGATGCAGTTGAACGAGTCACCGACCGCGTGCTTGAGCATCGCCGCCGCGTCATCCGGTTTCAAAGCCGCATCGGTCATGATGACGCACAACATCGTCGCCATGTTCGGCGCGATCATGGCGGCTCCCTTGCAGACACCGCTGATTCGAACTGTCTTCCCACCGATGGTCACCGTCGCCGTCGCCTGCTTGGGAAACGTGTCGGTCGTCATCATGGCGCGAGCCGCGTTGTGAAATGCTGCGGGCGATGAGGCCAATTGTTTCGCGGCGACCGGGATGCCCGCTTGCAGTTTCTCCATCGGGAGGAATCGCCCGATGACGCCCGTCGAGCAGACGAGTACATCGTCCGCCGAGGCCCCGATCTGCTGAGCGACCAGCGCCGTCATGGCCTGCGCGTCCTCAATCCCCTTCAGCCCCGTGGCGGCATTTGAGTTCCCCGAATTCACCACGACCGCCCGCGCCGTCGCCCGAGGTAACCGCTCGCGAGACACCTTCACCGGCGCCCCGCACACCAAATTAGTCGTAAACACCCCCGCCGCCGCACACGCCCGGTCGGACACAAACAACGCCAAATCAAGCTTCTGCGGATCGGCCTTGATCCCACACAGAATGCCAACAGCAGAAAAGCCTTGAGGGAG
>CAMAYU010000141.1 GCA_945862235.1 Schlesneria paludicola DSM 18645
CAAAGTTCATTTTTCGCAGCGAAAAATGAACTTTGAACAACCTGACCCCTGATCTTCCGGACTGTCCCGCTGGAAAACCGGACGGGCAGGAGTGCCCGCCCTATATCGCCGCTAACCACCCACCGTCTGCCGATGCACGACCCAGCCGGGAACCTCAACTCGGACCTGATACAGCGTTTTGCCCGCGGTGATGTAGAGCGTCTTCAAGTCGGCTCCGCCCCAAGTGCAGTTGGTGATGACATCTTCATAGACCGGGATGCGGCCAAGCAGCGTCCCCTCGGGGCGGACGACGAAGACACCCAGCGGGACATCGGCCGTCTCGTTGGCGTGCCTCGCGCGCGAGACTCCCGCCGCGATGTAGAGCGTTCCTTGGGAATCGACACACATACCGTCACCGCCGCGTCCCGGTGCGAAGTCGATCACCAAACGTTGACCGCTCAGCGAACCGTCGTCGGCCAGATCGAAGGCCCAGATGCGACGATGGCCACCGAGGACCGGGCAACTATCGACGAGATACAGCGTTCGCTCATCGGGACTGAGTGCGACGCCATTCGGCCGCTGAATCTGCGGTTGCGTGAGGACTCGGGTGACGGTCCCATCCGGGTCGATGCGATAGACCGAATCGTGATCGAACTCCATCGTCGCCCGGTCGTAGTAGCACGGGTCGGTGAAGAAGAGCCGTCCGTTCGAGCAGGCCGCGATGTCGTTCGGTGCGTTGTAGCGCTTCCCGTTCCAATGATCGGTTAGGACTTCAACATGACCCGTCGTCAGGTCAGTACGAGTCACTCGACGATGGCCATCGTTCGGACAGAACTCGTTCCCCTCGCACGCGAGCAGGCGACCTTGCACATCGAACAACAGCCCGTTCGCTCGGCCGCTCGGCTGGCGAAACACTCGGAAGTATTTCGCTCCCGCCTCGAGCAGCAGGATGCGGTTGTTGACGATGTCGGTGAAGTACACATCCCCATTCGCCGCACACGCTGGCCCCTCCGTAAACGCGATGCCGACCGCCATCGTGGGGGGAGCGGAAACGCCGGGCGGCAGACCAAGATTCTGAAACATGATGCCTCAACACGAGGGGTGGAAAATACGGTGAGAAGCGACTGTGGCAGACGCTCGGATGGTAACGGGACGCCAAGCTCGAAACGACCGACTGCGCGAAGTCCGGCTAGCAGCTTGTTGAGGGGCGTAGGGCAAGCCTCTGGCTTGCCCTGTTTTCAACAGCGTTCACGGACAAGCGAGACGCTTACCCTACGTTTTTCAGCAGGTGGCTCACTGACGCTTACTCCTGAAACTCCAACGTCAGCAGGACCGCACGGTGGTCAGAGACTTTGCGGGAGTTGTTGTCGAAGCGTTGGTTGAGGTCGATGAAATTGATGCCGATCTGGCGGCGTTGGTTGTCGCGGGTGCAGGCTTCCACGACGGAGGGTGAGACCAGCACGTGGTCGATCTGCTCGCGACGACCGGCGTACTCGTAGGTCCAGTGATTGCGCAGGCGTTCGTTCCACGACTCGTTGGTCTCGTCCGCCTTACGGGTGTGAAACGTGGGTCCGGCGGTTTGCACGAGATCTTCGTCGATGTCGTCTCGCCCCCGGATGCGGCGAATCGTTGGCTGGTCTCGATGATCGTTGAGGTCTCCGCTGATAATGATGTGCTCACCGCGCAGCATCGGCTTGAGATAGTGCCTGCGGATGAGTGACGCTTGGGCGACTCGTTGCGCATCCTTCTCGTGGCCACCGAGTTCGCTGGTGAGATGGAGGACATAGAAGTTCACCGGGCGACCGGCGGCGGTGAAGACGACCGACATCCCTTTACTGATCCCCGTCGTGTCTTCGTGCTCGGGATCATCGAGTTCCAGATCGAAGCCCTCGCGACCGGGAATCTCGGGGAGGATGTGCTTCAACTCGCGCTTCGAGAAGACAGCGACGTTTTGGTTCGTGAACGTGTCGCTCGATTTAGCCGCCGCCCAGAAGGGGTAGTCGAGTCCCGCCTCCTTCACGAGGTCTCGTAGATCGCGCACGTCGGACTCATCACCGACTTCCGTGAGACCAATCACGTCGGCATCGATCTCCCGAATCGCAGCCGCCACGGCCCGCGCCGCTTCCTTGAACTTCGTGTCGCGAAACTCACGCAAGTTCCAGATCGCGTCGTCTTGCGGCGTGAGCTTCAGCGGCAGACCGTACTTCACGTAGATGCGGCGGCGGTTGAGCCATTCGCAATTGAACGTCCCAACCTTCACGACATCGGCTGCGCTGGCCAGCTCTGCAAAAAGCGGCAGCATCAGCATCGCCGTCAAAACGAATCGAACGATTGAGGGTGTCATGCCATGTTCCGGAGGGACAGCAGGGGGACCAAGTTTGTGGCGGTGACTGTAACGGGGGGTGAGCGATGAATCGACGGACGAGGTCTCTCGAAGTGAGCGGCCCGATGAACCCATTTTTCTGTCCTTACCTCTTTCTGTTCTGGGTCTTTCTGCTCCGGCTGGAAAACGGGGAACAGAAAAGCGGCGAACAGAAAAATGGTAAGGGCCACGTTTCACGGTCTTGCCTGAACTCGCAAACAATCAGTTCCAGTGACGACCACCAAACAACGACTGCACGCGGAGCCGACTACGGTGGCCCCTGAAAAAAAAGCTCGGGCAGGTTACAAACCGGTCCACGTAATCACTGACCCTCGTTGCCCTCGAATCGAGTTCTCATGCCGCCGCTGACTGTTTCACCGAAACGCCGCTATCTCGTCCGGTTCAATCCGAAGCGGGTGCCGCATCTGTTTACCGACGTGTTGATCATTGGTGCGGGGATCACCGGGATTCGCGCGGCATTGGCCATTGATCCCAAGGTGCAGGTGGTCCTCGCGACGAAGGATGTCATCAGCCAGTCGAACAGCGCGTACGCTCAAGGTGGGATCGCGGGGGTCTTCGATCCGTTCGATGACTTCGCCAATCATGTGGCCGACACGATGTCCGCCGGCAAGGGACTGTGTCATCGCGACATCGTCGAGACCGTCGTGCGCGAAGCGCCCGACCGGATTCGGGAACTCATCACGCTCGGTACGGTCTTCGATCAGGCGGATGGTGAGATGGCCCTCACGCAGGAGGGGGGACACAGTCACCGTCGTGTCGTGCATGCTTTGGGTGACGCGACCGGCAAGGAAGTGATGCGAGCACTGATCGACCGTGTTCGCCGCGAGCCGCACCTCGACATCTGGGAGAAGACGTTCACGCTCGATCTGCTCACGCACGATGGCGAGTGTCGCGGGGCGTTGGTCTGGAACGCTCAACACGGCAAGACGTTTGTGTGGGCGAAGCAGACGATTCTCGCGACGGGCGGCGCGGGGCGGCTCTTTCGCGAAACGACGAACCCCGAGATCGCGACGGCCGATGGTCAGGCGATGGCCTTCCGCGCGGGCTGCGAAGTGCGCGACATGGAGTTCATGCAGTTCCACCCGACCGTGCTGTACATCGCCGGTTCGTCGCGACATCTCATCTCGGAAGCGGTGCGCGGCGAAGGTGGTTTGTTGCGAGACTGTCACGGCAATCGCTTCATGCCCGAATACGATCCGGCGGCGGAACTCGCCCCGCGCGACATCGTCAGCCGAGCCATCACGCGACAGATGGAGAAGACGCGGCATCACTGCGTTTATCTCGATGTGACTCATCTCGACAAAGCCCTCGTCCAAGAACGCTTCCCGCACATCGGTCAGGTCTGCGCCGACTTCGGTCTCGATCTGACTCGCGACTTGATCCCGGTTCGGCCCGGCGCGCACTACATGATCGGCGGCGTCACCGTCGATGACGAAGCTCGTACGTCCTTGCCGCGACTATGGGCGGCGGGCGAAGTGACATCGAGTGGCCTGCACGGCGCGAATCGTCTCGCGAGCAACAGTTTGTTGGAAGGATTGGTCTTCGGATTGAGAGCCGGCCGCAACGCTTCGGCCGCCGCGTTGGGAGAAGGAGACCAATTCACCGCGCTGCCGCTCTGTCCCGACCCGCCGTCGCTTCAGCCGGTTGATGCCAGCCTGAAGCTCGACGACTTGTTGAACTCGCTGAACAGCGAGATGTGGCGAAACGTCGGGATCGAGCGCGAAGCCACCGGATTGGAAGCGGCCTTACAGCAGGTCGAGTTCTGGGATCGCTACGTCGGCCCGCGCGAGTTCAACACGACCCAAGGTTGGGAGCTTCAAAACATGCTGCTCGTCGCCCGCCTGATGATCCGCGCCGCCGCCGCTCGCTGCGAAAGCCGAGGAACTCACTCACGCGGCGACTTCCCTGAGACCGATCCCGCGCAGGCCGAACACATCTCGCTGGTGGCTGGATAAACCTTGCACAGCCAAGACGTGTTCGTACTACTGGTTTTCAGATTCGTGTCGGCCTGCTCGCGATTGGATTGTCTTCCTCCCTCACCTCGGCGGCGAGGGGAGGGGGGAGGGAACAGGAGCAAGCGTGACCTCCGGCTTCCAACATCGCTCGATGCGCGGGTGTTGGCCACGCGATTAAACGACGCAATCCTCTCACTCTGTGTCGAGTGATGTATGAACATCCGCATGAAATCACGGACTCAACGATACCAACCCGCATCATGACTTCGCCCATCGCAGACTGGCGGTTCGCTCGCAGTTCCTCATCAACTCTCGAAGTGTTCCTGTTGGGAACGGTCGATTTCGCATCCGCTCTCGGGTTGCAAGCTCGATTACGCGATCAACTCGCGGCCCGCGTGGACACGCACGGGATCCTGCTCCTCTGCGAGCATCCGCCGACGATCTCGATCGGTCGCGAAGGGAGCTTCGCCGACGTATTGGTGGAGCGAGAAGAGTTGGTCAGCCGGAAGATGGATGTTCATTGGGTCAACCGTGGTGGTGGAGTCTTTGTTCACGGGTCGGGGCAAGTAGCGGTCTATCCGCTCCTGCCGCTCGACCGCTTGAAACTGGGGCTGCTCGATTTCCGCAGCCGTCTCGAACAGACGCTGCTGCGCGCGGCGGAGGACTTGGATGTCGAGGCGACTCGCAGCGCGAACGCGCCGGGGGCTGAGTGCCGTTGCGGGCAGTTCGCCTTCATCGGCGCGGGGGTTCGCTCGTGGGTAACTCACGGCGGAATGGTCGTCAACGTGTCGATCGCTCAGGAATGCTTGGACCTCGTCCGCTGGACTCACTCGCCGACTCGCATCACCACGCTGGAGGCTCAACGGATGAAACCGACCTCAATGGCGTCAGTGCGTGAGACCCTGATCCGCCGACTGGCTCAGTCCTTCGGTTACGACGACTATCAACTTCACACCGGCCATCCGCTGCTGCAACGAACGACGCGGAAGGTCTACGTGTTTGGATAGCGTCGGGTCAGCGTCTCGCTTGCCCGCTCGTGCGACGAGAAAACGCGCAAGCGAGACGCTGACCCGACGGTGGAGTTGCCCGCGAATCGCAATGCCTTTTTGAACGTCCGATCAACTGTTAGAAACACGCCGCCGCTGTTTCTCTGTCGTGTTGAATGTCCTTCCCATCTCATCCGCGAAAGGCCCTTATGAGCGATCCCGTGTTTATCTTCGATGTGCATCTCGATCTCAGCATGAACGCATTGGAGTGGAATCGTGATCTGCGCTGGTCGCAGGAAAAGATTCGCCGTTGGGAGCAGTTCATGAAGGACAAAGTCGATCGAGGCAACAACACGGTTTGCTTCCCGGAAATGCGTCGCGGTCGCATCGGGCTGTGTGTGGCGACGCAGATCGGTCGGTACTCGCCCTACTTCCATCGGCTGCCAGGTTGGAATTCGCCCGAGCAGGCGCGGGCACAAACGCAAGGACAACTCGCGTGGTACCGCATCATGGAGGAGGCGGGTGAGATGGTGCAGATTCGCAATCGGGCACAGCTCGACCAGCACCTCGATCTGTGGATGAAGTCGCCTCCGTGTGACGACGGCACGCCGTATGTCGTCGAGTCGAAGAAACAACCCGCTCATCTGCCGATCGGCTACATCCTCAGCCTCGAAGGGGCCGACTCAATCCTCACGCTGAAGCATCTTGAGCGGAGCTATGAGGACGGCTTGCGAGCACTCGGGCCAGCGCACTATGGACCGGGTCGTTACGCGCACGGGACCGACGCCGAGGGACCGCTGTCACCGCAGGGGAAGGATTTGCTCAAGGAGATGCAGCAGCTCGGGATCATTCTCGACGTAACGCATCTGTGCGACGAGTGCTTCTGGGATGCGCTCGATGTGTACGACGGCCCGTTGTGGGCGAGTCATCAAAATTGCCGAACACTCGCGCCGTGGAACCGCCAGTTCGCCGATGACCAGATCAAGGCGGTCATCGAACGGGGCGGAGTCCTCGGCATGGCGTTCGACGCGATCATGATGGTCCCCGACTGGATGCACCTCCGCAGCAAGCCATCGGACTTCCAATTGAAGATCGAACGGATTTGCGATCACATCGACCACATCTGCCAGTTGGCTGGCAACGCGAAGCACGTCGGCATCGGGACCGACCTCGACGGCGGCTTCGGCACCGAACAGACGCCGATGGACATGGACTCGATTGCCGACCTGCAAACGCTGCCGGGCCTGCTGAAAAAACGGGGCTACTCGGACGCGGACATCAACGGGATCATGTCCGGCAACTTCATCGAGTTCCTGCGCCGAACGTGGAAGTGATCTCGGCGCAACTATCCCTCGAATGTGTTCCACTCACAGCCAAGAGATGTGTTTGAACTGCTAATTCCATCCTTTCCCATTGAGGAGTTCGCTGATGCGGCACGACTACCGACTTACCTGTGAATTCTCACTGCGTCGCTGCCTGATGAGTGTCGCGACGATGGTCGCGTTACTCGCCGGCACCCTTCCCGTGCAGGCTCAAACCATTGCGAGGTGTGGGGCGGGATGGCTCGAAAAGGTCGATGGCTACCATGTACTGCATCTGAAAGGGACGCCCTACGAGATGGGCTTTCAGCACGGCGCGTTGCTCAAGGATCATGTCCGGCAGAACCTGAAGACGCTGCTCGTCGATAAGGCCAAAGAAGCGACGCTGGTCGATGTGGGGCCGATCAAGGTGACGCCCCGCGCGGCCATCGAAATGATCGTGGCGATTCAAGAGCCGCACATCGCGCCGCGCTACGTTGAGGAAATCAAAGGCTTGTCGGACGGAGCGGGTATCTCAGTGGCAGACGCGCGCGCCGCGAACTTTATCCCCGAACTGTTTCATTGCAGCGGCTTCTCACTCGCCAAGTCGGCCACCAAGAATGGCAACCTGCTGCACGGTCGAGTCCTCGATTACGCCACCGATTGGGGTCTGCAAGATCACGCGGTCGTGGTCGTGTATGAACCCGCAGGCCGCTTGCCGTGGGTGAACATCGGTTACGCTGGTTTTCTCGGTTCAGTGACCGGAATGAACGCGGAACATGTTTCGGTTGGTGAGATGGGCGGCGGTGGCCTCGGTCACTGGAACGGTCGCCCGATGACCTTGATCGTGCGCGAGGCACTGGAAACCGCGAAGTCGCTCGAAGAAGCCATCGCCGTCTTTCGCGATGGGCCGCGCACCTGCCAGTACTACTACGTCGTGGCCGATGGTGAGACGAATGAGGCGGTCGGCATGGAAGCGTCGTGGGACGTGTTCGCTGTCGTACCGCCGGGAGAAGCGCACCCGCTCCTGCCGAAACCAGTCAAAGATTGCGTGCTGCTATCAGCCGGTACACGCTATGAAGAACTCGTGAAACGCGCCGCAGCCGGGCACGGCCAGTTCACAGCGGAAGAGGCTCTGCGACTGATGGACCGACCGGTCGCCATGAGTTCCAACCTGCACAATGTCTTGTTTGAACCCGCCACGACCAAGTTCTGGGTTGCCAACGCGGGCAGCGACAGACGCCCCGCTGCCGAACAAAAATACTTTTCGTTCCAACTAAGCGACCTGCTCAAACGCCGCCCTGCAGAAAACAGCCCTGCGCTACCGATGGCCACCAAGTAGTTAGGCGACCGGCAAGAAGTGCTTCATCCGAACACACCCACCCGAAGCGTGATCGAGGTCGTCGATCGACTTCGCCCTCGTTCACACTTCGGGTGGGTGTGGGTCAAACACGTCTTGCCGATCGCCTAAGGATCGGCGTGTCGATTACTGTCGTGTTTTGGTGGTTTGGTTTTGGTGAGCCGGGTGCCGTTAGGCCCCGGATTCTTCGACAGGCCGTCTGCGGCCTTACGGCACCCGGCTCAACAAACTCTGACAGTTGTTAATGTGGCCGTAGAAAACGAACAGCCTCTGTCTGGCTTGCGCCGGACAGAGGCTGTTCTATTGAAACGGCTCGGTTTCATCACCGTCCGTGGGAGGATGCTTCCTCTCGCTGGTCATTCACTCGGCGGTCAAGCCGCTTCGCTCACTGAGCCATCGTCGTCTTCGTAGACGAGATAATAGACGCTGTTGGAACACTCGGCGATCAGCGCCTTGATGGTCTCACTCGACACGTCATCGCTCAGTTGTTCGAGCGCGGCGATGACCTTATCCACTTCGTCGCTGGAAATTTCTTCGTACTCTCCATCGTGCATCTCACTCATCCAGTTTGACCTCCTTGTTTCAGCCGAACCTTGTGATCGTCGCTCGCGACGCGGGGCGGATTGTCCGTCCTCCGACACAATTTCGATTGTGCTGCAACGAGCTGTCGCGAGGGTTCTTGCGGTCGTTCGTTCGGCAGGGAGAGTATCGGCGAAGCGGGGTTCCAGCATGAACGAGAGATCGCGGAGCCGGGTGTTGAGTCCGGACGTTCGCGGCAGGCTCCACCGAATCGTTAGAACTTGCCACGGGACGCGTGCGTCTCATTGGCTGCGTCGGGATGACTTCGCGACCTACTTCTTGGGCGAGCAGCAAGACTTGATTTACCCAAAGTAGTCGTGTCACTCCGTGACACGAACCGTTCCCGCCACGGAGTGTCGGGGCTACTTTTTCTTGCCGGTCGCCTTAACGCTGGCTTTCTGCTTGGACTTCACTTCACCTGAGACTTTGGGTGCGACCGTATTCTTGGCCACCTTTCCCGCCGCCGACTTCTTCGTCGATGTCGTCCCTTGAAAAATTTGATCCCAGCCCGCGATGAACTTTTTGTTCGAGCCGGTGTGAACGGTGTAGCCAGTCATGATGAACCTCTCTGTCGTGGTGAGCCGATGAAGTGCGCGTCGCGCCAATCGGAGGAATTTACTCACGATGGCGTCCGTCGGCGAGCGACCTCGCACGATGGCCTCGCGTGGGATGGCGTGTCAGTCGCGGTCTGGCTTATGATCGGCCGCGTCATTCAAACAGTCCTTTCCCCACGTTCAACGGCCTTCGTTCGCAGTTCTTTCGTCCTGCGGCCACTCATTCTTGGAGCGTCTTATGATCTGCATTTCCGTCACTCCCGAATCGCGCCAGCTTGCCAAGGTCGATATCTACAACGCGGCCAATCAGTGCGACATCGTCGAAGTTTGTCTCGACCGACTCCACAAAGAGCCGGACGTGAAGGACATGCTGGAAGGGTCGAAGAGGCCGATTCTCGTCTCGTGCCGCCAGCAGGAAGAGGGGGGCAAGTTTGAGGGGACTGAAGACGAACGGATGGCCCTGCTTCGACAGGCCATTCTCGCCGGACCCGCCTACATCGAACTCGATCCAATCACCGCTCAAAAGATCCCCCGCTTCGGTAAGACGCAGCGCGTGATCAGTTTCTCGAGCCTCACCCGGCCACTGAACAACGTCGAAGAGGCGTTTGACGAAGCGGTTCGCTGTCGGGCCGATGTCATCAAGTTCACTTGGCCGACAGATACTCTTGAAGCGGCGTGGCCGTTGCTCGCCTCCGTCAGTCAGAAGCGGGCGTTGCCTGTTGTCGGGCTGGGATTGGGACGCTGCGGACTGACCTTCTCACTGCTGGGCCGCAAGTACGGGTCGCCTTGGATTTACGCGGCGCTCGAAAAGGGCATGGAAGCGTTTTCCGGTCAGCCGACGGTGGGTGATCTCGACAATATTTATCGCTGGCGCGACGTCGATTCCAAGACGCGGTTCATTGGAATCGCCGGGTCCGACATGGCCGAGCAAGCCACGTCGAAGATCATGAACGCGGCATTCGACAAGCTCGGGATGAACATGCGTTGCCTGCCATTGGAGTTCAAATCGCTCGATCAGATCCCCAAGATGCTCGACATCCTCAAGATCCCGGCCATCATCGCGACGGCATCTATGGGTCGCAAAATCATGGGCTTGGCGACCAAGGGGGACGAGGTAGCGATGGCCGCGCAAATGGCCGATGTCATCATCAAACAGCCCGATGGCTGGCAAGCCCACAACCTGATTTGGAAGGCCGCACTGCGGGCACTTGAAACGAAGATCGGCAAGAAGTCGCCCGAAGACCGGCCGCTCGATCGCAAGAACGTGATCATCATGGGGTCCGGTGGACTGGCGGTCTCGCTGGCCCACGGCATCAAGAAGCGAAATGGACTCGTCAGCGTCACCTCGGGTGACGATGTGGAAGCGCAGAAGATCGCTCAAGCCGCGGCGATTCGTTTCGTCCCGAATGCCAACATGTATGAGACGCTCGTCGATGTGATCGTTCTCACGGTGCCGAACATGGATTACGGCTCAAAAAAGTCGGCCATCAATCCTTCCATCCTGCGTCCTAGCATGACGATTTTGGACCTCAGCGAACTTCCCGCCGATTCGCCACTGACAATCGAAGCCCGCGAACGTGGCTGCAAAGTCGTCGAACCAGCCGAAGTCTTCGCCGACTACATTGGCACCCTATTCAAATCGCTCACCGGACAAGAGCTGCCCGCCGATGCCTTCGCCGCCGGATTGGAAGAGTAGTTCGGTGTTGAAACTAGCCCGATGCGCAAGCGAGGGCTTCGCAGTCATCGAATGTCCAGCCCTCGCTGGCGCGTCGGGCTAGTTTTGCGAGGCTGAAACAGGTTTTGAAATGCGTTCTCGTTCTCGCGCGTCGTCCACAAGGTTACCTGTCCGATGAGTCTCCCCGCGTTTCTCGGTCTCGGTGAGCTGTTGTGGGATTGCTTTCCCAATGGGCGGTTTCCGGGCGGTGCTCCCGCCAACGTCGCCTTTCATGTGGAGCAGCTTGGTTTGAGTGCCGCGACCGTCACGCGCGTCGGTCGCGATCCGTTTGGCGATGAAATTTGTGAGTTCCTTCAGTCACAGGGCTTGAGTCTCGATCTCGTGCAGCGCGACGCAATCCATGGGACGGGGACCGTCACTGTCGAACCGACTGCCACGGGGACGACGTACACGTTTCTGGCTGACTCCGCATGGGACTTTCTCGCTCCGCAACCGGAGCTGATCGCCGCGATGCACGCCGCGCGAGCCGTCTGCTTCGGCACGCTCGCTCAACGTTCGGCCGTCAGTCGTGAGACCATTCACGACTGCCTTGCTTCCGTGTCGGGCGACTGCCTCGTCGTGTACGACATCAATCTGCGACCGCCGTTTTTTGAACGAGCTTGGATCGAGCGATCGCTCCATCACGCGAAGATCGTCAAGTTGAACGACGACGAAGTGCGGACTCTCTCACAGATGTTTGGGACCGGCCCGAGCAGTGACCTCGACTACGCCCGCGACTTGTTGGCGACTCATCCCCAGTTGGAGTTGGTCTGCATCACACGCGGTGCCAACGGCTGCCTAGCCGTGAGTCGCACCGAGGTCGTCGATCTGCCGGGGATCGCCGTGCAAGTGGTCGATACCGTCGGAGCGGGCGACTCGTTCACCGCCGCACTGATTCAGACGCGACTCGCTGGCTGGCCGCTTGCCAAGTCGGCCGCGTTCGCCAACCGAGTCGGCTCGCTCGTGGCGAGCCGTCCCGGCGCGATGCCGATCTTGCGTGAAGAACTCGCCACGCTGCGTTGCGAGTTCGAGTGAACAGCGTCAGCGGCGATTTCCTGCTCATTCTGAGTGGGGAACGTGAGTCCCCCGGTTCTTCGATCAGATGACGCGCACGAAACCGGGGGACTCACGTCCCCCGCTCGGAGGTCAACGCGACTCACGTCACTTCAACGTCTTCACCCTGACATTGCGATACCGGACGAACTGCTTGGTGAAGTCGCCGCCGCCGTGAACTTGCAGGGCGATGCTTCCCGCGTCGGGATGACGCTTCTCGGTGTCGGTGAACTCCATGAAGCGAACCTTGTTCACCCACGTCGTGATCTTGGGCGGGTTCCCTTCGATGCGTGCCCGCAGTTCGTTCCATTGGCCGTGCTTCCAGAAGGCGGGCCATTCCTCGGCCTTGATTGGGCAGGGAATAAGTGAATCCTTTGATTTGATCTTGGTCACTTCGCCGGTGAAGTCGAAGTTGCGGTGATGAATCCCACCCGACAGGCCCTCGCCATAGATGCCGGCTAAGTTGCCGTTGTCGTGGTAATCGACCATGTACTGATACGCCTGTCCCCGCTCATTGCTGCGTAGGAAGAGGCCGCTGTCGGGTCCGTAGTCGTTCTTCATCTCAACGATCACTTCAAAGTTCCCGAATTGACGGTCGGTCAGAATGATCCCGCCGTTGCCGGGAATGTCTTGGCTTCCCACAACCGCTCCGTCCTCCAGCACCCACTTCCCGCCCGACGTGTGCATGCTCGCGCCACTGTGTCCGGTCTGAGTACTCACATGCCAGCCCTTGAGCGACTTGCCATCGAGGACGACTTCAAACCCGGAGTCATCCAGTTTGTCGATCGGGAAGTCGACCGCTGTCGCAGCGACGGCGGACATCACACAAAAACTTGCAGCCAAGAAACGCAGCATCGGAGAACCTTTTTCTGAATGGAGCAACAATGTTGAGGGACGAGTAGAAAGAACTTTGCACTCTCTTCTTCCCGGCGGTCAATATCCCACCGCCGCGCCATCTTTGCGAGGGTCCGTCGCGCCGTGAAGCGTGCCGTGAAGGTGATCGACGAGAATCCCTTGATAGCCGCCGAACGATCCCGTCGCCTTACCGAGCTTGTGGCCCCACGTCTCCAGTTTGGATCGCGTTTCGGCCGGAAAGCCACTCTCCAAATAGAGCGTTCCGCCTTGTGGCTCTTCGGCGAGGCCAGTCGGCGTGGCTGAGCCTCCGTGACGAATGCGGCTCGCGTCACCCGCCATTTGCGGGTTCATGCTGAAGTCGATCATGTTGACCAACACTTCGACATGCCCTTGCGGCTGCATGTCGCCTCCCATGACACCGAAGCAAAACCAAGGCTCGCCCTCTTTCGTGACCATTGCCGGAATGATCGTGTGAAACGGACGCTTCCCCGGTTCAAAGCGGTTCAAGTGGTGATCGTCGAGCGAAAACAAGT
This sequence comes from Schlesneria paludicola DSM 18645, assembly GCA_945862235.1. Taxonomy (GTDB): domain Bacteria; phylum Planctomycetota; class Planctomycetia; order Planctomycetales; family Planctomycetaceae; genus Schlesneria; species Schlesneria paludicola_A. The sequence goes on from CAMAYU010000141.1 coordinate 13,250, forward strand.
TGCCTCGGTTTTGCAGCGCGAAGCCGACGCGACCCGGTACGACTTGTGAGCCAAAACCAAAGTAGAGGCTCTGGATCAGCGAGCAGCAGTTGCGGTCCTTGTCGATGACGGTGAGATAGACTGTGTCGCCGTGTTCCAATTTCGGATCGCCCGACGCGACGTTGATCGCCGCCTTGTTGAGGTCGATTCGCGCTCGTTGCTTCGCCGCGTACTCCTTCGAGATCAGTTCACTGGTCGGGAGCCGACTGAACGCGGGATCGGCGTAGAACTTCGCTCGGTCGGCGAACGCGAGCTTCTTCGCTTCCGCAAACAGATGGACGTACTCGGCACTCTTCGGCCCCATCGACTTCAGGTTGAAGCCTTCCAAGATGTTGAGCATCTGCAACGCGGCGATCCCTTGTCCATTGGGAGGCAGCTCCCACACGGTGTGCCCGCGATACGTGGTCGAGACCGGATCGAGCCAGTCGCTCTTGTGTTCGGCGAAGTCACGCAGGCTGAAGTGTCCGCCATTCTTTTCGCTGAACGCCACGATCTCGTGCGCGATGCGTCCCTTGTAGAAGACATCTCGCCCCTCGGAAGCGATCGCGCGATAGGTCTCCGCGAGTTCGGGGAGCGTCATGATCTCACCGATCTGCGGAGGCCGCCCGTCCTTCAAGTAGACCCGCTGTGAATCGGGCCACCGTGCGAAACTCTTCGCCGCTCCTTGCCAGCCACTGCCGATGATGTCGCTGACGGGAAAGCCCTGCTCGGCGGTGTCGATGCTCGACTGAAGCAACTCACCCAGCGGCTTCGTGCCGAACCGAGACCGCAGCGTTTCCCAACCATCGACGCAGCCCGGCACCGACCACGACAGCGGCCCGGTCTCAGGTATCTGTCCCTGCGTGTCCGCCTTCTCGCGCAACATGGCCCGTGTCAGTTTGAGCGGACTCCGCCCCGAGGCATTCAACCCGTAAATCTTCTTCGTCTTGTTGTCCCAATAGATGACAAACAGATCGCCGCCGATTCCGCAGCTCATCGGTTCGACCACTCCTAACATGGCGTTCGTCGCAATCGCCGCATCGACCGCATTGCCTCCCGCCTTAAGAATGTCCAATCCGGTCTGAGCCGCCAGCGGATGACTCGTCGCCACGATCCCGTGCTTCGCCACGACAACCGATCGACTCTGATGAGCCTCCTTCGCAGGCCGGTCGTACTCGGCCGCCGACACATTATCCGAGTGGCTGGAATCAAACGTGCAGATGGCTCCAGTCACGAGGAACGAAAAAAGGGCGGATACCAACACGCGATGCGAGGCGAGTTTCATCATGGCTCTCAATGGCTGGGCAGGAATGCAACGGGTGACGGCAAGGATTGCTGCGAGCGATGGACCGCGTCAACCTCGCCGCCGATCCGGCTCGACTCGATTTGGACAGGCTCTTACAATCCGGCCCCATTTCCTCTGACTTGCTGGGCCTGCGCATGAACGTTGATCTCGAATTCTTGTACGACGACGAGTTCCCCAAGTTGTTGGCTCGCCGTTCGGATGTTGATCTGTTGCAGGTGGCGTTGGAGGTGGCTCGTGATGCTCAGCCGGAACTCGATTTTGCTTACACTTGGGAGTGGATCGACAAGCGGGCTGGCGAAGTTCGCAGCCATCTGACGCGCGCCAAAGACGATCGTGCGATGCTGAAGGAGTTGTCGCGTTGCCTGTCGGGAACGCACGGGCTGCACGGTGACACGTCGGCGTTTCAACACGCCGAGAGCAGCTACATCAACCGCGTGATTGAGACCGGCATCGGCATTCCGATCAGCCTATCGGTCGTCTATGTGGCAGTGGCTCAGCGAGCCGGTTTGGAGTTAGCCGGAGTCGCTGCGCCGATGCACTTTCTGACTCGCATCGAAACGATCGAGGGGCCGTTGTTCGTGGATGCGTATCACGACGGACAGGTTCTCAATTTCGACGATTGCAGCACTTGGTTGGAGTCGCTCAGCGGGTTGAATGCCGACGAGATCGAACTGGCTCTCGAACCGGCTTCGCCGCGTGAGATCGTGGTGCGGTTGCTCAACAACTTGAAGGCGGTCCATGTGCGAGGCGAGCAATGGCAACATGCGTGGCATGTGCAACGTCGGCTGACGGCGTTGAATCCAGGTGATGCCGATCACCGACGCGATCTGGCGATCATTGCCCTCAAATCGGACCGACCGGGAACGGCGATCGACTTGCTCGAAGCGTGCCTCAAGACCTGCACGAACCGGGATCGCGCCATGTTGCAAAGCCACCTGCGCGTCGCGGAACGATTGCTGGCGACGTTGAATTAAGAGGTCACTCATCGCGTCAGCGCGGACTTTGCCTCCGACCAAATTAGCCATCATCGCTCCGCGTGATGAGCCTCTCTCAAAAGGATGTCTGATCTCAAGAGGCTCATCACGCGGAGCGATGATGGCGACCGAGAAGACCATTCCAATTGTTTCCCCTCCAGACTGACACTTGAACGAGAGACCACAACATGGATATTCGCAGATCACACGCCTTATGGTCGCAGGTTGCCGCTGACTGGCTGGTCGTTCCCGTGGTGGAGCCGGTGGAGATCACCGGGCAACTCGGACAATTGGATGAGGCGCTGGGGGGAGTCGTCTCGCGAATGAAAGAGGCGGGTGACTTGACGGGCAAGCTAGCGTCGGTCGTTCCGTTGCGCGGTGTCTCGGGGATCGCGGCCTCGCGCGTGTTGTTCGTGGGGCTGGGAAAGGCCGCAGAACTTTCCGCCGGTCGGCTCGACAAGGTGTTGGCGACGGCAGCGCGAGCGATCTCGGATAAGAAAGAGACGAGCGTTGCCATCGGCGTGCCGGACGCGGACGTGGGATCGGTCTCCATCCTTGAGTTCGTGGCGGCGGCGGCGATTGCTGTGCAGGTTGGCTCGCTTGGACAAGACCTCTTTCGAGCGGAGCGGAATCGGTTTCCATTTGCCACGGCGACGATTGCCTCGCACAGCGGGCGACCGGCCGAACTGGATGCCTCGATCGCACGCGGGCGCATTGTCGGGCAGGCGATCAATCTCACGCGAGACCTCGTGAATCGTCCGGCGATGGAGATCACTCCCGTCGGCTTCGCGAAGCGTGCGGAGGCGGTCGCTGCGGATTGTGGTCTCCGCTGCGAAGTCTTCGATCAGCCACGACTCGAACAGGAACGGATGCGATCGCTGCTGGCGGTCTCACAGGGAAGCCCGCAGCCGCCGCGCATGGTGATCGTCTCGCACGATGGCGGTGGTCCCAATGCTCCGCGACTGGCACTCGTCGGAAAGGGAGTCACATTCGACAGCGGTGGTCTGTCGCTCAAGCCGACCGACAGCATGTTGACGATGAAATGCGACATGGCTGGTGCGGCCACGGTGCTCGGGGCGATGCAGGCGATCGCCCGAATGAAGCTGCCGGTCAACGTCGTCGGTTACATGGGCCTCGTCGAGAACATGACGGGTGGAGCGGCCTACAAACTGGGCGACATCCTGACCGCACGCAACGGCGTGACGATCGAAGTCCTCAACACGGATGCAGAAGGACGGCTCGTGCTGGCGGATGTTCTCAGCTACGCCGTCGATTCCGGCGTGGACAAGATCGTGGACTTGGCGACTCTGACGGGTGCCTGCGTCGTCGCGCTGGGTGAAGATGTCGCCGGAGCCTTCACAAACGATCAGCCTTGGTGCGACAGTGTGCTCGCTGCGGCAAAGACAACGGGCGAAGACGTTTGGCAACTGCCGATGTGGGAGCTGTACGACGACCTCATCAAGGGTGACATTGGTGATATCAAGAACACCGGCGGTCGCTGGGGCGGTGCAATCACGGCCGCACGATTTTTGAAGCGGTTCGTGGGAGACAAGCCGTGGGTTCACCTCGATATCGCGGGACCCGCGTTCGCGTCATCGAACAAGCCGCACCGCGAAGGGGGAGCGACCGGCTATGGCGTGAAGTCGCTGATTGAACTGGCGA
>CAMAYU010000142.1 GCA_945862235.1 Schlesneria paludicola DSM 18645
AATCCCCTTCACGACATCCCAACTGAGCTGAAGATGACGAGCCACGTCGGCCAGCGTCATCATCCGAGACAGCTCTATCGCGTACTGCGCGAACGCTCTCGTGTACGATTTCTTCGGATCGGCAAACCCGACCGACACCTGTCGCTCCACAAAGCACGTCCGACGCAACACACGAGCCACCGTCATCCGCAACCGCACCGGCTTCCCGCCAATCGGCAACGACCGAAACTCGCGCACCACGCCCGCCTTCGCATGCACCTTCTTGCCGCCGCACTGCGAACAGCACAACGCCTGACGCGGCTGCTCGATCGTCATCGTCATCGTCATCGTCATCCCGCCACCGCCATACGCCGTCGATCGATACTCATACCCCCGAACCCCAAACGTGTGATACAACAAACTCGTGGACATGCCGACTCCTGTGATCTGGTGGATTGTCTCCTAACCCCTAATCACAACGGCAGGTTCACACTCTCTCAATCCTCAGCACGCATCTCCCCGATGAACCGAACCTTCTTGGGTGCGTGCCGTTGCTCCAGATCGGTCTTCAGTTTGAGCACAGCCGGTTCCTTAGCCTTCGCCTCGACCTCAACGGTCAAAACGAGTTCATTCCAGCACTCCGGGAAGTCGATCACGTCGATGAAATCGTGATGACGCTCAGGCTTTGGACCTTCCCAGCCTTCAATCGGGCTGGAAATGTGAAACATCGGCTCACGGTCCCAAGTCGCCAGTGCCTTCTTCGTGGCCTGCTCGATGCTCAATTCATCGGGATTACAACGGTGATGATGCACGTCGTAGACCAGCGGAATGCCGGTGGCCTTGCAGATCGGGAACAGATCATTGGGCGTGTAGGTCTTGTCGTCGTTTTCGACGGTCAATCGGCTTCGGACCCTCGCTGAAAGCCGGTCGAGATTGCGAGCGAAATCAGCCAAGGCTTTCTCCTTGTCGCCGTAGGCACCGCCGCCGTGAATGTTGATGACATCGGCCCCGATCCATTCGGCCACTTCAGCCTGATATTCAAGCTCCTGTATGGACTTCTCAACCACGTCGGGCCGGGGCGAGTTCATCACGACGAACTGATCGGGGTGGAAGCATGTCCGCAGCTTGTGATTCTTGACGAACTGGCCGCATTCCTTGAAGCGGAGAATGATCTCGTCGGCGTCAGGCAGATCATCGACCTCGTATCCGCATGTCGGATGCGTCTTGATGGGGAGAATCTGGCTGTTGACCCGGAAGCAGCCAATGCCGTTGTCAGTACAGAACTGGAGAGCAGCGAGCAGGGCGTCAGCGTTTTCCATGCAGAGACGGCTCAACTTTGCCAAGGCGTCGGGCCGCTTCATTTTGCCGATGGATGTCGCCGTCGTCGTGACGAACCTGATCGGCTGTTCCCGAAACAGGCAGCAGAGGCCCAGTCGAATCATGGCCTCCCCCAATTCATCGCCGCAATGCTCACGTGCAGCACCATGCGATCGACCAGTTTTTTCTCAAGCATCGTTTTCATCGTTCATCGAGTTCCGAAAATCTGCCCCCACGGAATGACCCACGGGTAGCTCACGACGATCAGGAGGAACGTGGCTGCAAGCCCCCAAGGAACCTCGCTGTTTCGCCCGTTGAGCAACCGGGGCAGCACAAAAACCAACAGCCAAAGCGACTTGTAGATGACCTGAATCAGCAGCAGCGATGACATCGACAGGGGACAGAACAAGCCGAGAATCGAACCCAACAGAATCGCCGTCCACAACGAGCCGAGAATCGTGCGGAACCCTTCGCTCTCCGAGAACTTGTTCTGGCAGGCCAATTGCCCGCCCCGCTCGCCGCCAAGCAGCGTCAGGAGGCCGACCGGACTTAGAACGAGGATGTTGAAGATGTAGGGGAGCCACAACGGATTCAATTCAACGCTCCCGTCCGTTCCACCTTAATCGACTCGATCTCCAGCTTGAACGGCCCGGCCTTCTTGTCGCTCAACATGAAGCCCACAGCGTTGATCTCCTTCGGATCAACAACCCCTGCGTCCTTCACCGGCCGACCAAACGAAGTCGCCTCGAACTTGTCGAGCGGTACTTTGACCTCGATCCACTCGTCCTTCTTCGTTTGCACCGTGGCCCGATACGAGAAGGCGATCAGCGGCTTGTTGAGGTAGAGGTTCAGCACATATTCCCGGCCATCGCCACGGACTTTGGCGACAACGGTATCACCTTTTCTAAAGCCGAGCTTTTTGGCCTTCGTGCGCACCGAGGCGAATCCGCCATTGTTCTCCAGCGATAGCGTGCCGAAGAACTCAAGGGTTTTCTTGTCGGTGATCTTGAACTGGCCCTCGGAGACGCCGCCCATCACTCCGTCGTTGACGTTCTGCCAGTCCTTCGCAGCGTTGGCTCCGGTGAAGTCGAACAAGGTTTGCGGCGTGTCTTCGGCCATGACGAACGACCCCATCAGGATCAGCAGGAGTAACGCCATCATTTTATGAATCATGATTTCCCCCAATTCATTGCCGTGATCGAAAGTTGCAGGACTGTCGCCAGCGACACCCAGATGAAATACGGCACTTGAGCCAAGGCGACCCATTTGAAGTGCGGCCACACGGCGACAACGCACCAGATGATCGTGGTTCAAACGATCAGAATATCCACCGCAGCCAGCGGCAAGTTTCGCATCCAAAACCGAATCGATGTGAAGATCACGTTCGCCGCGAGATTGATGGCGAAGGGCAATCTCACGAGCCAAGGTAGCTTCTTCCTGAGCGATTGCACGAACACGAACCCAAAGCTGACCAGGATGATCGGGTAGAGAATCTGCCAGATCAGCCCAATTGTCGCCGGAGCGGGCGTCCAGCTTGGTTTCGCCAGCGAGTTGTACCATTCGATCCAGGTCATTCGTGTTTCCGGTCGTTCGGCTTCGTCGTGATTTGTGTCAAAGATGCGACGATCTTCCTCAACAAGTTCATGTTCAATGATACGATGTGCCGTTCCTTCCCGTTACCCACGGAGAGAGGTCAAACGAAAAAGGCCGGGGGCAAATTCCTTTGAACTTGGAGTCGCACTTCCAATGATCGTATCACGAATCTTCTTGGCTGCGGTTGGAATCACTTACCTGTATCTCGCCTGCTGGTGTTCGTTGATGCCCGCCCAGACTTCACAGCTTGTTGGCTTTGATCTCAAACCGGGGTCAGGGCAGTCGGAGTTTTTCGTCATCTACGGTGGCCTTGAACTGGCACTCGCCGTCATTTTCCTGCTTCCGCTCATTCGATCCAAGCACATTGAAAACTCGTTGCGGGTCTGTCTGATCGTCCACGCCTGCATCGTTTTGTTCCGAAGCGTGAGCTTCTATCTCTATACCGACATCCAACCGATGACCCGTAAATTGGCATTTTACGAATGGTTGATGTTTCTCGGCGCTGCGGCGCTAGTATGGAGTGAGAGCAGATACCAGCGTGACAGCAAGAGTCGATGAAGGGGTGATTGGAGTCCAACCGAAAATGGCGTGATGGCTTCAAATCGCCAATACCTTTGGACGCCAGCGACCAAGGGTATCCCTATTGCTCCAATAACCACCCTCTCGCCCGTTCGACCAGCAGCAACTCCGCAGCCGACTTCCGAAGTTCAAGCTGGCGTTCCATCTCAGCTTCTTCAGCGTCGTCGTAATCGTCTGGATCGAACGGCTCCGTCTGCCGAGCGATGTCCAGATACTCGGCCAATCGCCACGGCTCAAAGATCGTTTTGATTTCCGAAACGAACACCGGGATTTCCTCACGAAAGTCGGCATCGGTTTCGGCAGCTTCGAGAAAGTTGATGAACTTCTCGCCGATCAGATAGGCTAGGGCGAACGCACCAAAATCATCAGGTCTTCATGGTTAATCAGGGCTGAAAGCCCTTTGGTAACGCACTTTTGGGAGCAGCCCTTATGCAGCGAGTTCACTCAAAGCCGCGCAAACAAACCTTTTTTCAACAGTTTTCTACCCGAGTTTTGGTGCGTTCGCCCTGTGTCCGTCGCCCACACTTGGTTCACGCGATTCACCGACAGACCACGCAATAAGTACGGGAATTTGCGATGTTGCGGGTTCCCCAGAGACAAACGCGGCTTCGGGTAGATTGCCTCCAGGCACATCAACCGTTCCCGAATCATTCGAGACACGGTCATTGCAAAACTCGTCCGCCCGGTCGATGCGACCACGAGCAAGCGATACATGAAATATGTGCCCTTCTGGGCTTAGAGAGCATGGAGTTCTCATGTGCTGGCCATGTGCTGGAAGCTGCTTTGGCCGGGCATTGAACGAGACAAGATCGTCGCCAAACCTTTTTTCAGATGGGACTTACGGGATTGGATCGTTTCCGATCTCATGTGCTGGCGAGGTACGACGGACAGTTCACGGAAAGCGATTATCGCGAACTAAGGCGGTCTCTTGGTTCGAGATCGTGGCCAATTCCAGATGGTCGGTAAGTTGATGGAGCCTGCTCAGGTGGGCGTGAAATTGAGGACTTCATGAGTCTGCACAACGAAATCGAATACGAGACCGAAATCTGCGCGCACCTCTGCGGCAACGGCTGGCTCTATTCTGCCAACGACGACGGCTACGACCGGGCGCGGGCGTTGTTCCCGGACGATGTGATGGCTTGGGTGCAGGAGACGCAACCCAAAGCGTGGGACGCGATTGCCAAGAACCACGGCACCAACGCCGCCGACACGCTGCTCAGTCGCTTGCGGGATTTGCTCAATCAGCGCGGCACGCTGGACGTCCTGCGGCATGGCATCGAGATACTCGGCCTGAAAGGGAAGCTGCCGCTCGCGCAGTTCAAACCGGCTCTGGCGATGAACCCCGACATTCTCGCCCGGTAAGCCGCAAACCGGCTGCGCGTCGTCCGGCAAGTGCATTACTCCCAGCAGAACGAGAACAGCATCGACCTCGTGCTGTTCCTGAATGGTCTGCCAGTGGCGACGGTCGAACTGAAAACCGACTTCACGCAAAGCATCGGCGACGCGATCGACCAGTACCGCTTCGACCGGCATCCCAAACCCAAAGGCCAAGCTGCCGAGCCGCTGCTCTCGTTCCCGAGCGGGGCGCTGGTTCATTTCGCCGTCAGCAATCGCGAAGTCCAGATGACAACTCGGCTGAACAGCACGGACACCGTGTTCCTGCCGTTCAATCAGGGCGACCACGGAGCGGCGGGCAATCCGCTGAATCCTCACGGCGGACATCGCACCGCCTACTTGTGGGAACAAGTCTGGGAACGGCAAAGCTGGCTGGAGATTCTCGGCCGGTATCTGGTGACTCAGAAGGACGACAAGAAGCAAATCAAGTCGGTCATCTTTCCCCGGTATCACCAACTCGACGCCACTCGCAAACTGCAAGCCGCCGTGCTGACGGAAGGACCGGGCGGCAAGTACCTGATTCAGCACTCGGCCGGCTCCGGCAAGACGAACTCGATTGCGTGGCCCGCTCACTTTCTGGCCGATCTGCATGACGCTCAGCACAACAAGCTGTTCGACACCGTGCTGGTCGTCTCTGACCGAAACGTGATCGACACGCAGTTGTAGGAAGCGATCTTCGATTTCGAAGCGAACGACCGGCGTCGTCGCCACGATCAAGGGCGAAGGGAGCAGCAAGAGCGGCGAACTGGCGGCGGCACTCTCTGGCGACAAGAAGATCGTGGTCTGCACCATCCAGACTTTCCCGTTCGCTCTGAAGGCCGTGCGCGAACTGGCGGCGACGCAAGGCAAGCGGTTCGCCGTGATCGCGGATGAGGCTCACCGTTCGCAGACGGGCGAAGCCGCCGCCAAGCTGAAGGCCGTGCTGTCCGCCGAAGAATTGCAGGAACTCGGCGACGGTGGCGAAGTCAGCACGGAAGACATTCTGGCCGCTCAGATGGCATCGCGCGCCAGCGACGCGGGGATCACCTTCGTCGCGTTCACGGCCACGCCGAAGGCGAAGACAATGGAGTTGTTCGGCACTCGCCCCGACCCCAGCCAACCGGCCAGCAAGACGAATCTCCCGACGCCGTTCCACGTCTACTCGATGCGGCAGGCGATCGAAGAGGGCTTCATTCTGGATGTGCTCCGGAACTACACGACCTACAAGCTGGCCTTCAAGCTGGCTCACGAAGGCAAAGAGTGGGACGAGAAAGAAGTCGAACGCAGCACCGCCATGAAGGGGATCATGGGCTGGGTCCGATTGCATCCGTACAACATCGCGTAGAAGGTCGAGATCGTCGTCGAACACTTCCGGCAACACGTCGCCCCGTTACTCGCTGGGACGGCGAAGGCGATGGTGGTTGTGGCCAGCCGACAAGAGGCCGTTCGCTGGCAACTGGCCATCGACAAGTTCATCAAGGATCGCGGCTACGCCATCCGATCGCTGGTGGCGTTCTCGGGCGAAGTGACCGACAAAGACTCCGGCCCCGACCCATTCACCGAAACCAGCCAGACACTGAACCCCAACCTGCGAGGTCGCGACATTCGAGAAGCCTTCAAGGGGGACGAGTACCAGATTTTGCTAGTGGCGAACAAATTCCAAACCGGCTTCGATCAACCGTTGCTCTGCGGCAGGTACGTGGATAAGCGGCTGGCGGGCATTCAGGCCGTGCAAACGTTGTCGCGGCTGAATCGTGCTCACCCCGGCAAGGACACGACCTATGTGCTGGACTTCGTGAACAACACGGAAGACGTGCTGGCCGCGTTCAAGTCCTACCACACGACGGCGGAACTGTCCGACGTCACCGACCCGAATCTGGTCTACAACCTGCGAGCGAAACTCGACGCCACCGGACATTACGACGATTTCGAGGTGGATCGCGTCGTCGCCGTGGAACTGAAGCCGAACGCCAAACAGAGCGAACTGGCCGCCGCCGTCGAACCCGTCGTGGATCGCCTCCAAAAGAAGTACAAGGCCGCACAAGAAGCCCTGAAGCTCGCCAAGGACAAGAAGGACAAATCCGCCGCCGAAGCCGCTCAGAATGAACTGAATGCCTTGCTGCTCTTTCAATCCGACATGGGAGCGTTTCAGCGGTTCTACACCTACCTGTCGCAAATCTTCGACTACGGCAACACCGACATCGAGAAGCGATCCATCTTCTACAAACAAGTCCTGCGACTGCTGGAGTTCGGCCGCGAGCAAGAAGGGATCGACCTGTCAAAAGTCGTGCTGACTCACCACAAGCTGAAGCCCCAAGGCAAACAGTCGATGCCGCTCGACGAGGGCGAGAACCCCAAGTTGGAGCCACTCACCGAAGTCGGCGGCGGCAGCGTCCAAGAGAAGCAGAAAGCCCTGATGAGCGAGATCATCAAAAAGGTGAATGATCTCTTTCGGTGGCGACACGACTGATGGTGACCAACTTTCATTCGTTGATTGCGTCGCCGTGAAGTTGCGAGAATCAACAACACTGACCATGCAGGCGAGCAATAACACCAAGGAACAATTCGCCAACTCGCCAGACTTAGACCGTGGCCTCATGAACGCCATCATTGCGGCACTGGATGCTCACACCTCGCTCAGCACTCAGGCCCTGAATTCCGAGGCCGTCCGCAACGGCCTCAAGGCAATCCTGCTCGGCCCCGCCCGTCTCTACGAAACCCTTCGCGAACAGTCCGTGTATGACGGAGCGAAATCTTAGCGCTACGTTCTCACCATGCGGTCAAGAATGGACAGCGGATAGTGTGTCGAGTTCTCGCTGCGCCGCATCATGCGGGAAGCGTTCGTGGTCTGAGGTGCTATCGGTTATTGGGGATGCCGCTCAAGTCTTGCACGTTACCCCGGAAGTTGCCGAACGCGGCGAACAGAACAGCCGCGGTAATGCGTGTGGGCGATTGATGAACAGCGATTCAAACGATTCCGGCATGGTGCGCGACACACCGGAGGGCCGTTCGACGAGAACGCCTTTCAATGCTGTAGCCACCTCGTTCCGCGATCGTCATCAAAACCACCTGCCACATTGCCCGCACAATCACCTCCAACAGGACTCCGCTCGCGGATCCGCTCATTCGCACGCACGGAGAAAGAGGCGATCAGAGAGACCGCATGGAGTCACGTGCTATTCCGGCAGTGGAATAGCTCCGGCGGCGGGCTTGCCGTGACCGGCTTTGATGTAGGCAGCACGTTGCTGGGCGTAGTCGGTGGTAGTCAGGGCGTCGGCTTCGGTGAGAGACGGAGGGACTGGCGGCAGGTGGGCTTCGCTCGACGAACCCTGCGTCTGGGCGAAGTAGCGTTTGAGATAATTCACGCACCAGCCGCAGCCCGTGCCGGCTCCGCCACACTCGCTGATCTGGCTGGCGCGGCGCGGTTGATGGACGCGGACGAAGTTCACGATCTTCCGTTTGGAGATGTGGAAGCAGTAGCAAATGGTGTCGTCGAGGTCCATGAGTTTGGCCGTTCTGTGTTGGATGCCATCAGGGCTTCAGCGGTGCGTCGCCAGTAGCCTTGAGCTGGATGCGTAGCTCAGTGTCAGTCGTCACGAACTCCCAACCGGCGGGGTCGAGGACCGCTTTGAGGACCACGCGGAGAGTCGTGTTCTCGAGCTTCCGAACTGTGACGAGCTTGTCGAGATTTTGTTCACCCAAGTCTTCGCCGCGATAGCGAATCGGTGCGCCGAGCAGTTCTTCGATGAACTCGATCAACGCACGACGACTGGCGGGAACAGGCTGTTCAAATTCGGAGAGTCGTTGCTGGAGTGCCGCGTCAAAGTCGATCTTCGGCGGCGGTGCGGCGACGGGCTGAACTCTGTTTGGTGACGGGACCACAACGGGGGGCTTGTGGCCCGTGTTCCCGTTTTCCGTCATTTCGGAAATCGGACTGAACGTGAGTTCGGGAGCATTGGCCGGTCGCGTCGCGTCGGCTGCGATTGAAAGAGGCAACTCACTCGACGAGGGCGTTTCAACCGGAGCATTCCCGTTCGGATCACCTTCAGGGCTTGACTGCCTTGGGTGAGATTCGTCGGGCACAAGCGGCTGATCGTTGGTGGACTCGGGCGGACGGGACTGTCCCGGTGGGACTTGGCTTGGAGGTCGAAAGCGGACGGAGGGACGAGTCATCGCGACAAACACGAGGGCCGTCATCGCGATGGCCAACGCCCACGCCATCACCAGCGGCGAGTTGCTCACACGCCGCAGCGACTCGCTCCATTGGCTCGGCCCACGCCGGGAATTCGTCGTGCTGAGATCAGAGTTCGATACGACGGAGATGCCTGACGAAGAGGCTTTCGTGAGCGGCGCAGACTTGTTGATCGGGGCCTTGTCCACCACCGGCTTCCGCGCGACGACATGCTGATCGGGATCGAGTTCGATCACGAGCGCCGTGTGACATTCGGGGCACGGGACTGTCCGGCCGACGAACGAGCGGTCGCGAATCCGAAGAGTCGTGCCGCAGTCGGGACAGGAGCAGTGACCGAGCGACATGTGGTGGGGACTCAAGGAACGGAGGAATCAGGCGGTCGGGTGCGTGGACTTCTTCGAATTTGAAACTGGACTCATCGAGTCCAGTTTCTGTTTTTGCCTGAAAGTCGCCTTCATCGCTCCGCATTGGGAGCACATCCTCATCAACAAGGCCGATCATCAACCGATGCGTTCCGAAGACTCCACGCACCCGACTCGTCACTTGCTCACGTCGAACGGCGTGAGGTTGTTCTTAGTGCATGATGCCTGCGTCGTGACGAGGATCAGCTTCTTGGCTTCATCAACGACGATGACCATGTGTTTTTCCGGTCGGACGGGGTCCTGATACTTTTCGAGAATCTTCCAGATGCCCGTCTTGACCTGTTGAGCATCGAGCTTCATGTCTTGCGTCATGTTCTTCGTATAGCCACCGAATTTGAGGGCATCGCCATCGATATCAATCGTGGTTTTGATTTCACCACTGATATACGCGAACGCTTCTTGGAGCGGCGTGCGGCGGAAGTCGATGTCGATTTTGAGCTTCAATCGGTCGGCGATCAGATCGGGCAGTTTGGCACCGTCGGACGGTGCGGCCTTCGTAGGAGCCTTCTTCGTGAAGTCGGTGCGCGTCGATTCGTCCCACGCCAGCAGCGTGCCGAGTGCGAGGTTCGGAGCGGCTCGCTCGGGAAGCGGCGTGATAAGTTGGACGTGCCTCGGCCCGTTGCTGACCTGCGTCGCCATGGTGAAGGCGTCGCTCATGATGGGGAGTCGGCCGATGACCTTGCGCTTGCCCACTTCACGCGGGTTCATCATCTGGACCGCCTCCAAGAGATCGCGCGGAAACTGGTCGAGCTTTTTCTGCGTATCGCGCGAGAAACGGGACGCCGTCACACCGGCCATATTGCGGAGCAGCATGTCCGAGTAGAAACCTTTCTCACCGAGGTGGAAGCTCCAAACTGCCGACTCGACTTCGTCACCGAGCCAATCGCAGAAGCGATGAACGAACGGAGCGACCGCCGTTGGCTTGGCATCCGCTCCAGCGAACCAGTAGTTCGCGTGCAGCCGGAGCGTGCGTGGCACGAAGATGAACGTGAGATGTCGGTCACGATCTGTGAGCGGCAGCAGCTCGTCGATGCCATCCGCTGCCGGGTTGCGACCGGTGATCGCCTGCACCATCTCGCTCGCCTGGCCCTTCGGTCCGACGGCGATCGTCTTTTGATCCTGGATGAGATAGGCCCGCTCCTCGGTGACATAAACGGGGTGGCCGTAGTCATCCACGCGCGCGCCGCCAAAGTCTTCGAGCAACTGGCTCTTCTTCGCTTCCTCGACCAGATGAATCACGGCGGCCACTTCGGGCTTCGATCCTTGTGCGCCGGGGATCAGACAAATCAACGCCTCTTCAATTTGTTCGGGCTTCCGCTTGAAGAGGTCTTGCAGCGTCGCCTCCAAAAACTTGGCGGGGGCTGTCAGACAGAACCGCACTTCCTCCCCTTTGCTCTCTTCTTTCCAAAGCGCGGCGGGATGAATGTTGATCGCGACCTGAGTCCCGAACGGAATGAACTGCAAGTCGATCGGCTTCCCTTTGGTCGGCTTGCCCGTACTCGCGAACCGATCGTTGCTGGCGGCGGTGCCACCGCTGGCCGCTCCCTGGGGAGCCGCATCCGCATCGTCGGCTTCGCGTCCGTCTTTGTCGGCGACCGCCCGTTCACCCGCGCCGGGTTTCGCGGGAGGATTGTTCATCGCATAGAAGGCCGCTCCCCCCAGAGCCAACATCCCGACGGCACCGATCGCCAAACCAATGTTGCGATTCTTGGCGTTCCGTTTTTGAAGAGCCTTCAATCGCGAGGCGGGTCCATCCGGTGCGGCGAGTTCTTCCAGCCCTTGCAGCGCGAAGCTGGCGGCGGGCGCGACCGGCATCTGCGGGACAGGGGTTTGAGTTTGTGGAGCCTGCGCACGCGGCGCTGGTGAACGGGGCACCACCGGTGTCGGAGCCACTTCATCGGGAATCCATCGCGCCGCAGTCCCCGCTACCGTCGGTTCGGGTTCGGCAAGTTCGAGCTGCACTTCGTCTGGCTCTTCCAGCACGAAGGCATGTGAACACTTGGGGCACTTGCCGCGACGACCAAGCAAGCTGCGGTCGCGCAGCTTCAACTCGGAACCACATTTCGGGCAGGGGATTTGAATCGTGTCCATGAGCGAACCCGGTAAGTAGGTCGTCTCGCAACGAAATCGCGGCGAGGTTCAGTGCGATCAAAAAAGAACGGCGGCCGGAGGCCCGAGGGTTGGGACCGCGCGGCCTCAACGACGGTCGTATCGTAGAAATCGACCGCTCCGATTGCCAAGCAACGTATTTGAACAGGCAAAGCCATTGCCTTTTTGAATTTGTGAGATGGTGTGCCACAGTCACGGAGCTTCGACGTGGCCGTGAGAATGAGAAACAGCCTTCACTTACAGGCACGGCCACGTCGAAGCTCCGTGACCATGGCACCCGAAATTGAACAAGGCAATGGTCCTGTGGAACAGGCTCTGGCAAGGACACCCATTGCTACTTCGCTTCGGGCACGCTGCGGGCGACGGGAATGGAACGGCTCGGGGCGGCGACCGCTTTGAGGAGCGAGACCTTGAGCAGGCCGTCGCGAGTCTCAGCGCGAATGGCATCGGCGTTGACGGCAGCGGGAAGCGGAATGGCCCGCTCGAATCGCAGGCTCACGCGTTCGGACACGTGAACGCGGGGACAGGCTTCCTCGGGGAGACCGTGGCCCGCGCGCGTCCCCTTCACCGTAAGCATATTGCCGGTGATGGACAGTTCCACAGCCTCGGCCACAACTCCGGGAAGATCGATCAGCACGATGACCTCTTCTGCCAGTTCGATCACGTCGATGGCCGGGGCGGAGGGACGCGAAGCTCCCAGCAGGCCGAGCGTTTCCAATGCCCGCTCACCCGTCGATTTGGCCGCATCAATCCAACGGTCCATCTCATGACGCATCCGGTCCAACGGAGGCGGAGCGTTCTCAACAGGACGATTCGGTTCGGCAGAGCTGTCTGACATGGCGGCCTCCTGATTCGATGTGATGCCTCGCAGCAGTAGGGTGCGTGAAGTCTTCGGAACGCACCATCTTCCTTCAGGCAAATCGGTGCGTTCCGAAGACTTCACACACCCTACTGTGGATCAACTGGTTGTGACTTGGATGCGTCTCGGTTCCGACTTGGGGACGCGCGGCAGGAAGACTTCGAGTACACCCTGATTCAGCTTGGCGGTCACTCGCTCATGATCGACTTCATCGCTGAGGATGAACGAACGCAGGAAGTGGCCGAGGGCATACTCTTGATGAATCAGCCGGGCGTTCGGGGGCAGCACGTGGTTCACACGACCGAACAGCGTGAGCTTGTTGTCCTGAACCTGTAGCTCCAACGTTTCGAGAGTGACTCCCGGCAGATCGGCCTGAAGCACGAGGCCGTCGGGCGTTTCAAAAATGTCGATCGGGGGAGTGAACACGACCGGATCGACGGGCATCCCAGCGTTGCCGTTCGGTTCGGGAGAACTCAGTTTGACGATCTCGTTGGACATGGTCTGGACCTTGAAGGGACCGTAAGGCGCGTCTCACTCTGCGTTGCCGTCGGAGACTTGAATTTGCCGAGGGATCGAAGCGGGAGCTTTGGGAAGCCGCACGCGCAACACACCGTTGGTGAACTCGGCACTCAGCTTGTCTTCTTGAATGAGCGTGGGCAAAGTCAGCGAACGTTGCCAACTTCCCTGAGGTCGTTCTTGGCGGCGATAGTGATCGTCGGTGATCCCCGCCGCGCCAGTGCGCTTTCCCTTGAGAGTCAGCACGCCATCGGCGACGAGAACCTCCAAGTCCTCGGCACGCGTCCCCGGCAGCTCGGCGGTCAACAAGAGTTCGTCATCGACTTCATAGACATTGACGGGCGGGTACTGCCGCCCAAACCGCAGCCCCTGAAACGACAGCGAGACACTCGCCAGCAGGCGGTCCACTTCCCGTTCGAGATCGCGAAAGGGATCCCAAGCCTGTCCCCAACGAAAGATCGCCATGACTCACAACTCCTCGAAGCATTCACCGACGCGACGTTCACTGTTGGAATCCGAAGTCCGGCTTTTCTTAAAGCCGGACTTCAAACACCCCGCGCCTCGCGCGACACCTGTTGCTCGACCGCAAACAACATACCGACTCCGGCCAGTAGGTCGCTCGCCACGGATCTCAACCGCAGCCAGCCTCAGAACCAACCCGTTTCCCACGCGGCAAGGATTTTAACGAGCGAGTCGGAGGCCGGGGAGCCGCAGCTCATGACATTAAGCTCCGTCACAAACGGCAACTCGTCAGACAAGCCTCTGCCAATGTGACAGCAGCCTGAGGGAAATCAGTTCCCTTGGATGTTCGAGTCCATTCAGGCAGACTCCGCCCGCCACCAATAACCAAGAGCAACTGCCCGACAACGGAGCCTGTCACCATGACCACCCTCAACTCGCATCACGCCGTCTACGTCGGCAGCTTCGACCCGCTGACGCTCGGGCACCTCGACATCATCCGCCGCGCGGCGACGATCTTCGACACGCTGACCGTCGGCATCGGGATCAACCCGGACAAGCGTCCCCTCTTCTCAGCCGACGAACGGCTCGCGTTGACGACCCAAGTTCTCCAGCCGTTCACGAACGTGCAGGTCCGCTGCTTTGAAGGACTGACGGTCGAGTTCATCCGGCAATGCGGTGCCCGCGTGTTGGTGCGCGGCGTGAGAACCCTGTCGGACATCGAGACTGAATTCACGATGACCCTCGCCAACCGAGCACTCGACCCCGAGATCGACACCGTCTTCCTGATGGCCAGCGAACGCTACACGCACATCTCCAGCAGCCTCATCAAACAGATCGCTCAACTGAGCCAACGCAGCACGATGGAAAAGCTGCGCGACTTCGTCCCCCCCGAGATCGTCGAACCGCTCATCCGCAAATACCGACCGAGCGACACGGTCTCGTAGGATGGACGCCTCGTCCGTCCAAGCGTACTTGGCTTGGGTCTATCAAATGGCTGCGCGTCGAATTTCCTTATGGGCCAGAGACGAGAAACCGGGGTGTGCGCTCTTGGAGGCGAAAACTACACTCGGCCTGAGGATTAAGCTGGCTGCCCGCGAAATCCTGAGTCGGAAGTCTCGCCCTCTCCTTTCGGACAGCCCCTCAATTGGCGGCGACCAACAGGCGACTTCTGGCTCAACCTCCGCCCATTACTTTTGTAACTCCAGTTTTGGTCAACACTCCCCTGTAAACAGCACTGTTCTGCATCACTGGGTGGCGAATTGCGATTGGGCACGAGGAGGATCACGATTCGGATTGACCTGATTCAGAATTGGCAACTATAAGCCAAGCCTGACAATTCGTTGTCACCGTGCGTCAAGGAGGTCGGCGGCATGCTCTTCAGTTCATATGTCTTCATACTGGTTTTTCTGCCCGTCACACTGCTCGGGTTTAGTGTCTGCTCGCAGCACGGCAAAACGGCATCCTTGTTGTGGTTGTTGATCGCGTCCTTCGTCTTTTATGGGTATTGGAATCCGATCCATTTGCCTCTGATTGCGACTTCGATTCTCATCAACTTTCAGTTAGGTCGCTGGCTCATCCTGCGGCAGGAACCAACGATTCGTCGGCTATGCCTGCTGGCGGGAGTGGTGCTCAATCTCGGCCTGATCTCCTACTTCAAGTACTGCGGTTTCTTTGCTGACATGCTGGCGTCGATCAGTGGCCAGCCGGTGGCCTTCGAGAAGCTGGTCCTCCCCCTAGGAATCTCTTTCTTCACCTTCCAGCAACTGGCATATCTGGTCGATGCGTGGCAAGGCCGAGTTCGGCAGTACACGCTGCTGGAATACGCCTTCTTGGTAATGTTCTTTCCCCATTTGATTGCCGGTCCGATCGTCCAACACACTGACTTGCTGACGCAGCTTGAGGGGCAGAAACGACGACGCCAACTACGTGCTGACGACTTGTCGATTGGCGTCGTGATATTTGTGATCGGCCTGTTCAAGAAGGTTGTCATCGCAGATAGTTGTGCACCGTACGCAAACCAAGTGTTTGACGCCGCTGCCACGGGTTCGCAACTGGCGGTGGTTCAGGCATGGGTGGGCATGCTGGCCTATACGCTGCAACTCTACTTCGATTTTTCCGGCTACTCCGACATGGCAATCGGCCTCGGTCGGATGTTTTCGTTTAAGCTGCCGCTCAATTTCAATTCGCCCTATCAGGCGACATCCATCGTCGATTTCTGGCGACGCTGGCACATGACACTGTCGAGGTTTCTGCGAGACTACCTGTACATCCCGCTGGGCGGCAGTCGTGGTGGGGCCTACCGACGGTATTTCAACCTGCTGGTGACAATGACTCTCGGCGGACTGTGGCATGGTGCCGGTTGGACGTTTGTACTTTGGGGACTGCTGCACGGGATATACCTCTGCGTCAATCATGGCTGGAGCAGTCTGACCAATCGTTGGGGCTGGTCCGCCGAACGCAGCGTGGTTTGGCGTGGAATGAGCTGGCTGCTGACGATGGCGTGTGTGATGGCAGGCTGGGTTTTGTTCCGCTCGGACAGCCTGAACACGGCCGTTTCCCTATGGGTTTCTCTTGCCGGGTGCGATGCGGGTGCGCTTGCCGAGCCGGTTGCTCAGGCCAGCACGGTCCTGCTCCTGATGCTGGGATTGCTGGCCTGCACAGTCGCGCTGCCGAATACCCAACAACTTCTGGCCGCTTACGAACCATCGAGTGACTGGAGTACCGCCCGCAAATTTATGTCTGACATTCCAAGCTGGTTAAAGTGGACTGCTTGGCAACCGTCGGCTGCTCGCGGTGTGCTGATGTCGTTCGTGTTTGTCTTTGCTATCACGTTACTAACGCGCGTTCGCGAATTTCTGTACTTTCAATTCTGACATTTCTGAGTTTAGTGCAGCCATGATTACGATGGAGTCATCATCTGTCGAGAGTGTAAATCGAGCGGCTTATCGGTCATTTCTGACGGCATTTGTCTCGTCGTCGATTATGTTGCTCGCCGCAATCTCGGCCATGAACGTCGTCGTCGATCCGCATGGAGCGTGGCAGACGAAGCTACTTCCAGGTGGCTACGACGGCTCGGCCTCGCGAATCGGCAAGGGCGAGCTACTGCATTGGTATCGCGGCTCGACAGTGTTGATTGGTAATTCACGAACATTGATTGGCATTCGCCCCGACGCGCCCGGGCTTTCCTCGCCGCCTGCGCTCAACTTGGGCCTGTCGGGCTCCACTGCTCGCGAGCTTTGGGCGGCAATCGAAAGGGCAATTGAACATCCGACGGTCCGCGAAATCTTGCTGTTCGTCGATTTTCAGACGTTCAAAGACAACGCGACGGTAAATGCCGACTTTGCGATGTCGCGCCTCAACGGCGAGAGGTCCGACTTTGACCATCACTGTGACTTGCTCTTCAACGGTCGAACTCTGGGACATTCGTGTAAACAGCTCTCTCGAATCTTGACCGGTAGGCCACCCGAATTCACAGCGGAAGGCTTTTCCATTCCAGAGCGGCTTTCAGCACGCGCTGGAGCGCAACATGAGCGAGCGACAAAACTCCTGCAACATCTACTCGGCCCAGACAGCGGATTCCGAAGAACTCATTATTCGCCAGCGACCGTCGAGACCCTGCGGCCACTGATTCGCCGTTGCCAAGATCGTTCGATTCAACTTACCGTCGCCGTGAATCCCAATCACGCCACTCTCTTAGAAGGGACTTGGCAGACGAATCAATGGAACGAGCGCAAACAGTGGCTTCGCGAGCTCACTCAACTCATCG
>CAMAYU010000143.1 GCA_945862235.1 Schlesneria paludicola DSM 18645
TTCTTTTCTTGGAAACACAACTCCACCCACCGGCGGCTAGCGCCGTGCCGCTCAAAGTGAGTGCCATGGGGCTTACGCCGCCCGGCTCACCAAGACCGACGTTGGGCAGATGCCTCACTTCAGTCTGGTGTCGCACAAGAGAAACCACAGTCACTTCACTCGCGAAAAAAAGTCTGCAACAACGTGGGATCGAAGCCGGGGAGCGAGGCACTCGGTGACGAGCGCGGGGCGGCAAGCTGGATCAAACGGGAGTCGGCATTGGGGCCAGACGCGGGACCGGCGAAGTCCAATTCACTGGCGAGGAGGCTCTCAAACTGTTCGTCCGCGTTCGTGACCGGGATCGGGATCGTCCCCCGCGCGGGATCGGTGACGACGAGCAACTCCAAACCCGGTGGCACGAACGAGTCACGCCCCTGCCAGCGAATGGACTGCGCGAGCTGACGGCGCGGACGAGCGGTTTGAATTTCGATGAGACTTGCCGCGAGAGACGCTTCCCCCGGTGAACGATTCGTCGCGGGTCGTAGCGCGAACACGCAGTCGTTCGCGACGACCTGGACCGGCGGCGCAGAAGCGTGTTCCGCAAACGCGCCGCCGAATCGAAGCAGTGGCCCAGAGTCTCGCAGTGTGACGCGAGTCAGTTCGATCGCGATCGGTCGCGCAACGGCTTTGCGGCCCAGCGTCAAAAACGCTCCGCCTCCAACCTTCAAGCAGTTTGTCAGCGTCATGTCCTCCGGCGTTTCGGCGAGCAGCACCGCCGCACCCGATCCACGGAAGACGGTGTTCGAGATCGCGAACTGTCGGATCGAGTCTGCGGGTCCCGAGTTCGTGTCCGTTGTTGCGACCCGCGTCGAGTCACCGTTCTCGGATGTCGCTTCGTCACGAGGCAGCCACGCCAGCGAAGCGGTTGCCGACGCCGCAGTCGGTGAAATCGTGGTCGCGTCCGTGGTGGCGGGATTCAAGTCGGTCTCGAATTCACAACCTTCGATCGACACGCGGTTGGATCGCAGGAGCAACATTGCGGAAAGGGGCGGCACATTCGCGCGGGCCGCTTGTGCGAGCGGGGTGCGTCGAATGGCCACGTTCAGCAGCGTGACTTCGTTGGCGGCAATTCGCAGCGGTTCGCGACCAACGTGAATGACCGGGGTGATTCCGGTCGCTCCTCGAATTGTCAGTGAGCCGGCGTGCGCGACATCGGTTACGGTGTACGGCCCCGGTTCCGCGAGCAGCACCACACCGTCGGCCGAGGGGGGTGGCAACAAGAGCAGTCCGTTCTCGGTCGCGTGCGCGGCGGCATCTGTCGCGAGAGATCGTTTGTTTGTCGAGGACTCCGCCAACGGTTTCCTGTCTCGACTTCGCACCACGTCCACGACGCGACTCGTTAGCGCGAGCAGCTCGTTCCTCACGCCGGTGTTCGCAAAACTCATCACGGCTCCCGCTGCGATAAACAGCGAGACGGCGATCCACGGCCAGCGGCCTTCCGTGACCGAAGCAACGGGCTGAGCGAGGTGCGGGACGGCTCCTTGGAACGCGCGACGGAAGCGACGCAGTCGAGAACGCGACAGCGCACCGGGGTGCCCCCATCGCTGCAACAGTTCCTCGAACGAACGCGGCCGCTGTTCGGGCATGGGCGAGGTCATCGCGTAGATCGCTTGCGCGAGAGCGGCGGGCGTTTCCGGTGCCCACTCGCGCACGTCTTCAATCCGACGAGTTTGATGCGCCGCGAGCTTCATCAGTGGATCGGCCATCGGATACGGAGGTCGTCCGGCCAGCAGTTGCCACAGCAGGCAACCAAGTCCGTACAGCTCGGTTCCCGCATTCGCGGCGAGACCCGTTCCGATCAGTTCGGGCGCGACGCCGTCATAACTTTCGAGCGAGAACGAAGCATGAATGGTTAGCTCGGGGCAGACCGCCGGACGAATGCCTCCGTCCACGAGTACCGCCGCACCCCGTTCGCTCAGCCGCACATTCGACAACCGAATGTCACCGTGAACCAAACCGCGCGCATCGAGCGACGCGAGGCCACTCAATAACTGACGTGCTACCTCGACGACGGCACTCGCCGGAAAGCGACCTCGCCGAACGAGCAGTTCGCCAAGCGGTGTTCCGTCGATGAACCGACTCACCGTCGCCACGCGCTGCTCACCGTCACGCAACAGCGAATGAGGCACGACGAGATTCGGGTGCGACCAGCCAGCCGTCCGTTCGAGCAACTCGTTCAGTCGGCGGTGGCTCTCAGGAAAATCGTCGCCTGCGATGGTAAGCCGCTTCACCACGGAGCGTCCCGACCGGTCGTGGAGCTTGGCAAGAGGTCGCGTTGCCAAGCACGTCGTCCCGCGCGGGCCTCGCCCCAATTCATCGACCAGCACAAACGGGCCGATTCGCAACTCAGACGCGGAGCCCTGTTCGAGAACGCGAGCTTGGTACGGAGTCAGTCGCCGCAACTGTACGAGCGCGTCGATCCAGACCGAATCGAACGCGGGCAGGTCTCCCGCCAACCGCCGCACGAATCCCTTCGCCCGCTGGAAATCCTGTGGCCGACAGAGCTGCAATACGGTGAGCCTCTGCACCAATTCGTCAGTAGCCGACGCGGGCGAGGGACTGAATTCAAACACGACGCCGGATTCCTTTCCAAGCAACTGGTGTGAGTCAATGCGGCTTCAACATCAACCCGAAGTGTCAGCGAGGACAACCGGACGTGAACGACAGCAGGTAAAATAGCCGAAATGAATCGTCCTCGCTGACGCTTTGGGTTGGTATGAGCGAGAACATCCACGCCGTTCGACTTGTCGCAGAAACTGCCGAATCCAGCAAGATGCTCCCGCAGGCAACAGCGGCGAACACGATGCTGTAAACCCGTTCTCAAGATTGAAGTCCGGCTTTCGGAAAAGCTGGACTTCTCGCCCATCCCCCCGGCGGTGGCATCGTTGTACGTCGCGAGAACTCGCCGCTAGAGTGTGCCCTGTTTTCGAGACTTTTCGAGGACAGCCTCAGCCGTTCTCAAATGTCTTTCCCTTTCTTAGGAGCCTGCCCCATGAGTCACCGTTCCAATCGCCGCGACTTCCTGAAGACGACATCGACCGCCGCCCTCGCGGGGGCGACGTTGCCGTACTGGTTCACCGCCGAAAGCAATCGCGCGCTGGGCTTTCAGAGTGTGAACAGTCGGCCCGTGCTGGGCTGCATCGGGACCGGAGACCGCTGGCACCAAGTGGTCGGTGGCGCGCTGAATCACTCTGACGGTGTGGCCGTGTGCGATGTCGATCGCCTGCACATGGAGCAGGGTCGCGACAAGGTCAAAGACATCCAAGCGAAGAAGGGCAAGGACGCCACTGTCGAGATGTACGAGGACTATCGCAAGCTGCTCGATCGCAAGGACATTGATGTCGTGACGATCGTCACCTGCGACCACTGGCACAGCAAGATCGCCATTGAAGCGATGCGGGCCGGTAAAGATGTCTACTGCGAGAAGCCACTGACGCTCACGATCAACGAGGGCAAGCAGATTCGCAAAGTGCTTCAAGAGACCAAGCGTGTCTTTCAAGTTGGCACGCAGCAGCGCAGCGAAATGGGGCTGCTGTTCCTGAAGGCCGTGGCGATGGTCAAGGACGGTCGCATTGGCAAGGTCCAGAAAGTGACCTGTGACATCGGCGGTGCTCCCGGCGCGTCCGAGATCCCTGAAGCAGGTATTCCCGCGGAACTCAACTGGGACATGTGGCTCGGTCAGGCTCCAATGGTTAAGTACCGCAGCAAGGGATCGGGCGGCAAGTACCCCCACGCGCGGACTCACTACGAATTCCGTTGGTGGTACGAGTACTCGGGCGGCAAGATGACCGACTGGGGCGCACACCATGTTGATATCGCCAGTTGGGCGTTGGGCATTGATGAGTCAGGCCCGCTGTCGGTGGAAGGCGTCGCCACGCATCCATGCGAGTTCAAGGACGGGCACCCGCTCCGTGACGACTGCTACAACGCGGCCACCAGCTTCGACGTGACGGTCATGTGTCCCGGCGATGTCGAGATGCACATCGTCAGCAATTCCAAGGACGGCAACGGCATCCTGTTTGAAGGGACCGAAGGCCGCTTCCACGTCAGCCGTGGCAACATAAAGGGCAAGCCCGTCGAAGACCTCAAGGAGAAGCCGCTCAGCGAAGACCTGCTGTCCAAGCTCTACAAGGGGAAGAAGCCCGGCAACCACATGGGCAATTTCTTCGAGTGCATCGCCGACCGCTCCGACCCGATTTCCGACGTCTACTCGCACCATCGCGCGATGACGACGTGTCACCTGGCCAACATCGCCATCCGCCTCGGTCGCAAGATCACCTGGGACTCGAAGACGGAACAGATTGTTGGCGACCCTGCCGCCAATCAGTGGCTCGCGCGCGAACAGCGCAAGGGTTACGAGATCGATGTTAGTGTCTAGCCATAGGGTCAGCGTCTCGCTTGCCCGTCCGCTTCTCTCTTGTTCCCTCGCCCCCGCTCGGTGGGGAGAGGGTTAGAGTTTGAGGGGCTTCCGCCGCCAATCCACAGCCCGGCGTGTCTTCATGCCGGGCTGTGCCACTCTTTAACAATGTGGACCCACATATTTTTTAAGCAGGTGAGCCGGGAGGCGTCAGCCCCCGGACTCTTGATCGTCGAGTTCGGGGGCTGACGCCTCCCGGCTCGCCTGCTGTGATTTTCTTGTGGCGCCCACTCTACATTTGAACGCCGCCATGACCGCCCACTTCCCAGACTTCGCCGCGTTCGAGCAACTCGCCGCCGGCATGAACCTTGTTCCGGTCTATCGGCGGCTCGTCAGCGATACGCTGACGCCGGTCAGCGCCTTCTGCCGTCTTGAAGACGGGCCAAATTCGTTCTTGTTTGAGAGCGTTGTCGGAGGCGAGCGAATCGGGCGCTACAGCTTTCTCGGCGCGGGACCGTTCCTGCAACTCGATGCCTTCGATCGGGAAGTCGTCCTCACGCGAGACGGCCAGACGGAACGCCAAACCGTCGAGGATCCGCTTCAATTTCTGCACGACCTGCTCCAGCAATATCGCGCCCCGCTCGTCCCCGGCCTGCCGAGGTTCTGCGGTGGTGCGGTCGGTTATGCAGGCTATGACACCGTGCGGTACTCCGAGCATTTGCCGAACCCGCCGCAGGATGATCGGCATCTCCCCGACATGTCGTTCGCGTTCTATGACCGGATGGTCGTGTTCGACCAAATCCAGAAGACGATCCTCGTCGTGGCCTTCGCGAAAGTGGACGGTCCCGGTTTGCGAGCCGCCTATGACGCGGCCTGCCGGCGCGTCGATGAGACTTGCCAACGTCTGGCCGTCCCCAATGATGGACTGCTTCTGACCGACATCTCGCTCTCGGCGGACCCACAGCTTCCGTTCCGGTCCAACTTCACGAAGGCCGGGTACGAGGCGGCGGTCGATCAGTGCAAGGAGTACATCAAGGCGGGCGACATCTTCCAAGTCGTTCTCAGCCAACGGCTGGAACTCGAAACGCCGGCGACACCGCGCGACATCTATCGCGCCCTGCGCGTCGTGAATCCCAGCCCCTATATGTTCCTCTTGCGATCTCCGGCCGTGACTTTGATCGGCTCCTCCCCCGAGATCATGGTCCGCGTCGATGAAGGAATGACCACGATTCGGCCCTTGGCGGGCACACGCCGACGCGGCAAGACCGAGGCGGAAGACATCGCCCTCGAACAAGAACTGCTCGCCGACGAGAAGGAAATTGCCGAGCATGTGATGCTCGTCGATCTCGCCCGCAACGATGTCGGGCGGGTCGCCGAGTACGGGTCGGTCGCCGTGACGAAGCAATTCGTCGTCGAACGCTACAGCCATGTGATGCACATCAGTTCGGAAGTCGTCGGCCGTTTGAAGAGCGATCTCACCGCTCTCGACGCGCTCCGCGCGGGCCTTCCCGCTGGAACGCTTTCGGGCGCGCCGAAGGTCCGCGCGATGGAGATCATCGACGAGTTCGAGCCTCACCGCCGTGGCCCCTATGGCGGCGCTGTCGGCTATCTCGACTTCACCGGCCACATGGACACCTGCATCGCGCTGCGCACGATCGTGATGGTCGGCCAGACCGCATATTTACAGGCGGGAGCGGGGATCGTCGCCGACAGCGTCCCGGCCAGCGAATATGAAGAGACGCTCAACAAAGCCCGAGGGCTGCTGAAGGCCATCGAAGTCGCAGAACGACAGTTGATGTGACAGTTCAATGTTGATGGCGTTTTACTCGTTTTGGAGTGAGTTCGCAGCTGAATTGTGCTGCTTGACTCTCTCAAACCAAACAGGTAACTACATCAGCCTTTGGTAGTGGTTCACGGTTCGAGTCTTTCCACTTATAGACGAAAGTCGGGGTCAACATGCGTCACGGACTAGTACTTGCCGCACGCGGTGGCTTTGGAGCGATCATCGGTTGGTTCATTCGCGTCGTGATCTACGACATTTGTATTACGGCGATTTCCGACATCCTGCACGTTCCTCGCATGGTCGCGCTGTTTATTTTCCTAGGGATTCTCGGAGTGGTGGCCTTCGTCGGATATCTCATGCAGCAGAAGTACGCGTCCAATTCCGATGTCGAAGATTGACGACCGTTTCTAATTACATTTCAAAACTAGCCCGACGCGCAAGCGAGGGCCTCACCATCCTCGAATGCTTAGCCCTCGCTCGCGCGTCGGGCTGGTGTTTGAGGCAAAAACCGGTTTTGAAATGCCCTCAAAGCCAGACACGGTGCAGGGGATGAGTCTCCTGCACCGTGCGGCGTTTGTGTCGATGAGAACGTGATTTGAAGATCGGACTTCATGGAATACCGGATCCAACATGCCCCCGTGTTTACGGTGCTGGAATTCCAACTGAACGAAGCCGATGAAGTGGTCGCCCAGCCGGACAGTATGATTTCGATCACGCCCGGCATTCAGATTTCTGCGGCCGTCGGTGGAACACAATCGAACACCGGTTGGTGGACCGGATTCAAAAGTCTGCTCGGTGGCGAGTCCCTGTTTCGAGCCGTGTTTCGTGCGAAGCGCGATGGACAGTCGCTGCTGGTGGCTCCCGACAATTATGGGGACATTCTGCCGATCGTGCTGGCGGATGTGGGAAGCCTGTATCTCAGTCGCGGATCGTATTTGGCTCACATTGGCAATTGCCACTTGAACATCAAATACGGCGGCGTCAAAGGGATGTTTGCGAAGACGGGGCTATTCCTGCTGCATGTGACGGGCGATGGAACACTCTTCTGCCAGACGTACGGTGCGATCGTCGAGCGGACGTTGGCGGAAGGTGAGCAGTTCCTGATCGACAACCGGTACGTTGTCGCCTTTTCCGAGACCATCACTTATCAACTGGTCAAAGCCAGCCGCAGCCTGCGCGATTCGCTGATGTCCGGTGAAGGGTTGGTGAACCGCTATACTGGCCCCGGAAAACTTTATTATCAGACGCGAGTGAAGCCCTCTGTCGGATTCTTGGGCTATCTCTTGAACGCCGTCACATGAAGCCGAACAGACATCATGCCAAATAGTGACACGATTCCCGTGCGGGCGCAATTGATCGAACAGATTCAACGGGCCAATCGCGTCGCAGGACCGTGGGTCGTGATTCAGCTCTTCGCGTTGATCGCCCTCGCGCTGGGGATCGACTGGTCTCAAATCGCCGAAGAGCCGCTGTTTTCGATTATCGCGGTCCTCGTCATTCTAGGTCCGCATGTCATGGCCGTACTGCGGCAATACGCGCTGAACAAGAAAGAGATCGGCGATCTCAAGGAACACACGCGCTTTGGTGAGTTCGATAAGCACCGTCTCCGGTTCCTGATGGATGACACGCTGGATCGACTGAGGCTGCCACCGCCCGGTCCACCGGTCTATATCACTGCCGACAAATCGTTGAACGCCAGCGCCGTCCATCTCGGTCTGGGCGGCTTCTTTCGATCGCTGAATGGCGTGTACTTGAATCGACAATTGTTGCATCGCCTCACACCCGCCGAAGTGCAAGACATCATCGGTCATGAGCTGGGGCACTTCTATCGGTACTACCTGCTGAATCAACGATTTCGAGCCATCACGCTAATGGTCGGTGCGATGGGCGGCCTCTTGGTCACGCAATGGATCGGGATGTCGAACGCTCTCAGCATGGTTGCCTTATCCCTGTGTGGCTCCGCCTGTTGGAAGGTCTCCGGCTGGCTGGACATCCGACATGACATGGCCATCGAGTATCTCTGCGACGATTTTGGTGCGCAGGTTCATGGTGTTCATGTCTCGATCAACGGACTGCTCAAACTCGGGGCCGATAGCGAAATGCAGGCCGCGATCCAGCAGCAGGAACTGTTGTCACGCAGACACGGCAACTTGAACGCCCGCGACGTGATTGAAGCGATCGAAGCGGCGATCCCTTACGGCCACACCTCAAAGGAAACACTCGAACGTGCGGTGGAGGAGTCCCTCAAACGGCGATCTCAGGATCGCCGCAACTTGTCTGTGAAAGGGTTTCTCGAATACGCCTGGCAGAGAGACGACGAGACGGAGGTCGAAGAGGCCGCAAAAAAACTTCAGCGGCTACAGGCCATTCCGCGTCTCGATTGGGAGACACAGTTCGAACGCCCCCGTCAGTTCGAGCTGGATGAACACCGCATCGAGCAGTTGGTAAATCTCATCGAAGCTCATCCCGACAAAGTCTTGTTTCGGCTGCCCGATGAAGTCGGAGAAACGGACGGCGTTCATCCACCCCTCCGCTCGCGCATTCTGTACCTGTGGAAGAACCGCCGAGAAATCGACGCGGCTCGCACTGCGTGGGAATGACCGCAACGGCTGCATGGCTGTCGAGCCACCCGCGTTATGCCGCCGGTTGAAAATCGGAGGGTAAGCCTCCGGCTTGCCCCCTTTTCAACCGGGATTTACGGGCAAGCGAGACGCTTACCCTACGTTCTTCAACAGAGCGACGCTCTCACCGCGATCGGTCGGCGGTGGCCAGTTGCTCAGCCGCTGACACGACGGACTGACGAGCAGCCGCGTCGCAAGTGCCGGTTCGGAATGAGAAGCGGCTGACGATGTGGCGGTCTTCGTACAGGATGGCCGTGATGGCGGCATCGGGTTCGATGTTCAAGGCGGCGGCATCGGCAATGGCTTCACCGGCGAGGGTCAATGGCAACTCCAATTTCTCGTCGAAGGAGAGCGTCTGCAAGCGTGGTGCTTCGCGCTGTGGTGCCCCTGTCACCAGCACGGCGAAGCAGCGCAGTCCGTCAGCACGGTGACGATTCACGCAGCGATCCAGCTCCTTTAACAGAGCCGCCACATCGGCACCGAGTTCTCGAACCAACACCATCACCACAGGGCGATCTCCGTGGCGGCAGACGTAACAGATCGACTTCCCCGCTAGCGGCCCCGTCACCGCGCGGACGTAGAACGAGGCGACCTCTTCGCCCATATTTGCAGATGTTTTCTCGGCGTGTTTGGCGGCAGAAATTGTCTCGTCAGACTTTGATTGAGCCGGTCCTGCCGAACTGACGCCGACAACGATGAGACACACCGCGATCGCCCATGGCAGGCAACTGAACTTGCCCCATTTGGATGACCAAGCAGCAGTCTTGGCAGACTTCATTGGTCGATCATCACCACACATTTGACGAGGCGACTCCATTTGATTCATTCCGACTGAAAGCGGGACCACGGGCCACTCCGTACATCACATCTCAGTAGTCGTACCGCACTCCGAATCCAAACAGTTGCTGATTGTCCTGCAGGAACGAGTACTGATTGTTCTTGCCCCCGAAGTATTGCAGGCCGACTCGAAACAGATGCTCGGACTGACTGCGCCGCCATTGCCAACCGGCCAAGACATTGACACTACCGCTGCCGTAAGTCGCCTCGCGCAAGTGGACGTTGGCTGCGAAGTACGGTGAGCCGCGCAACCCGGTTGCGTGCGGACTGCTCCACTCCAGACCGCTCTGCCATTCAAAGGGCTTGTCGCCACCGGCCCCCGAGATTCCCCAACCGACTTCGGTGTACAGACGCAATGAATCAAACACGAAGTAGCCGACACCAAACACGATTGCCGTGCGGTCGTATTTGTTCGACACGAACCCCGGATGCTTGGCGAGGTAATCGTCACCAACATGAGACTCGACGTGATACGCGGCGACCTTGGCCTGAAACGGTCCTTCGCGCCATGTGAGCGGGATCCCCGCGCGAAAGTCGATCGACTGAAGGTCATTTCCTTCGTTCGGCAACACGCGGAGAAACGTTCCGCCTTCCACATCGATCTGCAATCCTTCAGGCTGAATTCCGCGAGTCGTTCCGAATCGAATCAGTCCAACGCGCCAGCCCAAAGTGGAATCCAACAAGGTCTGTCCGCCGGACTCAGTGAAAAACGTGTTTGAAAGACGCGGCTCTTTCTCACCTGCCAGATACGAGTGATACAGCAGCCCCTCGGGAAGGAATCGCCAGTCCCAAGTCGCATCTGTCCAGGCTGCGTTTCCCGTGAAAGCCGATGGAAACGGCGACTCGTCAATCCCTGGCCACACGGGGGAGGCTGACGGTTGGTGATTGATCTGATTTTGAAATTCGATCGGTGGCCAAACAGCGTCCGCATCTTGATGCGGGATGGCAGGAGCCAACGGAATCAGGGGCGGTGGTAGAAAACGATCATTTCCAAACGCCCCACTTGGAAGCTGCGCGGACATCGTCGAGATCAGCGTGAGGACGAAGCATAACAAAGGCTGGCACGATCGATTCATCGTGGATTCCTCGGCGATTTTGCAGAACAGCGGCAACCGACCGAATGGAAGCCTTGAACAACGGTCTCAAAGTCACCGTCTCGTTCCTATGAGCCGCAACGGTCGAAATCTAGCAGAGGCTTCTAAAACCCAATAGGCAGGTTCATGTCCAATCAGGGCCATCGCCTTTCGCAACGTCGTTGTGCCGTTCGTTTCGAAAACACTCGTGGGGGAGGAACTTAGAGGCGGTGCATGGATTACGTCCGAGAGTTGGTGTCACCAAGGTGTTGAGCTGCGGAGCGGCAGCCGAATCAAACCTGGGGCGGGTGCCTCGCCCGCCCTAGGACAGCGGGCCATCAAAAATGGTTTTAGCCCCGGAGGGGCGGCCTCAATCCGATCCGAGCGTGTCGAGACCCCCGGAGACAGGCTCGAAAGGGGCCGCCCCTCCGGGGCTGGGTGAGGTGATCTCCTGTCTTGGGGCGGACGAAGTGTCCGCCCCAGGCTTGACTCGGACGCCGCTCTGCGGCTCAAGAAATCCCAACTCTCGGAAGTTGAAAATGCACAGCCCCTTAGGAACAGGGTCGCAATAACTTCCCGATCAGCCGCAGCCTGTTTCACTTCGGGAAGTTATTGCGATCCCGTTCCTAACTCTCGTCGTACCAGTCGTGTCCGTGTTTTTCTCGGGCGACTTCATGAGCGTCTCGGGTGACTTTTCGGGTCACTCGGGCGGCTCCTTGAGCGTGTCGGACGACTTCCTGAGTCCATCGGGTCACTTTTTGGTGACATCGGACGGCTCTTTGGGAATGTCGGACGACATTTTGTGTATCTCGGGCC
Source organism: Schlesneria paludicola DSM 18645 (assembly GCA_945862235.1). Lineage (GTDB taxonomy): Bacteria > Planctomycetota > Planctomycetia > Planctomycetales > Planctomycetaceae > Schlesneria > Schlesneria paludicola_A. The sequence goes on from CAMAYU010000143.1 coordinate 11,527, forward strand.
GCCCGAGGTGCCCGAGAAGTGGGACGAGACAGTCATCAAGTCGGTTGGAGAGGCCAGTCTGTCGGGCGAGTTGGTCATGCAGTCGGACGACGTGCTCACGTTGTTGCTCATCGCCAATTTTTCACGGAAAACTGACGGGATGTTTTTGGAGCGGACGGCAGGCCGCTGACCGTCCTTCGGAACGGGGTCGCAATCACTTCCCGATCAGCCGCAGGGCGCTAGCCCCGGTTTGGATGACTTCGGGAAGGAAGGGAAGTTTGGATAACACAAACCGGGGCTAGCGCCCTGCGGCTGAGAGCAGCCTGTTTCACTTCGGGAAGTGATTGCGACCCCGTTCCTTAGGGTAATTCTTTTGGGTGTTGTTTTGCCGTGAGTGTGTTGGCGAGTTCACCAGTGGTGCTTCGAGTCCGGAAGTAGTTTGGTCGCGATGGCGGGCGGTTCGTCCGTGGTGACGCGGCTTGGCGTCGAGAAGCTTCGGCGCGGGCCGCGATCCCGTTCAAGGAGATTGCACAAGAGGGTGGGGCCAGCTCGCTCCGAACTCCGGCCCACTCTCGAAGAACACCAAGAAATCAAGGTGGGCCGGCGCGGCGACACGCCGCTGGCCCACCCGACAGGTTTCGCAGACCCGCACAGGCGACGGCTCAGGGCACAGGCTGGCCGCCTGTGCTACGGCTGCTTCACTGCGTTGCAGACCAACTGGTAGTAGTCGGCGATTTTGTAGTCCTTGGCCGGAGGAGCGATGTCCGACTGGCGGATGACGATCAAGTCGAGACTGGGGACGACGAAGATGTTGTTGTCCCACTTGCCGAGAGCCGCGTAAGCGTCCTTCGGAACGTGGGGCCACTTGTTCGTCGTATTGTTCCACCAGAGGTAGCCGTAGGACTTGTTCAGTTCCTGCGATGGAACGATCGATTCCTTCAGCCACTCGGCCGGGACGATCTGCTTGTCGATCCACTTTCCTTGGTGCAGCACCATCAGCCCGATTCGCCCCAGCGACCGTGCCGTCGTGTGACAGCCGGAATAAGGGAGCGCGTATCCCTCGCGACGTTCCCACATCAGGTCATCCGCGCGGATACCGATCGGGCGGAAGACGCGGCCGATCAGGAACTCGTCGATCTGCTGGCCGGTCGCCTTTTGAAAGACGGGACTGAGCAGCGCGAGGCCCGTGTTGTTGTAGTCCCACTTCGCTCCTGGCTCGTGATCCATCGGAGCCGCTTTCAGCGCGTAGCTGAAGAGGTCTTCGCGTTGCCCGATTCCCGAATTGTTGTGCACGCCGGATGACATGCTCAGCAATTGCTTTACGGTGACGGTTCGTTTGCTGTCGGGACTGGCATCCGGAATGTACTTGCCGACGGTGTGATCGAGAGCCAGCTTGCCATCGGCAATGGCCAATCCGGTGGCCATGCTGGAGAGCGACTTGCTCGTGGAATAGGCCGCGAACTTGGACTGCTGGTTTGCGTCGCCAAAGTACCACTCGGCCACAATCCGCCCGTGACGAATCACGATCCCCGATTTGCTGTTGTGAGACTCCAGCCAAGCCTTGGCCTTTTCCAGTCCTGCCACATCCATCTGCTGGCTGGCGGGACTCGCGGTCTCCCAGTCCTCACCCGGCCACACCGTCTGGGCCACCGCTCCTCGAGCGCAGAACACAACCGCCAACAATGCCAACGCAAAACGACAACGCATTCTCAATGCTCTCCCAGCAAGGTGTCTCAGTCACAACGGCACATCAGTCACAGCGACAACGATGAACGTTCATTCGGCGTCCGTCCACAACCTCCGCCAAGAGTCCGGTTGGGAATTGTGGGCGCACAGGAATTCAAACCGAGTGGGCGACTTAATGACAGTCAGCGCCGTCATCAAGCGTCGGCTTACGGCCATTGGATGACGCATTTGTTGCGGAGTCATGCCAACCTGAAGCGTTCGGCCGCCTGTTGAAAAACGTAGGGTAGGCGGCTCGCCTGCTCGTGTTTCTCGAAGAAATCACAGGCGCGCCGCCTGTGCTACGTTTTTTCAGCAGGCCGTTAGATCACATGCGTCCAGCCGAGTGGTGGAAGCGGTTCGCGGCAACCCGTGTGATCGATCAGCCAGCAGCCCGAATCGGCAGTGATGTGGCCGATGTGCGTGACGGGTGTCGCGTCGTTCCAGAGTGACACTAAACGATGACCGTCGTCGGGAGAAACCGAGAACAGCAGTTCAAAATCTTCGCCGTCACTGAGTGCGCGGGCCAACGCCGACCGTTCCGTTGTTGTTTGTTCGAGTGCGGCCGCACTGATAGGAATGTGATCCGCGACCAGGATCGCTCCAACGTGACTCTGACTCAGCATGTGATGCAGATCGGCGGCGAGGCCATCGCTGATGTCGAGCATCGCGTGAACATCGACCCGTTTTTGCAGCAGGTTCACTTCGCGCAGTCGCGGCTCAAACGTGAGATGTCGCCCGGCGAGACTCCCTCCCAGCGAACCGGTGACGAACAACCAATCCCCGGGCTTCGCACCACTGCGCAAAACCGGACTCAAACCGATCGACTCACCGATCACCGCCACATTGATGACCAACGGACCGCGCCAACTGTTGGTGTCACCGCCAGCCACAACGATGTCGTACTGATCGGCCAATTCGAGCAGCCCCGCGTGAACATCGCGAGCGAACTCCATTCCACGGTCCACGGGTAATGCCACCGAGACGAACGCCGCCGTGGCCCGCCCGCCCATCGCGGCAATGTCGCTCAGGTTGACCGCCAACGCCTTGCGCCCGGCCTGCTGCGGCGACGCGGGGGGGAACGTGAAGTGAACGCCTTCCAAGAGCATGTCCGTGGCAACCAACATCTTGCCACTTGCTGTGGCTTGCAGTACTGCCGCATCGTCGCCGATCCCGACAACGACCGGATCGCGATCGCGAACGCGACTGCGAATCCAATCGATGAGCTGAAACTCGGGGCGATTCACGGTGGAGCGTCCGCTAGGGATGGAAAACAGAAGAGGCTGGAATGAGGTCTTCCTCAACCCAGCCTCGCATTCACACATCAAACGGGCAAGCGTTGCCGCACTGCGTGCAGGGTCATCCCATGCTCCTCCCCGGCGAGTGTCCCCGAAGGGAACGGAACAACTACCTTGAAAAAGGTGTTGGCCCTGCACTGTGTGACGCCATCAAATGGTCGCCTTGATCAGAATTCAAACAGTACGCCGCCGCTGGCCGAGTGCGAATCGAAGCGATCGCCGAACTGATAGTCGTAGTTACCGAAGAGAGAAACGCCGTCGGCCACCTTCACGTTCACCCCGGGGCCAACCTGACCCATGTGGCGACCGGACTGATTTCCCGTCACGACCCACGACCCTCCGGCCGGATCACCCGCGAACGAGGCTGTTGTCGAGTGATTGTTTCCGAGCAGATCGGCCACCCAACGTCCACTGAAATAAGGTCGCACTTCAATCCCGCTGCTGCTGACCATCGGTTCCAAGACGGCGCGCGCACCGAGATGCGTTTGCAGTGTGTTGGCCGTATGGCTCCGCACATTCAATCCCGCGCCGCCCGCCGGGCTTTCAAACACGCTGCCACTGGAGACGGACATGTGTTGCAAACCGACGAACGGTTGGAAGCGAACGAACATCGTGTCGAGATTCATCCCCGCTTCACTGTAGCTGCCGAACTGGTTGCCGCTGGAGTGACTCGATGCCAACTGTTGGAGCGGACCGATTGTGATGAGCCGCGTCACGTCGTAGTGATTGCGGCTGTAGTTGAAGACGCTCAGTCCATAGAACGATTCGAAGTTCTTCAGCAGATAGAGTCCGACCTGATGCGAAGTCGCGGTGCCGTTGTCTTTCCGGTCGGTCTGGAATGACGAGTAGCCGTGTCCTCCCGTGAGGCCAAACACACCCGAATCATCACCCGCCAGATCGGCTCCGTAGGCGAAGCCACTCAGTCGATAGTTGGCCCCCGCCGCATTGCCATTGCCGCTCCAATTGCCACTGCCACCAAAACCCTGTGTCCAGCCTGACGCTCCGTAAACGGGCGACTGACTGCGCAGTACTTGATCTCCGTGATCGGACTCAAATACCGGAGCGGCTTGCCCCAACAACATTGTGTCGCCACCCGCGAGGAACGATCCGTTGTTGATCAGCCGGTTGCTGATGGTCCGCAGTGATCGGTCACCCATTTTGAGACTGATCGAGGAGAGTGTCCCGTAGGTCTCACCGCTGAGGGAATCCAACGCGCGACGCTGCTGGCTCGCGGGGAGCAAATTGACCGCGTCGATGAGGAACTGAACGTCGGGCGTCGTGTTGCCAGAGAGGGCATCCATCGCTGTCGCGACCTCGATCTGATTTCGAGTCTGTGCAGCAGGCAGCAAATTTTGCTGTGGGCCACCGAAGGCATAGAAGATCAGCGGATCGATCTCGCCATCCCATAGCTCAGGTACGCCTGTTGTTTCCCAAATAAGTTCGCCATTGGATCCGGCGAGGTTTCGGAAGAATGGCATGATGACGTGATTGGGGATTGGCTCGCCGTCCGGGCCAAGCTCAACTTCTCCGCCAGAAAGTTCTGGATCACCGATGCCCGACCAAGCGGCAAAATCGGAGCCGGGCTGGCCACCATCGACAACCCCGACATCGTCCAACGTCGTCGGATCGGGAGGAACATCGATCACAGCATCCTGAGCCATCGCCGACGAAAGACCGCTCGCCGCGAGTGCCAGCCACGCACACCCAAGCAATGTTCGCCGACGAAGGCTTTTGGAATGACACCACGCCAGCAAGGAGGAACGGCTCAACAACGAACATCGGCCAGAACCGCCAAACAGGGAGCGAATTGTCATTTCCATGAGGCCCTCAAAATGGGACGGATCGTTCGCGCAGCCCGCTGCTGGACGAAAGTCTCTCTTGAGGTAATCGGCTGACTTTCCAAAATAATTCAGAAAAAGTTCGAGTTCGCTGGAAATGTCCGCAGAATCGTCATGGATTCCTCAGCCGCGCGAGTCGGGTTTCTGGCGAGCGGCCAAATTCGACTGTCTGAGTTGAGTGGGCTTGGGAGCGGGAACGCAATAGACCTCGTGTGGTCTTCGATGAGGCGTTTCTGCCGTTAGCCCGCATTATTCATGCATCGGTTCAGTGGCCGGTTTTTTCGTGTGCTCAGCGGATGGAGACTGGTGGGGAGTCTTGGAGGTTGGGGTCTGCGCGGAGGTTCCCCCTCTCCAAGGGTTGTTCAGCGGTGATGTCGGGGTCTGGGCAGCGCGGCGGGTGAGGCGG
>CAMAYU010000144.1 GCA_945862235.1 Schlesneria paludicola DSM 18645
CCGCTTGTCCGGGCCGCTTAACCTGGTCGTTCGGCGATCAAACCGAAGAACCGCAATCGAAGTCGGGCCGGTTCGGCACGGTGACACGGCTTCGAGACACATCGCGAGCTGAAATGACGCCCACCGGATCGCTGACCGTGCCGCTTGTCTGAACTCGACGCAGCAGGTTCGATTCGCTCCCTTTCGTTGCGGGCCATGTGTAGACTCTCGCCCGTTGGTGGAACGCGGGGCGGACAAGATTGTCGGCCCCGCTTTTGTGCGCCGGGAGTCATCCGAACCGGCGGGTTGTCTGGCGACCTGTTGAACCCCCTGTTGGACGGGCACTCTTGCCCGTCTCTCAGATTGAAAACCGACGGGCAAGAGTGCCCGTCCTGCTTTTTGCAACAGGCGTTAGCGTGGCCCGCACTACGAAAGAGATTGCATCGTGACCGTGACATCTGTGGTGGGCTTGCAGTGGGGCGATGAAGCCAAGGGAAAGATCGTCGATATCCTGACCGATTCGCACGAGATCGTCGTGCGGTACCAAGGCGGGAACAATGCCGGTCACACGGTGAAGTTCGACGGTGAGACTTACAAACTGTCACTTCTGCCGACCGGCATTTTGCGGCCCGGCGTGACGGCGGTGATCGGCAACGGCCTCGTGGTGAATCCCGAAGCGTTGCTCAAAGAGATGAAGTCGCTGACCGATCGCGGTGTGCGCTGCGACGGCGGGAACCTGCTCGTCAGCGATCGTGCTCACGTTATCCTGCCGTACCACATCGTCGAAGACGCGGTGTTCGAGAAGCGTCGCGGGGCCGAGGCGATCGGAACAACCGGTCGCGGGATCGGCACGGCCTATCGTGACAAGGCGCTCCGGTCACACGCCATTCGGATCGGCGACCTCTATCACCCGGCCTCATTCCGTTCGCGACTGACCGAGATCGTCGCCGCGAAGAACCTGATGCTGAAGGCGCTCGATCCCAACGTGGAAACGCTCGATGCCGAGGCCATCTTCGCCTCGTACACCGACTACGCCGAACAGATCAAGCCACATGTGATCGACACCACCGCGTACCTGCACAAGGCGCTGAAGGCGGGCAAGAACATGCTGTTCGAGGGCGCACAAGGGAGCTTGCTCGATGTCGATCACGGGACGTTCCCGTACGTCACGAGTTCCAACAGTTCGTCGGCGGGGATTCATAGTGGCAGTGGCATTCCACAACGCGCCATCAACCGCATGATCGGCATCGTGAAGGCGTACACGACGCGCGTCGGTGGCGGCCCGTTCCCGACGGAACTGAACAACGCGACCGGTCAGCACATTCGCGATGTCGGCCACGAGTACGGCACCGTCACCGGACGGCCTCGCCGCTGTGGCTGGCTCGATGGCGTGGCCACGTCTTACGGCGCACGCATCTGCGGCGTCGATGAGATTGCCGTAATGCTGCTCGATGTGCTGGCTCAACTGGACGAACTCCAGATTTGCGAGGCGTATGAAATTCGCGGCGAGCGGACGACCGACTTCCCCTCGCACGTCGAAGACCTTGAAGCCGCGAAGCCGATCTATCGGACGATTCCCGGTTGGAAGCAAGACATCACCGGTGCCCGCAAGCTAAGCGATCTTCCGTCCGGTGCGCGCCGCTATGTCGATACCGTGGCCGAACTGATGGGCCTCCCCGTGAAGTTCATCAGTATTGGCCCCGACCGCGAGCAGACAATTTTGCTTTGAACCGTTTCTGTCACCGACCGTTGCCCGCGAGTCACAATCTGTTGCGAGGCCATTTGGCCGCGTCGATGTTCGCCCCGCTATCCCCCGCGCGTTACTGAAAGGCATGTCATGACCAGGCGATTCCATTCGTTAGCGTCTCTGTTGGCAGTGGCAGTTGCGGGACTGATGGCGGGGGCCAGTGTTGCTCACGCGCAAGCCACGTTGGAACTCAAGTACCCCGAGAGGACGAAGTCCTCCACACAAACCGAGTCCGTGGTCAATCAAACGCTGACCTTGGCAGGAAACGACATCCTGACGAAGGCGAACACGTTCACGACTTCCACCAGCCACATCGGGACTCGTGCGGCAGACGGCACATTGGCGATCGTCGAGAAAGTGGAGTCGTTGCAGTCGGAGCTAGATCTCAACGGAACCAAGCTTCAGTTCGACTCGGCCAACCCCGACAAGAAGGCCGACCTGCCACAGCTCGAACCGTTGCTCGATCTCTATCGTGCTGTCGTGAAATTCCCGATGACACGCACGCTGGAAGCGAAGACCAACAAGCTCAAAAGCGTCACGCTGCCCGTCGGTGAGTTTGAAAAACTGGGCGAGGCCGCGAAGGACCGGTTCAGTCCCGAGAAGCTCAAGAAGGCGACCGAACAGGCGCTGGTGTTCCTGCCGGATGGACCGGTCAAAGTTGGCGACAAGTGGGAACGAGCCACAGAAGCCGATCTCGGTGGTGGCCAACTGATGAGCTTCCGTACCACGTATGAGTACCTCGGCACCGTCGAACAGGACGGCGCAAAGCTCGATAAGATCGAAGGCAAAGCGTTTGAAGTCAGCTTCGCCATCGTCGGCAATCCGATGCTGCAAGTGACCAAGAGCGACCTCAAAATCAAAGAGTCCGCGACCACGCACCTCTTCGATCGCGAACGGGGCCACCTCGTGTCCAAGAACGCCAAGGTTCGGATCGACGGCCCGATCACGCTGGTCATCGGTGGCATGGAGCTGGAGGGCAAAGTCGATCTCACGATGGAAGAGAAGTCCACGCGACAGAAATGAGCGGAGTTCAAAGTGTCCGAACGCCTCTACCCAAAAGTCGTCGAGTGGTCTGAGGAAGATCAATGCTTCGTTGGCACCTGTCCCGGTCTGTTGCGAGGTGGCTGCCACGGTGATGACGAGCAAGCCGTGTTCGCCGAGTTGTGTGAGATCGTTCGCGAAACGATCACCCTGTACGAACAAGACGGCACGCCCTTGCCGCCACCGATCGTCGCGTCATGGCGGGAAACGGCATTGTCAGTCCCGACGCATTGATGGCGGTTCCTCAGTCGAGATTGAACCATGACGTGGATCAAGACCATTCCGAAGTCTGAGGCCGACGCCGCCTACAAGGCGGCGATCGACGCGCAACATGCGTGGTATCCGCGCGAGTACGGCGAGCAGGTGCCGGGGATTCCCACCAACGATGGGGACGGCATTGTGGCGGCGCACAGCCTGATCCCGAATGCCCTCCATCACGCCTTCGCCACGTTCGGGACGTTGATGGACCCCGAGCTACCGCTCACGCGGCGCGATCACGAGTTGATCGCGACCGTCGTCTCGCAACAGAACTGCACGCGGTATTGCACGGTGTCGCACATCGAGTTTTTGCGCAGGGCCACCGGCGACGAGGCTCTCGTCCGCGCGATCGAGAGCGGTGCGCCCGATGCTCTGCTGACCAAGGCCGAGCGGGCCATGATCGACTTCGCCGTGCAGGTGACTCGCGACGCCACGGCCGTCACACGTGCGCATCACGACCAGCTGCGAGCTGTCGGTTTCGATGACCGAGGCATTCTCCAGATCACGCTGATCGCGGCCTGGTTCAACTACATCAACCGTGTTGCCGACTCGCTAGGAGTGGGACGCGACTAAAGCACGCGCCAATCCGAATTGCGCAGCATCACAGAACTAGCCCGACGCGCAAGCGAGGGCTTCGCTTTGATTTCACGCAAAGCCCTCGCTTGCGCGTCGGGCTAGTGCATGACACGTTGTTTTGAAAAGGTCGGGACGGTGTGCAATGTAGGCCAGGTCCACATCACTTGTCGGTGCGAGGCGCATTGGCTCCCGAGCCGGCTTTAGCGTGTCCTTTGAAGACGCGGCGAGCGGCGAACAGCGCGGCGGTTAGATCGACGGCGGCATTGTTGAACCCGCCGCCGGGGGAGACCAAGACTTTCTGAATCGTGCGGCGTTCGCTCCACATGCGGTTGATCATTGGATGGCCCGGCAAGGCACACGAATCCATCCACTTGATCTGCTGCAGGTCATGCACGACGCGGATGTTCTCGGCTTCGAGCAGCACGCCGGGCGAGTACTTCGCATAGGCTTCATCGAACGCGATCTTGAACGCGAATGCACCGTCACCCGCGAGGAAGTTGCACTTCATCGCGAGTGGTCGGCCATCAAGATACAGCCCCAGCATGAACAGCCTGCCGCGCGCGTGAGCCTCCCGGCAGATGGTCTCGAAGTACGCGCGCGACACCGGATTGCTGCCGAGGGCCGAGCATTCGCGTCCCTTCCAACCGGCCGCTTCGACGGTGAGGAACTGGTCGATCCAGTTGTTCACATCGTGGTGGCTGCTCGTCGAAACAGTCGCGTCGCCGCAAAGGACGCGCGTCTCCAGATGGCCCATCGCCGAGAGCCGTTTTTGTTGGCGACGCAGTTCATGACGAGCGTGTTGTGTCATCGAGTTGGCGATGTAGTTGTCATAGCTTTCGGCCGGACGGAGCATCGCGCGGTTGTAACGCTCGACGACAAACGCGGCCGAACCTCGTTCATGCGACGTGTCGATCAGAGCTTGGGCCAGTCGTCCCTCCGCCGACAGGTGCCGCAGCTTGAGCAAGCCTTGGCCCTGCTCCTGCATCCAGTCGAGCAAGCTTTCGAGAACGTCCTGCTCGACACCGCGACGGACCAGCGGCGCGCAGAGGTAACAAAACGCATGTTGCCAGACGCGACGCAGCTTCAACGGAAGCAGACCGAATCGGCGGCGCGAGATCAGCGGGACGAAACCGACCAGCGTGGCCGGTTGCTTCGGGCGCGGATCGCGCTGCCAAACGAGAGCGAACTCGGTCCCCGGCTCTTCGTGACCGAAGGCCTGCCATGCGGGAAGCAACATCCACGGCTCATAGAATGGATTCGGCTCGGTCGTGTGATGGGCGAGGTCCTGCCATGCGGCGCGATAGCGTTCGAGAACCGTGATGTCGTCAATCGCCTCGACCCAAAAGGGTTGTTTGCCGGAGATCGGCTGCGGCGGCTCAACCGGTGCAATCGATACGACCTCGGAGCTGTGAGACAGTTCGAGCAATCGCTCGCGAGCGATCTGTGCGGGGGCCGACGACGGCAGTGTCTCTGTGACGCGCGACATTACGGAATCCAACGGAACGGTGTGAGACGAAACGCCGCACGAGGGAACCGCGCCAAACGTACGTCACTCACAACCTAGGTCACGCCGGCGCGATGGCAAGTCGCCCAATTCGTTGATCCCTCTCATTTGCGAGACGGAGTGAGATCTTTCCGAGCAGGGGCGGCGTAAGCCCCCCCAGTTCTCCCAAAGAGGGCTTACGCCCAAGAACCAGGGGGCTTACGCCGCCCCGCTCAGATGTCTCATTACTGGCCGCTTGAGGTACAAACAAAGCCGCTCGTGGAAGCCTCACGTTGGCATTGCATCCAAACTAGCTGGCGGCTTGGCTCGCAGGCTGACTTGGATTTCGTCGTCAACGATGCGGACTTCAAAAGACTCGGTGCGGACTTTCGACTTGGGGTTGTCGAGCCACAGACCGTCTGTCACGCAGAACCGCCAGGCGTGCCACGGGCAGATGACCTCGGTGCCATCCAAGTATCCGGCCGACAACGACGCCCCCATGTGCGGGCACGCATCGTTGATCGCGAAGTACGCGCCGTCTCGCAGAAACACCGCGATCAGTTGGCCGTTCACGGGAAACGCCCTGCCCTCGCCCTCGGGAATCGAGCCGACTTTGGCGACCGTCTGGAAATCGAGTGACTCTGACATTGTTCTTTCTATACCTCGTGCGGACTTCAGCGAGACGTTTCTGAGATGAGCGTTTTGGTGAGCCGGGCGGCGTCAGCCCCCGGACTCTGGACCACAGGAATCCGGGGGCTGACGCCCAATGGCACTCACTTTGTCAGTCACCCCGTGAGCGGCACGGCGTTAGCCGCCGGGTCTTTGCGTGGAAACACAACTCCATCCACCGGCGGCTAGCGCCGTGCCGCTCAAAGTGAGTGCCATTGGGCTGACGCCGCCCGGCTCACCAAGAATGTCTCATCGAAGACCGCACGAGATATAGCTGTGGTCACGGCGGGTTGCGATGCACCGCGGAAAGGAAGGGCTTGTTGCGACTGTGACTCACCATGTGGCGTAGGCGGGACGTGTTGTGGCGACCGGACAACAATCTTTTCCAAACGTGTTGACGACTCGCCACTGTGACCTATGTTTCAATCACCCTCGGCTACGGAATGGTCTCCCAACTTGGTGCGAATCGCCACCCTCATCGCGATCCGTGCCTCCCAGTCTTTGTCGCGTGTCCTTACGTCACGGTTATGACGGTACGCGCTGAGGCTCGGCCTGCGGTGTCTGCTGGTTTTCGAGACTGCTCTAACATAAAGCCACTCGCCATGAATCAAGGTTCGTTACTGGTCGTCGATGACGATCGTCCGCTGCTCGAAGCTGTTGCCGACTATTTGCGGAGTCTCGGCCATCGCACAGAGACGGCCACCACCTGCGACGAAGCGATCGCCCGGATGAAGGAGTATCCGTTCGATGCCGTCATCTGTGACGTGAACCTTCCCGACCGAGACGGCTTCGAGTTGCTCGAATGGGCCACGAAGTCGGTCCCCGACACGCAGGTCATTTTGCTGACCGGGTTCGGCACGATCGACAGCGCCGTCGAAGCCATTCGCCTCGGGGCCTTCGACTATCTCACCAAGCCGATCATCGACGACGAACTGAACTTCTCGATCCGTCGGGCACTCGGCCAGAAGCAGATCGTCACCGAGAACAAGTCGCTCAAGCAGCAGCTCAACCAGCGTTTCGGCATGGACAACATCGTCGGTCACGACTACCGCATGCTCAAGATGTTCGACCTGATCGAGAGCGTCGCCGACACCCGGACGACGGTTCTCGTGCTGGGTGAGTCCGGCACAGGGAAGACGATGACGGCGCGAGCCATTCATCAAATGAGCAACCGCCGCGAGAAGCCGTTCGTGGAAGTCGCCTGCGGGGCACTCCCCGATTCACTGCTCGAAAGCGAACTGTTCGGCCACGTCGCCGGTGCCTTCACGGGTGCGACTCACGACAAGATGGGCAAGTTCATGCAAGCCAACGGCGGCACGATCTTCCTCGATGAGATCGGGACCGCCTCCCCTAACCTGCAAGTCAAACTGCTGCGTGTCCTGCAAGACCGCGAGTTCGAGTCGGTTGGCGGCAACAAGACGCACAAGGTCGACCTGCGGATGATCCTCGCCACGAACATCGACCTCGAAGAGGCCGTGCGCAAGGGCGAGTTCCGCCAAGACCTGTATTACCGCATCAACGTCGTCACGCTGACACAGCCGCCACTGCGAGAGCGGATGAGCGACATCCCGCTGCTGGCCGATCACTACTTGAAAGAGTTCATCGCTCAGACCGGCCGCCCGGTGACTGGCTTCAGTCATCAAGCCATCGAATTGATGCAACGCTATCGCTGGCCGGGCAACGTGCGCGAGTTGGTCAACGTCATTGAACGGGCCGTCGTGTTGTCGAAGGCTCCCGTGATTGGGCCGAATGATCTGCCGGATGCGTTGCGTCGCGACGATCCACCGCTCGAATTTGGTGGTCGGATGGCAGGCTTGAGCGGCAACAATCTCAAGTCGGCCCTCGCCAACCCCGAGAAACAGTTGATCCTCGATTCGCTCGAATCCCACGGCTGGAATCGCCAAGACACTGCCGACGCGCTTGGCATCAACCGGACGACGCTCTACAAGAAGATGAAGAAGTACGGCATCAGCTTCGAGAAGCAGTTGATGATGACGTGAGGCGGTCGGCCTGATCGGCCACACCCACCCGCAGCGTCAGCGTGGATGATTCCAGCCATACCTCACGCGACCAAGAGTGAGGTATAGCTGAGCGGGGCGGCGTGAAGTACAAGCACTCAACGAGTATTCATGATGCCCGGAGAGCGACACGTCGATGTGTCGCCCTCCGGGCTAGTTTCGTCCCTGTGCCCTGAACCCACGGCTCGCGCCGTGGTCGACGTTCTGCCGCCCTCCGGGCTGAAACAACAAGCGATTACGGGCTTTTTTCGTTGGCCCGATGCCGTCAGGTACCGCCACTTTCCGCGTCTCCTTTTCTTGGCCTCAGCTCCATGTTGCCTCTTCGCACGGCAGCAAGTAGGGTGCGGCTGATCTCAACGCAGGCAGCTCGCCCGTGTGAGACATTGCGAAGCAAAGGCAGCATCATGGCACGTATCTTAATTGTGGAAGACAGCCCGACTCACGCCGAGCAATTGCAGGGACTGCTCGTCGAGGCGGGGCATGAAACGACGCTCGCCCGTGACGGGTTTGAGGCCATGGAATCGCTGGCACTGACGCAGCCCGATCTGATGCTTGCCGACTACATGATGCCCGGCATGGACGGTCTACAATTGATCGAAACCGTCCGCACCAACTACCCGCGTGTCCCCTCGATTTTGGTGGCGGCGCGTGGGAGCGAGGACATCGCGGCAGAAGCTCTGCAACGCGGAGCGGCCGGTTACATCCCGAAGCGTCGCATCAGCTCGGACCTCGTGCGTACCGTGCAAAAACTGTTGGGAGCTTCATCCGCCAGTCGCCATAACCAGTCACTCGCCGCGTGTTGGGTTCTTTCAGATTGTCAGTTCGTATTGAAGTCCAACCCCGACCTACTGGCTCCACTCGTCGCAATGTTTCGTGAGAAGATGACTCAGTTCCAAGTCGCCGACGAAAGCACGTTGATTCGCATTAGCGTTGGGCTGACCGAGGCACTCGACAACGCGATCTATCACGGGAACTTCGAGTTGAGTTCCGACCTACGTGACGGTGACGGTTTGGCGTGGCGCGAAGGAATCAAAGCGCGACGCAACGAGTCGCCTTATCAGGATCGCAAGATCTACGTGCAGAGCCACATCACGCGCGACGAGGCTCGGTTCACGATCCGCGATGAAGGCCGAGGCTTCGATCCCAGCTCCCTCCCCGAAACTCCCGACCCCGCCCACCTCGAACGGTCTAGTGGGCGAGGCATCATCCTCATGCGTGCCTTCCTCGACGAAGTCACATTCGACGCCACCGGCAACCAAGTCACGCTGGTCAAACGCCGCCCCGTAGGGTAAGCGTCTCGTTGGCCCGTTTTCGTCACCGTTCACTCCCGATTCCACACGAGGTTCTCACAGACTCCATGCAGATTTTGTTGGTCAATGATGATGGCATCCACGCTCCCAGCTTGTGGGCGTTGCACGAGGAGTTAGTCAAATGGGGCGATGTCACGGTCGTGGCACCGTCCACCGAACAAAGCGGTGTCGGACACTCGATCACGTTTTTGCATCCGCTGCTCGCGCATAAAGAGGTGCGGCAGGGAAAATTTGTTGGCTGGAAGGTCGATGGGCGACCGGCCGATTGCGTGAAGCTCGGCATCCAGCAACTCTGTCCGACGCGGCCCGATGTCATTGTGAGCGGCCTCAACGCCGGAGCCAACGTCGGACTGAACGTCCTCTATTCCGGTACCGTGGCGGCGGCGATGGAGGGAGCGTTCTTCGGTATCCCTTCGTTCGCGATGTCGCAGTGGATGGATGGGCCACCCGATTTTCAGGCCACGTCGCGTCGAGCCGTCTCGCTCTGTCGCCAACTGTTGCCACGGTCCCAGCCCGGACTCGTTTGGAATCTCAACTTTCCGTCCATTCATGCGGAATGGCCGCGCGGCGTGAGATTCGTCGGCATGGAAGCACGTCGCGCGAATGAAGGGATCGAGGAACGAGTCGATCCGCGCGGACGGACGTATTACTGGAGCGGCCTCAACCCCATGAAGAGCCATGTGCTGGATGACGCGACCGACGTGAAGTCGCTGCTCGACGGTTACATCACAGTGACGCCGCTGCAATTCGACATGACGGCTCAAGCGGCACTGAACGAACTGCGCGGCGAAACATGGGAGGTGCCCACACCATGAACGAACAAGGTCGCGACTCCACACAATTCCTCGTCACGGACGAACACGCGGGCAAGACAGTCCTTGCGGTCCTGCGCGCAATGCGACCGGGTGAATCCTGGTCGAAACTGCGGACAGAACTGCAAAAGGCACGCGTCTCGTTGAACGGACTCGCGTGGCTCGACGAAGGCCGGCGCGTGGCCACCGGTGACGTGATCGCCATCGGTGAACAATCGCTGCCGTCACCGCCGGGCACAGAAGCGGTGCGGATTCATTTCGCCGACGCCCATGTGGTCGTGGTCGAAAAACCATCGGGCATGATGACGCACAGACGCCCCGAGGAACGGAACTGGTCTGCGGCCCGCAAGGCTCGCCAACCGGCACTCGATGAAGCGGTGATCCAACTCCTCGTGAATCGCGCATTGCAGCGCGGCCAAGCTCGCCCGCGAGGCAACATCGTGCGCTGCGTTCACCGCCTCGACCGCGACACCAGCGGCCTGATCGTCTTCGCCCGCAACGATGAAGCCGAACTGCATCTGGTTGATCAGTTCCGCCGCCACCTAGTTCATCGCGTTTACTGGGCCGTCGTCCACGGCGCACCGCGCGACGGCACGATCGTCACGCACATCGCCCGCGACCGTGGCGATGGCCGACGCGGCAGCACGGGCAACTCGAAGATCGGCCAACGCGCGGTGACTCACATTCGAGGACTCGAACGACTCGGCAAATACAGCCTCGTCGAGTGTCGCTTAGAAACAGGCCGCACCAACCAGATTCGCATCCATCTCTCCGAGAAAGGCCACCTCGTGTGTGGCGACGTGAAGTACCGCCAACCCTTCGCCGCCGAGATGATCGAAGACGAGAGCGGTGCGCCACGGCTGTCCCTCCACGCGGCAGAACTCGGGTTCATCCACCCGGTCACGCAGGACGAAGTCTACTTCACGATGCCCCTGCCTCCCGACATGGAGCAGTTCGTGCAGAAGCTGAGGCACAAGCCACACTAAACCGAAGCGTGAGCGAGGACGCGCGTAGGACGGGCACTCTTGCCCGTCCGGCTTAAGGTCCTTTGTCCGCAACTTCAGTGCCTCGTGCGAAGAAGTTCTGGCGGAGTGCAAAGTGAGAAGTGATCAGTGCAAAGTGCAAAATCACATGGAGGAAACACTCTCCTTACACTGATCACTTTGCACTGTCTTCATCGGTGGCGGCTCTGCCGCGTTAAGTTGAAGAGCGGACGGGTAAGAGTGCCCGTCCTACGAGTCTCACATCGCGGAGCCATCATGACCGCAGCTTGGATCGGTCTCGGAGCCAACCTAGGGGACGCGCGGTCCGCATTCGACGCGGCGCTGTCACAACTCGACGCGCATCCACAGATCAGCGTCCTCGCCCGCAGCGATCTCTACCAAACGGCCCCCGTGGGACAGCTCGCCGGGAACGCCTTCTTGAACGCCGTCTGTCGCGTCGAGACATCGCTCGCGCCGCTTGAACTACTCGACATGTTGCAGTCGATCGAAAAACAACTCGGTCGCCAGCGCGGCGTTCAGTGGGGACCAAGAACGCTCGATCTCGACTTGCTGTTCTTTGGCGAGCAATTGATCGAGTCACCGCGCCTGACGGTGCCGCATCCCGGCGCGTGGTATCGCCGCTTCGTCCTCGATCCGCTGATCGAGATTGCCCCGAATTGGAAGCACCCGCTCTTCCAAGTCTCGCTCTTTGAACTGCGAAACTGCCTGCAAGCACGCCCTCTCCAGATTGTCCTCACCCCGCACTGGAGCGCGCTGTGTGAGGCCTCTCACGACCAAATCGCCTCACTGTTTCCCGGCATCAAGCTGGTCGCCGAGAATTCGCCTTGCCTGACTGAAGATCGAGCCACACGATCACTCTGGTTAAGGCTGCTCTCCGATGACTGGAGCGCAACCGTCGCCGCGCATGCAAAGATCCCCAGCCAACTCACCGCCGACCTCACCGCATCCCCCGGCGAGCCGCTCGAAAAAGTGCTCGACTTCCTCACCGCCCTCCATGACGAACCTCAGCGTCTGGACTGCGATCCGTGAGATTCCATCACTAGCCCGACGCGCAAGCGAGGGCTTCACTTTCGACAACGGTTTGCCCTCGCTTGCGCGTCGGGCTAGTTGTTGAACAACCCCGCAATCCCTAGTTGTCCGACCACTAGGCGATCTGCCGTGAAAGGAAGCGAGTCACACTGGGAAATCGCTGATCGGCAGCTAGAATCCGCCGCGCGTCACCGGTTTCGTATTCACTTCCACAGGGACGGACAACACCCATGCTCAGTCAAGTCGTTCAAGATGCTCTCAACGAGCAAATCAACACCGAGTTCTATTCCTCGTACAACTACTTGGCGATGTCTGCCTTCTGTGAACAACAGAACTTTCGCGGTTGCGCGCACTGGCTGCGTATGCAAAGCGACGAAGAGCACATGCACGCCCGGAAGATTTACACCTTCATGATCAACCGCAGCGCCCGCGTTGTCTTGAAGGAAATCAGCTCGCCGAAAAACAACTACGACTCGATTCCCCATGTCTTCCAAGAAGCTCTCACACAGGAACTGGAAGTCAGTCGCCGAATCGACCTGCTCTACGAATTGGCGTTCAAAGAAAAGGCTTTCGCCGCACTTGTCGAGTTGCAATGGTTCATCAGCGAGCAGACTGAGGAAGAACGGACGGCACGGGACATCGTCGCCAAGTTTGAACTCGTCAAGAACGACCCGTCGGCGCTGCTCGATCTCGACCGAGAACTCGCAAGTCGCGCCCCGGCATCCGACCCGACTTCGGGCGCGGCAGGGACGTGAGACTTGCAGGCTGGCATTGTCACCATCAGCCAACCGAAGCAACACCGTGGCAAGTAGTGCCCGTGGGCAATCACCTTGGTTGGGTCTGCGAAATTTGCAGCGTGGGACCAGCGGCGCTTCGCCGCGCCGGCCTACCATGAAGTCTCGACGTTTCCCGATGGTGGGCTGGCGCTCGAAGCGAGCTGGTCCCACCCTACATTGAGAAAGGCAATGGCCACGCCAGTGCCCGCCTTGCGGTTACTCCGATTCCAGACGCTGCTTGCACTCCTGCAAGGCGGCACGTTGGGCGTCGGTGATCTCGGGGAACTTGAGGTCGAGTTGTTTGATCTCGTGGGCGAGGATCGTGGCGACGAGTGCTCGGCAGTTCCACTTCTTATCGGCGGGGAGGACGTACCACGGGGCGTTCTTCGTCGAGGTCTCGCGCAGCAGCGATTCAAACGCCGTCATGTATTCGTCCCAGTGAGCGCGTTCGCCCAAGTCGGCCGCTTCAAACTTCCAGTTCTTGGCCGGGTCATCAATCCGGGCGAGCAGTCGCTGCTTCTGCTCTTCCTTCGAGACATGCAGAAAAAACTTCACGACGTGCGTACCGTTGCGAGCCAGATGCCGCTCGAAATCGTTGATGCTCTCGTAGCGCTGCTCCCAGAACTTCTTCTTGTCGGGCTTCGCATCCGGAATGCGCTGGCCGGCGATGAATTCGGGATGCACCTTCACCACAAGCAGCTCTTCGTAGTACGAGCGATTGAAGATGCCGATACGGCCCCGTTCGGGCAACGCCTTCGAGCAACGCCACAAGAAATCGTGATCGAGTTCTTCCGTCGAAGGCCGTTTGAAACTGACGACCTGCACCCCCTGAGGATTCACGCCCGACATGACGTGCTTAATCGTGCCGTCTTTCCCCGCCGCGTCCATCGCTTGGAAGATGCACAACACCGACCACGTATCGGCGGCGTAGAGCAACTCCTGCGCGGCGGACAGTTCCGCAGTGCTCTTGGCGAGATGCTCGGCGGCCAGTTGCTTCCGCACTTCTTCAGACAGCGAGTCATCTCCGTCCCAACTCGTGCTGTAGTCCTTCAGCTTGATCTTCTTCCCGACCGGAACACGGAACTCGTCGATGATGTCGTCGATCTTGAACATGGTGGACTCCGCAAAAATAACGCTGTTGATTCGTGGCGTGAACCAACACTAACCCGCCGCGTGAGCAAGGGCGAGGGCTGAAAAGACGCACCATTTCAACAGGCTCCTCAGACACGCCCACTGCCCACAACACAGGAACGGCGGTTGCTCTCTGATTCAGTCTGTTCATCGTGTCAGGCCACTTCCGCGTGCAGTCGTTACGAGTCGCGCAACCGGTCTGCCTCAGGTTCGATTTGAAGGAGAAGTCCGTGTCAGAAACACCACTTGTCGCGCCGCGCGTTTCGATTTGGCATCACGCCTGTTCTGTGATCGTGATCGGCCTGTTCGTGGTGGCGGCTTCGCAACGATTGAACGACTGCGACCTCTTCAACCCGGACAGTCCGCGCTATCTGATCTATGCGCAGGGGATGCTGAACCTCGGTGAGTACCGCGCGATCGACTTGCCGGGACAGCCGATCTACTCGTGGCGACCGCCGGGACTGTCGCTCCTGTTGACTCCCCCCCTGCTCTTCCGACCGTACGACGTGATCGCCGCCAAGTGGATGGTCCTGGGAGCGGGAGCGTTGTTGTTGCTGGCGGTGCATGGGTTGGTGGTGTTACACGGCGGACGATGGGCCGGGCCACTTGCGGTGGCTCTCACGGCGAGCAGTCCCGTGATGCTGGTCCTTTCGACGGAAGTCCTCAGCGAAGTTCCGTATGCCCTCGCGGTGCTGGCCGTGCTGTACTGGCTCGGCCGCTTTACGGAGCGTCCACAGGTTCCAAACACCTTGCGGTTCGTGGCGATCTTCGTCACGTTGTTGTGGCTTCCCGCGATCCGCACGGTGGGCGTGTCGCTGGTCGTGGCCGTGGCGTTGTGGTCGTTGGTCTCGCGCTGGCGGTTCCCCTACTTGGTGGTGGCAGCTCTCGCGGGGGGCAGCATTTATTGGCGAGTGAAACACGGGCAAGTGGCGGGTGGCGACAACTACGCGGCGTCGTTGTTCGATGGTCTGCGCGAGCGTGGCTTCGATGCTGTCGTGGCGGAAGCGTGGCTCACGATGCAGTTCTATTGGACGGCTCTTCCCGGCATCCTCTTCCCAGGCTTGATGAAGGAGCGAGCGTTCTACGCGATGCTCAGCCTTGACCCGCTTCCATCGACCGAAGGACTGAGCCGACTCCTCAACATCGCCTCGATCATCGTGTTGCTGGCGGGACTGTGGGGCGTGTGGACGCAACGTCTGAAAACGGGTTCGCTCGTGCTGTTCTATCTGCCGTTGTATCTCGGCTGCCTCGCGGTCTGGCCGTGGCGACATGAACGATTCCTCTGGCCGCTGATCCCGTTGTTGTGGACGTTTGTCCCGGCGGGAGTCACGTCGGTGATGAAAACGTTTCAGCCGGGAACGCGACGTTGGTTGATGCCGCTGTTGGTGCTGGTTGGTCTGGCGTTGTGCCAGCGCCAAATCTGGAGCGACAGGCCCCTGATCGAGACGAATCAGCGAGCCGTAGCAAACCGAGATGCCTTTCACGCTCAAGAGCGTCCCGGCTTCTACTTCAGCGATTGGCGTCGTGCGGGAACGTGGTTGCGTGAGAACACACCGCCTCACGCGAGGCTCCTCACATGGCACGCGGCGGTCGGAGGGACGGCTCACCGTTTTCAAAAGCGAGTCGCGTTTGAAACGCTTTCGCCCGAGCGACTGCGTCAACAAGTCGCGGCCTTCTCGGCGCGGCATCTGGTGGTGTCAGACGCACAATGGGGCGATGGTTTTAGCTGGCAGCAGTTGTCCGCCGATCCCGCCTGCACTCTCAAGGTCGTCTACCGCGAGCGCGATGTCGCCGTGTTGGAGGCCGAACCAAATCTCACGGGCGAGGTCTCGCGCACGGCCTACAACGACGGGCTGCACGAGCAACTCGCGTCGATCGACGAGTTCCTGACTCAACACCCCGCCCGGCACGACGTGAGTGTGCGACGAGCCACGTTGCTGCGCGAACTTGGTCGCAACGACGAAGCGATCTCCAGCCTGCAAGCCCTCATCGGCAACGGACACGCCACGGTGCGCGTTTGCTCGGACCTCGGTTGGGCATTGTTTGAGGAACGTCGCTTTGCCGACGCCGCAAAGTACCTCGATCTGGCACGCACGCTCCCCAACGCCGAGTCCATCTCAGCCATGCTCGCCGATGGGGCGGAACGAGCGCGAGAACGACTCGCTGAATCAACTACTGAAGCCGAAGCCAAGTCTGAAGACCGCCTGTTCGGTCGCGTCACATCCCACATCGCGTCGCTCAAGTGGAGCCGCGCGGAGCAAGAGACCGACGCGCTGCTGGCCCTCGCCCCGGATCGGCCCGAGCCACACTACTGGCGCGGCTACCTCCACCACGTCTTTGGCGAACTGGCTCAAGCGGAGTGGCACTACGAAATCGCCGAGAGTCTCGGCAGCGAGTCGGCACAGGCGAAGTTGGAGCTACTGCGACTCACCGCATTGATTGCGAACGAGCGAACGGACGACGCGCCCACATCGGATCGACACGCGCGCGACGCACTGACGGCGGAGTCTCCGCAACTCAAGACCCCTCCCTCCAAAGCCACCGATCGAAAGGGGGACAGCATCGACGCCGCAGTCTCAGCGCTGCATCCCGAGAACGCGAACACCGTCGTCACTGCGAAAGTCATCCTCGACGAACCGGCCTCGACGGAACCTGTTACAGCAAGTGCTGTCGCCAACGCAGCCGCGTCCTCGGACCCCGGCTTGATGGCGACACACGTCCGCTTCGCCAAGTTGCTCGACGAACAGGGCTGGCCTGGTCGAGCGATCTCCGCACTCGAGGCGGGACGTACGCGTTTCGGTGACCAGCCCGAGTTGCTCGTCCC
>CAMAYU010000145.1 GCA_945862235.1 Schlesneria paludicola DSM 18645
GTCCCGAACTCTTCGAGCGAGATCGTCACCGTGGACGGCTTGCCCACATTCACTGCGACGACTTGTCCTCGCAATCCCTTCTCGAAGCGAGTCGGTTCGTCCTGCAACATGCCATACGCAATCGTTCCCGCCGTCAGCATCGAGACGACACATGCGGCGACGATCTTCAGTTTTTCAAAGCCCATCATTTTCAGAACTCCTTGAGCCAGAGTGACAGCAGCCGGGACACTCCCCGCCGCCAACTGACCTGTCGCAAATGTTCCGGCCGCTTGAGCCGTTCCCGCCACGAGCATCATCCCCGCTGCCTGAGCCGTTCCCGGAACCAACCACGCCGCGAGCGCGACCGCCGTCAGCGAGACGCCGCGCTTCACCAGCCGACTCCGCAACTGCTCGCGTCCCCGTTCGAGCCGGTCCTTCACCGCCGCCGCACTAATGCCGAGTCGTTCCGCCAACTCATCTCGACTCAACCCTTCGATCTGGCTGAGCAAGATAACCTCACGAAACTTCGCCGGCAGCCGCGCGAGTTCTTCGTCCAACAGCTCGGACAACTCATGCACGCTCGCCTGAAAACTCGGATCGCTCGTCGCGTGAGTCGTCTTACCTTCAGGCCGCGCCTCTGCCGCCTGCTGTTCCACAACGCGCCGCCGAGCCGTCGAACCTCGCAACTTGAGCGACGTCCGCCGAGCGGTGTCATGCAACCAACCGGCAATCGACTCCTGCCAGTTCAACGAACCAGCCTTGCGAGCCAACACCAGAAACGTCGCCTGAAAAGCGTCCTCGGCATCCGCCGCGTGCCGCAACACGCGCCGACAAACGCTCATCACCAACCCGGCATGACGCAGCACCAACTCCGCAAACGCCGTTTCATCGCCAGCCAGAAAACGTCGCAGCAATTCCCGATCGGCCGACACACCGCTCTCAGCCGAACTGCCGTTCCTGCGCGAGACGCCGCTCAAACCAAGCCCGTATCCAACCAACGACATACGACTCATGGCATCACTCGTTCCCATATTTGTTCTCGCCGAAACGATCGGCGACAGGTTACAGAAAGATGCCCGCTCGTCACCGCGAGGCGGCAACTTCAGAGTCATTGTCTGTTGGTTTCGTCGAGGTCAACAACTGGCCCGACGATTTGATCCACGAGGTTTGATGAATGACACACGCACCGCGAGAGATTGGAAGACCGCAGAGGCATACGGTCACTTTCTTGTTCTGCGGTCTCCCAACTCTCTTGCGGTGCTTCCTCGTCTTCTCTCTGTCCCTTCAGCCGAGGCTACCGGACGATGTGGAGTAGCCCTAATGAAGACGAGGTAGATGACTGTCAGCACCGATTCGAGTCGCTCCGGAGTATCAGTTGCCGACGGGATCACATACGGAATCCCCGCATCCCGAATCTTCGCCTTGCCGCGCACAATCCGCTGAGCCATCGTCGCCGGAGCCCCCAGAAACGCACTGGCAATCTCTTCGGTCGTCAGCCCGCGAATCTCGCGCAGCGGGAGTGCCACTTCTATTAGGAAAAACTGTTGCTCATGTCGTCAGCGCCACCATGCTTCTGCGGTCGGTCCCGAACCTGGCCATGCGAACAGGTGCCGCGTTGGGATGCGTGTTGGCGTCGGAGGAAACCGTCGCGGAAATGCGAACGGTCCTGATTCGATCGAAGTTCGACCGCTACTTGAGTCCCGCTGACAGAACACGAGTGCTCGATGAATTCCTGGCTACAATCGAAATCGTCGCCGTTGGCGAGTCGATTCACGACTGTCGTGATCCCCAAGACAACAAGTTCTTGGAACGGGCTATCTTGGGCGGCGCGACGCATCTCGTCACGGGGGAGGAGGACTTGTTGGTCCTCCATCTGTTTCGAGGCGTTGCCATCGTGACGCCGCAAGTGCTCCTCGACGAGTTCGCTCTGGACTCAGCCGGTGAACTCAAACTATGACCGACTCTGCATTCCGTGTCGGGATGAGATGGGATGGGATGGGGCGAGGCAACAGACGGGTGATGACCATGCAGGTGACAGTCGAGTTGTTCGGGATTCCGCGCGCGAGGGCGGGCGTGGCGGTGACGACGGCAGTGGGCCGGTGCTTGGGAGATGTGCTCGCGGATTTGGCGAGTCGGTTTCCGGAGTTGGGTGAGTCATGCATTGAAGGGCGAGCGTTGCGGCCGGGTTATACGGCGAACGTTGGTGGCGAGCGGTTCGTAACTTCATCGGATACGCTGCTGAATGATGGCGATACGGTGCTGTTGCTGTCGCTGGATGCGGGGGGATGAGGAGTGATCTCTCTGTTCTTCGTTTAACCGCAAGTCAAAGACGAAATTAGCCCCTCACCCTCACCCTCTCCCTCTCCCCCGCAAAACCGGGGCAAGGGGACAACCAAAGAATTCTCGAATTCACCATGCACGCTTATCACGGTTGCTACCTCCGAGTTGATCTGACGACGGGTTCGTCGGAGCGGATTCCATTGGAGGAGAGTCTGCTGCGGAGTTATCTCGGCGGGAGTGGGCTTGGGGTGGCGATCTTGTTGAGGGAGCGGGCGGCGGAAGTGGAGCCGTTGTCTGCCGAGGCGAGTCTCGCGTTTGTGTTTAGTCCGCTTGTCGGCAGCCCGCTGACGACATCGGCCAAGTTCGCGGTGGTGTCGAAGAGTCCGCTGACGCAGCGGATCAATGACTCGCTCTCCAGCAGCGGCTTCGCGTTGAGTGGCAAGAAAACGGGGCATGATGCGATCGTGTTGACCGGTCGCGCGACGGAGCCTTCGGTACTCATCATTGATGAGAGCGGTGTTCGCTTGGAACCGGCGGGCGCTCTGTGGGGCCTGCCGAATCGTGAGGCTCAGTCACGACTGCGCGAACGGCTCGGGGCGGACTATCAGGTCGCGTCGATTGGTCCGGCGGGTGAGCGGCTGGTGCGGTATGCGACGATCTCGCACGACGGTCGTCATGCGGGTCGCGGTGGCAGCGGGGCGGTACTTGGCTCCAAGAACATCAAGGCGATTGCCGTACGTGGCTCGCACCGCTGCTCGTGGGGAGACCCCGCCGCGCTGATCGACTTCGCGCGGAAGCTGTCTGAGAAATCGTTCGGTCCCGCGACGGCGAAGTATCGCGAGTTGGGGACCGCCTCCAATTTGCTCGTGTTCAATCGGCTCAATGTCCTGCCGACACGCAACTTTCAACAGGGAAGTTTTGCGGGAGCGAATGCGGTGTCGCCGGAACAACTCGGCGTGAGTCGCGAGAAGACGCGAGCCTCTTGCGCCGCGTGTACGATCGGTTGCGAACACCTCTATGGACTGCGAGACGGTCAGGGGAACGTGAGGCTCGAATACGAGAACCTCTTTGCGCTCGGGCCGCTGTGTGGCATCGACGACGGTGAGATCGTGTTGCGGGCGTGTCAGAAGTGCGATGAACTGGGCCTCGACACGATCAGCGCGGGTGGGACGATTGCGTTCGCGATGGAGTGTGCGGAACGCGGGTTTCTTGATGAGCCGTGGCTGCGATTCGGTGACGGTGCGGCCCTCCTTCGCGCGTTGGACATGATCGTCAGTGGCGATGGCATCGGAAGGATGTTGGCTGAGGGAAGTCGCCGCATGGCTCACGAGATCGGTCGCGAGACGATCAACTTCGCGCCGCAGGTCAAAGGGCTGGAGATTCCCGGCTACGATCCGCGCGGTCTGCAAACGATGGCCCTCGGGTTCGCAGTCGGTTCGCGCGGGGCCGATCACAATCGCTCGGGAGCTTATGAAGTCGATTTCTCTCAGGCCGTCGATCGCTTCAATGTCGGGCCGGAAGCGGCGGTGCTGGCGATCGAGACGGAAGACAAGGCCGCGCTGCTGGACTCACTGATCCTGTGCAAGTTCCTCCGCGGCGTCTTCACCGACTTCTTTGTCGATTCCGCCGAGATGCTGCAACTCGTCACCGGCTGGAACGTGACGGCGAGTGAACTTCGAGCGACGGCTCAGCGAATCGTGACCGATAAGAAACGCTTCAACATCCTCGCCGGATGGACTCCCGCCGAAGACACTCTGCCGGAACGAATGCTCAATACACCGCTGCCGGAGGACGCGCGGGCGATGCTCTCGTCGGCACGACTGTCAGGATTGGTGCAGGCGTACAACGTCGCGCGAGGCTGGACCGCGGAGGGTTGGTTGCCTGAGTTGGACGACTGAAGTTCAGGGGTCAGGTGGTTCAATGTTCATTTTTCGCTGAGTGACGGTTATGACTTTCTCGCGTCGGCCGCTCGCGAAAAATGAACTTTGAACCACCTGACCCCGCACAACTCACGAAAATTGCTCTGATAGAAGACCGGACGGGCAAGAGTGCCGATCCTACATAACAAGAAAGCCAACATGCCCGAGACATTCATCCTCATCCCCGGCCGAACCAGTGACCAAGGCTGCGGGATCAGCGAGGGTAAGTATTTGGAGAAGTACCAGCGTGAGATCAACACGCTGCAAGTTCCGCCCGGCGACATGGCTCGGCTGGGGCTGGTCGATGGCGACCGAGTGCGGCTGACGGGCGAAGAGGGCCAGGTTGTCGAGGTCAACATCACACCCGCTCGGAAAGAAGAGCTGCCCGAAGGGATGCTGTTCATCGCTTACGGCGACATCTCCAGCCGCCTGATGGGAGGCGACACGCACGGCTCGGGAATGCCGACGAGCAAGGGGATGGACGTGGTGCTGGAGAAGATTACGGCCTGAAGTGTTGGCGAGCCGTAGGCCGTAAGGCCACGAGGTCTGGATCGCCGGAAGAAACCCGCAGCCTTAAGGCCTGCGGCTCGCCGAACTCTCCACTTGGTCCGCGTGAAGTGACGCGGCGCGAAAGTCTCTAATCCGGAATGGCTGATGGTCGAGTCTTTGGTTAGGCTCTAACGCTTCGTGCGTGAGTGCGATCCGTCTTCAATTTCTCTGTTTTGGCAGGCGATGACATGACCAGTGCCTCGACTCAATGCTATGCCCCGACGGCCAATGTTCCCGGTGAATTGAAGATCGTTCAGGATGCGACCTGCACGTTTTGCGGGTGCGTGTGCGACGACATCGACCTCACCGTGAAGGACAACCACATCATTGAGGCCAAGCGGGCGTGTGTCCTTGGCAAGGCGTGGTTTCTCAACCACCACACGGATGATCGACCGAGTTGTTTGATAGACGGGAAGCCGGCGACGCTCGAAGCGGGCTATGACCGAGCGGCTCAGATTCTGACCACCGGCAAGTACCCGATCATCTACGGGCTGAGCGACTCGCCGTGTGAGGCTCAGCGCGTGGCGGTCAGCATCGCCGACTGGATCAAGGGAACGATCGACACGACGACCAGCGTCTGTCACGGGCCGTCGGGCATGGCGTTTCAAGGGGTCGGCGAAGTGACGTGTTCGCTGGGCGAAGTGGCCAATCGCGGCGACATGATCATCTTCTGGGGCTCGAACCCGGCCGAGAGTCATCCGCGCCACTTCACCAAGTACAGCCTGATGCCGAAGGGAATGTTCCTGCCCAACGGTCGCAAGGACCGGACCTGCGTGATCGTCGATGTTCGCCGGACAAAGAGTGCGAAGGCGGCGGACATCTTTATCCAGATCAAACCGCGCAAAGACTTTGAAGCCCTGTGGACCCTGCGCGCGTTGGCCAAGGGAATTGAACTCGATCCGGAACTGGTGGAGCGCGAGACGGGTGTCGCGTTGTCGGTCTTCCAAGACTTGATGGCCAAGATGAAGGCGTGCAAGTTTGGAGTCATCTTCTTCGGGATGGGCCTGACGATGACGCGCGGCAAGCACTGCAACAGTGAGGCTCTGCTGGCACTGACACGCGACATGAACGCCTTCACGCGGTTCACGGCCAAGCCGAACCGGGGCCACGGCAACGTGACTGGTGCCGACAACGTCGTCGCGTGGCGCACCGGCTATCCGTTTGGAGTGAATCACTCGCGCGGTTACGCCCGCTTCAATCCCGGCGAGTACACCACGTCGGACACGCTGGCCAACGGCGAAGCCGACAGCGGCATGACGATCGCCTGCGACCCGATGGCCAACTTCTCACAGCCAGCCCGCGAACATCTGGCTTCGATCCCCTACATCGCGCTCGACACGAAAGAGACTCCGACCACGCGAGCCGCCGCCGTCGCCTTCACCGTCGCCACTTACGGCATCAACACGGGCGGCACCGTCTACCGCATGGACGATGTCCCGATCCCCCTCCGCCCCGCGTTCGAGTCCCCTCATCCCAGCGATTTCGACGTGCTGACGAACATCGAGGAGCGGGTGAAGAAGATACTTGGAATCACCTGATGATTTTCACGAAATGTGACGCCTTTTCACCACGGACTCTGTGCCACTCAATCATCTTCATTGCGCAACACTAAATGACTTCACCCGACTACATTAAAATTTCTCAGGGCACTGTTTACGACCCGACCAATGGGGTCGATGGCGAGGTGCGGGACATCTGGATCCTCGATGGACGGATCGTTGACGCTCCGACCGATGCGGCGGTACGGCCGTCGCGTGTGATCGACGCCACGGGGCTGGTGGTCATGCCGGGCGGGATCGACATGCACTGTCATATCGCCGGGCCGAAGGTCAACGTCGCGCGCAAGATGCGGCCCGAGGAGAAGCGGAAGGCCGAGCTGATCCATAGCACGAAGCTCACGCACAGCGGCACGATGGGAAGTGTGCCGAGTACGTTCGCCACGGGCTACAAGTATGCGGGCCTCGGTTACACGACCGCCTTCGACGCCGCGATCCCGCCACTCGGGGCACGTCACGCTCACGAAGAGTTCGACGACACGCCGTGCATCGACAAAGGGATCTACCTGCTGATGGGGAACAATCACTATGTCATGCAATGCCTCCAGAAGAACGAACCGGAGAAGTTGAAGGCGTTCATCGGTTGGTTGCTCACGGCGGCGAAGGGTTACGCGCCGAAGCTCGTCAATCCGGGAGGCGTTGAGGTTTGGAAGTCGCATCAGGCGGGGAACGTCAGCGGGTTGGACTCGCTCGTCGATCACTTCCAAGTGACGCCGCGTCAGATCATCGGTGGCGTCGCGAAGGCGGCGACGGAATTGCGGCTGCCCCACTCGGTTCACATCCACTGCAACAATCTTGGGATGCCGGGCAACTGGGAGACGACGCTGGAGACGATGCGGGCGTTGGAAGGCCATCGCGGCCACATCACTCACATTCAGTTCCACAGTTACGGCGGCGGCAATGGCGACGAGAACACGTTCAACAGCAAGACGATCCCGCTGGCCGAGTACGTGAACTCGCACCCGAACATCACGGTCGATGTCGGCCAAGTCTTGTTCGGTGAAACGACCAGCATGACCGGGGACGGGCCGCTCGGTTACTTCCTGTCGAATGTCTACGGCGGCAAGTGGTTTAGTTCCGACACTGAGATGGAGTCGGGCTGCGGCATCACGCCGATCAAGTACCGCAACAAATCGCTTGTCCATGCGTTGCAATGGGCGATCGGGCTGGAGTGGTACCTGCTCGTGAATGATCCATGGCGTGTCGTCATGAGTACCGATCATCCCAACGGCGGTTCGTTCCTCGCCTATCCACAGATCATCCGGCTGCTCATGGATCGCACGTACCGGCAGGACGTTATCAAGACGTGTCATCCACAGGTGCGTGAGCGTTCAACGCTGGGCGACCTCGACCGCGAGTACACGCTCAACGAAATCGCGATCATCACGCGCGCTGGCCCGGCCCGCATCCTCGGCCTGAAAGACAAAGGCCACCTCGGCGCAGGGGCCGACGCCGACATCACGATCTACACGCCGCACGACAACAAAGAGACGATGTTCGAGCTGCCGCGCATGGTCATCAAGTCGGGCCGCGTGATCGTCGAGCAGGGTGAGATTCGCGATCCACTCAACGGCAAGACGCTGCATGTGCAGCCCGACTACGACCACGAAGTCGAAGCCGACATCCAAACGTGGTTTGAGAAGTACTACTCGATCCGCTGGCGCAACTACCCGGTCGATCTCAGCTACCTGAACGAATCGTGCGTCGTGCCGTTGAAGTGAGTGGTGTCGATAGGCCAGTTCGGAGTGCCGTGGAGTCGCCTTTGATGTTGACTGTCGTGCTCGACACCAGCGTGCTTGTGGCGGCGGCTCGGTCCAAGTCAGGGGCATCGCAGCGATTGCTGCGACTCTTGCCTGATTCACGATTCCAGCCTGCCATTTCGGTTTCCTTGTTCGCCGAGTATTCGGCGGTCCTCAAGCGGCCCGAACACTTGCGTGAACGAACCCCGGAGCAGGCGGATGGCTTTTTGAATTTCCTGCTGTCAACGGCGGTACTGCAAGAGGTGTACTATTCGTGGCGGCCCATGCTGTCCGATCCGAATGACGACATGATTTTGGAACTGGCGGTGGCAGCCGGATGCCGTTACATCGTCACGCACAACATCGCCGACTTTCTGGGCTGTGACCGGTTCGGAGCGGAAGCGCTGACGCCCGGATCGTTCTTGCGTCGGTTGGGAGAAAAGTAATGAGTACCGTCACCATTCAAATGCCCGACACTTTGGCCACGCAATTGCGCGAAGCGGTGGCCACATCGGGTTTGACGCTCGATCAGTTCCTCAGTTCCGCCGCCGCTGAGAAACTCAGTGCTTGGCAGACGGTGGACCATCTCCGCAAACGGGCCACCAGCGCGCACCGCGAAGATTTCATCGCCTTTCTCGACCAATCACCGTCCGCGCCGCCGCTTCCCGGAGATGACTGAGGCGGAACGGTTTCCCCCGACTGAGCGACTCTTCTCACTGGCGTCCGCTGACCACTTGCACGGCGTCCACCACTCACCAACCACTCTCCTCGGACCTCCCGATGACCTCGGAACAAACCTCAACTCCCACGCCCCTCAATCTTAACGGCGTCGAAATCATCGACACGTTTGCCGAAGCGTTTCCGATTAAGGCCGCGCGGCTGGTCATCACCGCCACCAATGAACGGTGGGCGCGAACGGCTGCGACGGTGCTGTGCGGGAACGCGACGAGCGTGATCGCGTGCGATGTCGAAGCGGCGATCGAGCGCGATGTCCCGGCGAGTGAGACTCCCGACGGACGGCCCGGCGTGGCGGTCCTCGTGTTCGGATTCAGCATCGACGCACTGGCCAAAGCGTTGCAAGCACGAGTCGGTCAGTGCGTCCTCACGTGCCCGACGACCGCTTGTTACAACGGCATCAGGGACTGTCCCAAGGAGAAGCGGATCAAGATCGGCGGCGGCATACGTTACTTTGGCGATGGCTTTCAAAAGTCGAAGAAACTCGGCGATCAACGCTTCTGGCGCATCCCAGTCATGGACGGCGAGTTCCTCTGCGAGGACCAATTCGGCACAGTGACGGGAGTCGCGGGTGGCAATCTTTTGATCTGTGGCACGAATGCCAGCGCGGCCCTTGTTGCTGCTGAAGCGGCCGTCGAAGCCATTCGATCAGAGCCAGATGTCGCGTTGCCGTTCCCCGGCGGGATCGTTCGCTCAGGGAGCAAGGTGGGATCGCGATATCCGAAGCTGAAGGCCAGCACCAACGAGGCTTACTGTCCAACGCTTCGTTCGCTCGTCACGTCCGAGTTACCCGCCGGATGCAACGCGGTCTACGAAATCGTGATCGACGGACTGAGCTTCGATGCCGTGCAGTCCGCTCTGCGTCGCGGTCTCCACGCGGCAACCGCTTCGCCGAACATCCTGCGCATTACCGCAGGCAACTACGGCGGCAAGCTCGGCAAGCACCACTTCCATTTGCGTGACTTGATCTAATCGCCGCTCAGATGGCGAACTCTTTGACCGCTCGCGTCGAACAGGCTGTTCAGCGAAGTTCGACGCCCGCCAAACTTCTCATCCGTGGGAATGGTCGTGTTTCGGCGCGAGGTCGCTTGAATCGTCAAAACTCATCTGACATAGTTCGCGGCCAACTTGGGCGGGCTGCGTGCGCGGACCGCTGTTTAGAGCCTCTCCGCTGATTTATGCCCCGAGAATCACCGAATGAACGGCCCACTCGCCGCCCTGACAATCCAGCAATTCTTAGCCGATCAATTGGCTTCCTACGGGAGTCCGGATCGCGCTGAATTCATTGGGCTAATCGCATTCGTCCTCGCGGGATTAGTTCACGCGACGCTTTTGATCAGCCTCTTCGCCGTCCTGCCGATGGTTTACATCTGGATGGAACGCAAGGTGGCCGGACGCATTCAAGACCGCCTCGGCCCCACGCGTGTCGGCGGCAAGTTTGGTTGGCTGCAAACGCTGGCTGACGGGATCAAGCTGATTCAAAAGGAAGACCTCATCCCGGCCTCGGCCGATGCGATGATCTTCCGGATGTCGCCCTACTTGGCGACGATCGCCTCGTTCGCCGCGTTCATGGTGCTGCCGATCGCCGATGGCTGGGTGGGGGTCGCTTCCGAATGCGGTGCGTTCCTGATCTTGGCGCTGATGTCACTCGAAGTCTTCGGGATCATTCTCGCTGGGTACTCCAGCGGCTCGAAATGGGCGCTGTTCGGTGCGATGCGCGAAGCCGCTCAGATGGTGAGCTATGAAATTCCGATGGCCATCTGCGCTTTGATTCCGCTCGTGATCGCCGGTTCGCTCAATCTCCAAGTGATCGGCCAGATGCAGTCGGGCGGTGCTTGGAACTGGTTCGTCTTCCACGATCCGTTCGCCTTCATCGCTTTCTTCTGTTACTTCGTTGTGGCCACTGCGAGCGTCAAGCGCGCGCCATTCGACTTGGCTGAGGCCGAGAGCGAGCTGGTCGCCGGATTCCACACCGAGTACAGCGGCTTCCGCTGGTCGATCTTCTTCTTGGCCGAATACGCCAGCATGTTCGCGGTCAGCGGGATTGCCGTGCTGTTGTTCTTGGGTGGCTGGGAGACGGGACTGGGGTTCCCCGAGGCGATGCTAAGCGGGATTCGCGGCGTTGGCCAAGATGTGCCAATTGAAGGCTTCGTGCTGGGTAATTACATCGCCAACATCTTCGCGGCCAAGGTCTTTATCCTCAAAGCGAGCCTGCTGGTGTTCGTGCAGATTTGGGTGAGATGGACGTTGCCTCGCCTGCGAATCGACCAAGTGATGACGACGTGCTTGAAGTATCTGGTTCCGATCAGTTGCTGCTTGTTTTTGGGGGCCGTCTTCTGGCCATTGCTGTTGGCGTCTTCTGGTCTAGAGCGGCCGATTTTGTTTGGTCGGGCTTTGGTTCCACCAGCGGTTGCTTCCGCTGTAGGGGGTGTCCAGAGTCGCGTCGCGATTGGTTCGCAAGTTGGCTCGGCAGTCGCAACCGCTGATCGAGAGGGGACGCGATGATTGAGCAACTTCTGTTTTGGGTCTTTGCGATTTTGACGTGCGGTGCGGCGGTGGCCGTCGTCGCCACGCAAAACGTGGTCCGCATGGCATTCTGGTTGATCGTTTCGCTCGGCTCGGTGTCGGCCCTTTTCTTCCTGTTACACGCTGACTTTTTGGGTGCGGCTCAGTTGCTGATCTATGTCGGCGGAACGGTCGTACTGTTGGTGTTCGGAGTGATGCTTACGGCGAGCGGTTCTTCTGTGCGGATCAAGACTTCACCTGCCGAGGCATTTGTGGGTGCGGGTGTTGGGCTGCTGTTGTTGTCTGTGCTGCTGTTCTCGGTGACATCCGTCGAGTGGGACGATCTTGAGAGTCGCTTGCCGACACGAAACCTCAGTCCTGCCGCGATCGACTCCCAGCGAGAAGCTTCGTCTGACGCGGATGTGGCCGCTGCGGGTTCGTCTGTCGCTGGCCCTGCGAGAGAAGCTCAGGCCGCGCTGGCGGCTCGAACTCAGGCCGGCCGAACTGTGCGGCAGCTTGGATTGGGCTTCTTGGGGCTGCGACCAGATCAAGATTTGAATCGCCCCGAAGGTGAGGGCTTGAGTTCCGGTTACTTGCTCCCGTTTGAAATTGTGTCGATTCACTTGCTGGTTGTGTTGGTCGGGGCGGCATACCTCGCGCGGGCCAAACGCCGTGTGGTGGCTGGAGCGTCGGCTGATCTGTGAAGTCGTTGGATCTGTCTGCTGAACATGGGTTGTCTCGGCGACTGAAGTAGGGTGCATTTCATGGGTGGCGTTGGATTGGAAGCATACTTGATCGTGGGAGCCATCCTGTTCGTCTGCGGTGTCGTCTGCATGG
Organism: Schlesneria paludicola DSM 18645; assembly: GCA_945862235.1. Taxonomy (GTDB): domain Bacteria; phylum Planctomycetota; class Planctomycetia; order Planctomycetales; family Planctomycetaceae; genus Schlesneria; species Schlesneria paludicola_A. The sequence goes on from CAMAYU010000145.1 coordinate 12,100, forward strand.
CGACCAAACGGAATGCGATCGGCGTCCTCATGGGCGTGGAATTGGTGCTGAACGGGGCGAACATTAACTTCGTCGCGTTCTCGCGTTTCACGCCGCTCGGGCTGGACGGCCAGTCGTTCGCCTTGTTCGTCGTGGTGCTGGCCGCAGCTGAAGCGGCCGTTGCGCTGGCCATCGCACTCAATTTCTATAACAACCACACAACGATTGACGTGGATCGCGGCAATGAGCTGCACGGCTGAGTTGGGTTGCCGACCGCTTCGAGTTTCTCTCCGACTGACCACACTCACTTTCATCTGCTGATTATCACCATGGATCCTCAAACCACCGGCGACCTGCTGAGAAACCTGCTGACGGCGGCATGGCTGCTGCCGTTGCTGGGCTTCATCGCGGAGATTTATTGGCTCCGCTGGTCGCACCGCCTCAGTAAGTCGTCGGCGCTCTGTGCAGTAGCGTGCATTGGTCTTGGTTTCCTGTGCAGCTTCTCTGCGTTGATGGTCTGGGGGAATGCCACCGGCTGGGCGGCGCTGAGTCCCGTAGAGCATCATGGCTCATCGGAACATCATGGTTCGGAGGCATCACATCCAGAACATGCCCCCGCTGATGCGGCTGCGGTGATTGCTGGAGCCGGTCACGAGAACCACGGTGAAGAAGTGGCTCACTCGGCAAAGTCTGTGCAGAAAGCGTTCTCCGGAACTTTTTATCAGTTGGCAAAGTTCGGTTCGCTCAAGCTGTCGCTCGACTGGTACATCGACAGCCTGACGCTCGTAATGTTCACGATGGTGACGTTCATCGCGACGTGCATTCATATTTTCGCGATCGGGTACATGAAGGACGAGTTGACCGAGGAGTACGAGGACCACGAAGTTCACACGAGTCACGGTCACTTCACACGACCGGGCCGGTTCCATCGCTTCTTCGCGTACCTCTCGCTGTTCTGCTTCTCGATGCTCGGCCTTGTGCTGGCGGGCAACATCTTCCAAGTCTTCATCTTTTGGGAGTTGGTCGGCGTTTGCAGCTACCTGCTGATCGGCTTCTACATCGAGCGTAAGTCGGCCAGTACTGCGGCGAATAAAGCGTTCATCATGAACCGCGTTGGCGACTTTGGTTTTTTGATCGGCCTGATGATCCTTTGGACTTGGTGCGGCACGTTCCAATTTGCCGACTCACCCACGTCGGGCGATGCGGGTCTCTTCACGATGGTGCGTGGCAACGATGGTAAGCTGGATGTTTCTGAAGATGGAAAAGAAGTTTTCCTGCGAGACGCATCTGGTCACCGGCTTCAACAGCACGGACAGGATCGCTCGATTGGCTATCTGCTGTTGATCGCGGCTGGCTGCGGGATTTTTGCCGGCTGTATCGGGAAGAGTGCTCAGTTCCCGTTGCAGACGTGGTTACCGGACGCGATGGAGGGACCGACCCCGGTCTCGGCGCTCGTTCACTCGGCGACGATGGTCGCAGCGGGCGTTTATCTCGCCGGGCGCTTCTATCCGATGTTCACGCCGGAGGTGTTGTTGGTCATCGCCTACATCGGCTGCATCACACTGTTCATCGCCGCGACGATTGCGGTTGTCGCCACAGACATCAAGCGTGTCTTGGCTTACTCCACGATCAGTCAACTCGGCTACATGATGCTGGCGATCGGCGTCGGCGGTTGGGGTGCCGGGCTGTTTCACTTGGTGACTCACGCCTTCTTCAAGTCGTTGATGTTCCTTTGTTCGGGAAGCGTGATCGCGGGTTGCCATCACGTCCAAGAAATGCCGCGCATGGGTGGCTTGCGTCGCAAGATGCCGATCACGGCTTACACCATGCTCGTTGGCGTGATCGCGATTTCCGGACTGGCGATCCCCGTGTTGAACATCGGTCTCTCCGGGTTCTATTCCAAAGACGCTATCGTGGCCTCGGCGCTGGCTTACTCGAATTTGAATCCCGTTCATTCGTTGCTGTTCTTCACGCCGTTGGTAACAGCCGGGATCACCGCGTTCTACATGTTCCGCCTGTGGTTCCTGACGTTTGCGGGTGAGCCGCGCGATCAGCACGTTTACGACCACTGTCATGAGTCGCCTCGTGTGATGACCACACCGTTGATCGTGCTGGCTGTCTTGGCTGGCGCGTGTGCTTGGGGCTGGTTGATGTTCGATGGCGATGGCAACCCAGGGTTGCTTTCCCCGGTTGCTGTGGATGCTGAGGTAGCCGGTGAACAGCCTGCTGAATCAGCCAGTTGGTGGAAGTGGTTGTCCAACGGCGGAAAAGAGGGTCCGCTTTGTGGCGGCGAAGCAGGGCCACTCTTCCGGTTGCTAGCCGATAGTGCGGTTGTGTCAGCGGATGAGCCATACACTTCGCTTGGACCGGCGAAGATCACGATTCCTAGCCATCATCAAATTCACGAGGTTCACCCTCAGGCAGGTGTGATGGCCTTGATTGCGGCTTTTGCTGGCTCGATCCTCGCCTATGTCATGTACGGCGTCAGAGGCATTCGCGCCGAGGACATCCGGCGCCAGTTCCCCGGTGTGCATGAGTTCCTCGTGGATAAGTGGCGGTTTGATGTGTTGTACGACGCGATGTTTGTGCGGCCCGTTCACGTCGTTTCGGCGTGGTGTACCGGCTTTGACAAGCATGTGTTGGATGTCGTGCTGCACACGTCCGCGAAAGTCGTCCAATCGGTCGCGCAGTGGGATCGGAAGTTCGACGAGGGCATGGTCGATGGCTTGGTCAACCTTGTCGGGAACGTGACGCGGTCTGTGGGCATGTCGTTGCGAGTCGTCCAGACGGGACGGCTGCGACAGTACGTGATGTGGGTTGCAGTCGGCGTGGTCGTGCTGTTTGCGGTGTTGATCACCGCGACGCCGAGGTGATTTGCGGGTGATCGTGGTTTGAGTGAGCTGAGATCGTATGTTGATCGGCGGCGGGACGAATGCTGTCCGCCGCGTTCCAAGAGATTGAGAACACCATGTTGAGTGCCGAATCCATCCTGAGTTTCATCATTTTCCTTCCGGCCTTGTTCGCGCTGGGCTTGCTGGCGTTCGACGGTCAGGCGAAGGAGGGGATGCGCTACTTCACGCTCGTCGGGACGATGCTGACGTTCGCACTGACACTGCAATTGTGGGCGGGCTTCGATCCCTCCAACGGCGGAATGCAGTTCCGTCTCAGTACCGAATGGATCAAGAACTGGAACGTCTATTACAGCCTTGGCGTAGACGGCATCAGCCTGCCGCTGGTGATGCTCACCGGGTTGGTCTTCGTGTTGTCGGCCCTCGCCTCGTGGAGCATCGACAAGCACGTCAAAGGCTACTTAATGCTGTTCTTGATACTTGAGACCGGGGTCTTAGGTGTCTTTCTGTCGCTCGACTTCTTCCTGTTCTACGTGTTCTGGGAAGTCATGCTGCTGCCGATGTACTTCCTGATCGGCGTGTGGGGCGGGCCGCGACGTGAGTACGCCGCAATCAAGTTCTTCCTCTACACGTTGGCGGGTGGCGTGCTGATGCTGATCGCCATGTTGATGTTCTACTTCAACAGCGGTCGCAGTTTCGATCTGCTCTATCTGGCGGAAGTGGCAGCCGGTCGTGGTTCGGTTCCGGCTTACAGTGAGTCCATGCAGATCGCGGCGTTCATCCTGTTGTTCATCGGGTTCGCCATCAAGTTGCCTTGCTTCCCGTTTCACACTTGGTTGCCGGATGCGCACGTTGAGGCTCCGACTCCAATCTCGATGATTCTGGCGGGCATCCTGCTGAAGTTGGGCGGATATGGAATCATCCGGATCGCCTTCCCGCTCTGTCCGTACGGAGTGCAGTACGCCGCCTACTTCCTCGTGGCGCTCGGTGTGTTCAGCATCATCTACGGTGCGTTCGCGGCGATGGCTCAGACCGACTTCAAGCGACTCGTGGCCTACAGCTCGGTCAGCCACATGGGCTACGTGTTGTTGGGTCTTGCAGTCTGGAAGATTTCCGATGGCAAGACGTTTGGAATCGACTACTGGAAGATGGGAATCAATGCCGCGATGTTCCAAATGATCGCGCACGGTATCTCTTCCACGGGCATGTTCTTTATGGTGGGCGTGCTGTACGACCGAGTCCACCACCGCGATCTGAACAAGTTTGGTGGCATCGCTCAGTTGATGCCGCACTACACCGGGCTGGCTGCCGTGATCTTCTTCGCGGGCCTCGGTCTGCCGGGATTATGCGGGTTCGTGGGGGAAATCTTCTCGGTACTGAGTTGTTGGAACTACGACCCACTGCTGGCGATCATTTCGGCATCGGGCGTGATCCTGACGGCGGGCTACATCCTGTGGACGCTGCAGCGTGTTTATCTCGGCCCCGAATACAAAGGACCGCACCCCGAAGCCATCACGCCGATCAATGCTCGTGAGCTGACGGTGGCTTACACCCTAGTTGTCGGTGCGATTGTTCTAGGAGTCTTCCCGGGCCTGCTCTTCGATCTGATGAGTGGCTCGATTGACGCGATGGTCAACAGCATGGCGACAACCTACGACACGCTGCACGGTGCTGGGGCTGTCATTCAGACCACGCTCGTGAAGT
>CAMAYU010000146.1 GCA_945862235.1 Schlesneria paludicola DSM 18645
GTCTTCGAGACGCACCACAACAAAGCGAGAAAGGTGCGTCTCGAAGACTCGACGACACCCTACAACTGGCCTCGCTCCAACAAGGCGATGGCCCTGCCCACCCGCCTCCCACTCTTCGCACTCAATCTTTCTGCCTCTCTCGTTCTGTCTCCTTGCTTTGGCCGAGCAGGAAGAACGGAGACAGAACGAAAGAGGCAGAAAGATTGAGTACGGTGAAGTGTTGGCGAACTCTCGAACGTCGTCGTTTCACCTCATGGAGTTGATGCTGGGGATGCCTGCCGCCCGCATCACCAATCCCCGACGCTGCCGTCGCAATAGAAGACTCGTTGCAACAACTCTTGCTCGAACGGGTGCTGTTTCACGGCGGCCTCGTTGATTTCGATGCCGAGGCCGGGGCGAGTGTTGGGCCGGACGATGCGACCCTTGGGCTCGATCGTGAAGCCCTCCGTTACGACATCGTTGCGCCACGGGACATCGTTGTGAACGGTCTCGCAAATGATGTAGCCCGGCTGCGAGAAACCGAACTCCAGCGAGGCGGCGGTACTGACCGGGCCTTGCGGGTTATGAGGTGCCAGCGCGATGCGATGCGCGTCGGCGAGGGCCGCGATCCGTCGCGCGGCAGTCAGGCCACCGCAGTGCGTGATGTCGAGCTGACAGACTTCACACCCACGCTTCTCAAACAGTTCCCGAAACGTCGCGAGGTCGGTGATCCGTTCGCCGGTCGCCACCGGCGTCGTGATCGCCGCGTTGATTGCGGCCAGCCCGTCAATCGACTCGGGCCAACAAGGCTCCTCGAAAAAGTAGAGGCCGTAGGGATCGAGGGCTTTGCCGAACTTCAGCCCCATCGCGGGCGAGGGTCTCGCGTGGCAATCGACCATGATGTCGATGTCGTCTCCCACGGCATCACGCATCGCGGCGACGGCGGCTTCGGCCAGTCGGATCGGGCGCAGACCTTCAAGCGGCATCGTCGGCGGAACGGCCATCGCTTTGAAGGCGGTGAAACCGTCCTCAACCGCGCGGCGCGCCAAGTCTCCAAACTGCTTTGCGTCATCGACGGAGGTCTCGTAGAAGTCTTCCATCTTGCCGCCGCCGAGATGGCTGTAGGTGCGCACCCAGTCGCGCACACGACCGCCCCACAACTGCGAACACGGCATGTTGGCGATCTTGCCAGCGATGTCCCACAGCGCGAGGTCGATGCCACTGATCGCCGTCGCCCGCACGATGCCGTTGCCGTGCCAGAAGTGCTGGCGAAACATCATCTGCCACAAGTGCTCAACGCGCCGCGGGTCTTCGCCCACGATGAGCTGCGAAATGTCTTCAATGGCACCGACGACAGCCCGCGTATGCCACTCCAACGTGGCCTCGCCCCAGCCGTAGAGTCCCGGCTGATCGGTCACCACTTTGACGAAAATCCAATTCCTCATGCGAGCGTGGCAGACGAGTGTCTCGACAGCGGTGATCTTCATAGATGACGTTCCCAGTGCGGCGCGAACCCAAAAAAAGCAGCGGCGGCAGTGAGGGAGACTGCCGCCGCCGCCGGGTCTCACGAGCGGAGACTTTAGGTTGGTCTGAAATGACGGCGAGAACTTCGTCCGTGATGCGGTTCAAAATTCCAGATCGACGATGCGGCCCATGATGAGACGAATGGAACGGACTTGGTTCTGCTTCGATCCTTCCGGTCCCCATTCGGACTTCACTTCGATGATGTGGGGCCGGCCGGGCAAGAGCGGATCGGATTCGAGCCGCCAGACTTTCCCCGTCCACTTCACCTTCATCCCCTTCGCCGTCACTTCGTAGTTCTCAGAGAGATGTACATCGACCATGCCGACGCGCGGGTGCTTCTCATCATCAATGGGGCGCGAGCGACGTTTGTACGTTTGACCGAGCGTCCCCGGTGGCGGTGCGATTCCGTAACCGTCGCTACCTTGGAAGGGAACTCCCGTGACAGCGGAACCGGGGGTGGGTTGGTCACCGATTTGAGGGGCCGTCCCGTTCACGATTGGCAACGGTGACGCGCCGGGACTGTCGCCCAAGAATTCTTTCTTCTTCGGTGGTGGAGCTTGAAACTCACCCCCCAGCGGCCCTTGATACATCGTTCCGCCACCCCGGTTTGTCGGGGACTGAGGAACGTTCGCCGGAAGATCGGGAGACGGCTGCGGTGGTAATTGCGATCCGCTCGCCGATGGCGAGTCCGGCAACGGAGCTTTGGGTAACGGCGTCGGCGACAACGGAGCCGGTGTCGGATTTGCGTTCGGATCGAACTGGCGCGTCCGCGCGTTAGCTGATCGAATCGGGACTCGCACCGAATCGGCGGCAACGCCGGGAACATCGATCACCGCAGCGAGAGCCAGTCCCGCAAACACGGAGACAGAAGAATTCAAACGGTTCATCGGAACGGTTCCAAGGGGACAGGGCGGTCAGGCAAGGAATGCTGACGGTGACGACGATCCATCCCGTCGATGACGGCCTCAACGCGCCAATCACTACGGGTCGGACAAAGTCGGGGCAAAACGATCAGGCACGACTCACGAGCAACTCTACAACCCGAGTCTGGCGACGCAGGCGGGGCGCACGCCAGATCGAAATTTTCGCCCGACGACTCACGCGGTGACACCGCACCTGCGGGCAAGGCAGACCTTGCCGGAAGGGCGATGTCAGCCGATGTGACAGTCCGCGTCCGCTTGGAACGAGCCCTCGCGCGGTCCGTGATGAAACCCCTGAGCGGGGCGGCGTCAGCACCCCGGTTCTTGGGCGTAAGCCCTCTTCGGAAGAACCGGAGGCTGACGCCGCCCCGCTCGGAAACCTCTCACTTCGTGCCGCGTGAACTATCGCCACCAAACCAGCGAACTCCATCGGGCTTGCCCGCTGGGGGCGTTGGACGCAGGACGAGCGGCTGTCACTCGTGGCGCAGCGCTTCGATCGGGTCCATCTTGGCGGCGGCTTGGGCCGGATAGATGCCGAAGATAATGCCAATGCCGACAGAGATGCCGAACGCGACCGGCAGGCTCCACCACGCGATTTGTGGCTCCATCTCGGTGAACATTTTACCCATCTGTGAGACCTCGGACGCTCCATCGAGAATGAAGTTCTGGACGATCTGCTTGATCCCGAGAAAGGCCAGCGGCGTGGCGAGCCCGAGCAGGATGCCGATGATTCCGCCTGATCCTGCCAGCACGATTGTCTCGGTCAGGAACTGCTCGATGATGTCGCGTTGTCTCGCGCCGAGGGCGCGGCGGATGCCGATCTCGCGCGTGCGCTCTGTCACCGTGGCGAGCATGATGTTCATGATGCCGATGCCGCCGACGAGCAGACTGATCGCCGCAATCGACCCCAGCACGATGTTGAAGATTTGCCGAATCTGATCGGCCTGACGCAGGAGTTCGAGCGGGACGATCACGTCGTAATCGAGCTTCGTGCCGTGTGTCTTGCGGAGCGATTCGCGCACGACTTCGGACGTGGGCACAACATCATCACGGTCCTTTACCTTGAGCGTGATCTGGTTGAGCTGCACTTCTTCGGACATGAACGTCCCGCTGAGTCGCGTGAAGACGACATCGCCGATGCGGACGCGAAACGTGCTGAGCGGGATGTAGATATCCTTGTTGAAGTCCTGTCCCGAGAGGCTACCGCCAATCGCCGCCGACGCCGTGCGCGATCTGGTCACGCCGACGACCTTATACCGGTGCGTGCGGATTTGAATCGTCTGACCAATCGGGTCTTCAAACGGAAACAGTGTCGAAGCTGTCTCAGCACCCAACACCGCGATGTTGGCCATTTCCGTTTCATCGTCGTCCGTCAGGAACCGACCGCGCAGCAAGGGGAGATGGTTCATCTCGGCGTATTCGGTCGTCGAACCGACGAGCCGCACGTTGAGGATGCGTTGGAGATAGCGAGCCTCGCTGACGATCTCACGCATCCGCACGGCACCAGTGATCGTCGGAATCGTATTGGTCATCAGGTCGTAGTCGGCGCGAAGTAGTCCGTATTGAGGAACCGAAAATCCACGCGAACCGCCGCGACTGCCGCCGGACGACGCTTGGGAATCGGCGGGCGGCTTGACCGTCACCACGATGATGTTGGTCGCGCCGAGAGCCAGTACCTGCTGCTGAGCTTGGGCACTCGCCCCTTCACCAATCGCGAGCATCGCAATCACCGAGAAAACTCCAAACACGATGCCAAGCATCGTGAGGCCCGACCGCAGCTTATGCAGCAGGAGGCTTTTCAACGCGAGGCGAACAGCTCGCAAGGTGTTGGCGAACGGCATGGTCGAGGACTCGATAAAGGCGGCAGTGGGCGGCGGGCAACAGGCTGTAGGACAGGTGGGCTTCAGCGATCCGAGAACACTAATCCGCAGCGTGAGCGAGGAGGCGAACTACGACTCCTCGCTCACGCTGCGGGTTGGTGTGGCCAATGTCAGGTGGCCGATTCATCGGCCGTACAAGTCGATCCTCAACGGACGCCGCATCACAAGGTAGGCGGCGGCTCCGAGAACGGTTCCGAAACAGACGATCAACAGCCATTTCATGCGGGTCGGTTCTGAGGACGGCTCGCGCACGAGGCACTCAAACAATGCGAACGTCCAAAAACCGAGACCGACCGCAAGCGGAATGAGGAGCAGGAGGAGGAGGAGGAGGAGGAGCAACATGAGCGACACAACTTTCGTGACTGTCTATTTGGAGTCGGAATCCGTGATGAACATCCCTTCGCTGGCGATGACCCCGTCCTTCATCACGATCTGATGACGGGCACGGCGTGCGACACTGGTCTCGTGCGTCACCATGATGATCGTCCGGCCCTCGCGGTTCAGGCCGGTCAGCAGTTCCATGATCTCCTTCTCGGTAGCCGAGTCCAGATTTCCCGTCGGCTCATCGGCGAGGATGATTTCGGGATCATTGATGAGCGCCCGCGCGATGGCCACGCGTTGTTGCTGTCCGCCTGACAACTGGAACGGCCGATGGTCAAGGCGGTCGCTGAGTCCCACTTTTGCAGCGAGATCGAGACAGCGGTTGATCTCGGCCGAACCGATCGTGCGATGCCCGCTGCGATAGTGCAGCGGCACCTGAATGTTTTCGAGGACCGTGTACTGCGGGATCAAGTTGTACGACTGAAAGATAAACCCGATGAGCCGGTTCCGAATCTCGGACAACTCGTCGTCACTGAGCTTTCCCACGTCATAGCCCGACAGGATGTAGCTCCCCGTCGTGGGACGATCGAGTGCGCCAAGCAGGTTCAGCAGCGTGCTCTTGCCGCTTCCCGACTGCCCCATGATGGCCACGAAATCCCCGGTCGGAAAATCGGCCGAGACACCTCGCAGCGCTTTCACCACGTTCTCACCCAAGTGATAGAACTTCGTCAGGTCGATGAGTCGCGCGGCGTAGGACATGGTTCCGTTTCAAAGCAGGGAGTGCGTTGGGGCGGGCGTTCGCACACCAACCCGAAGCGTGAGCGAGGACTGCACGAAGCAGAAGCGAGGCCGGGATGAGGCGTGAGCGAGGCGGAAAACCGCACGTCCTCGCTCACGCTTCAGGTTGGTGTGGCGGTTCGATGTCTGCATCAATTCCCGCCAGCATCACCTGCGGGGGGGCGTTGACCGCCACCGCCGCGAAACTTGGCCATCGCTGCGGTCAACTCTTCTTGTGTAATGCCGCCGTCGCCATCGGTGTCGAAGGTCTCGAAACGCGACTGCATCCGCTCGTCGGCCTCGTCCTTCGTGACCTTGCCATCGCTGTTCTTGTCGAGACCTTTGAACCGCGCGACGGGATCAAAATTGGGGCGCGCTCCCTCGGTGGGTGCTCCCGGTGGACGGCCTCCCTCTTGAGGGCGAGCTTCCGCGTCCGGGCGTCCCTGTGGCGAGCCACCTGCGACCGGACGTCGTCCCCCTTCGGGTTTGCTTCCCGACTTGGCTTCGTCGGTGCCCGGGCGACCACCGGCCGAACCGGATCCCGAAGGCTTGTCCTTCATCCGATCTGACGCCTTCTGAGCGTTCTCCTCGCTCGCCTTAGACTGCTTCGCCGACTGCTCGCCCTCCAGCACATCGATCTCTTTCTTGAAGTGCGAGCGCGGATTCATCACGACTTGTTCGCCATCCTTCAGACCTTCAATCACCTCGATCATTCGTTCGTTGGACTGGCCGATCGTGATCGGCTTGCGACCGACACTGTTGCCGGAGACGACGAACGCAAACTGCTCGGCTCCCACGGTGACAACGGATTGAACGGGGATTTGCAGCACGTCATCTCGCCGTTCGACCAAGATTTCGATCGTGGCGGTCAGGCCGGGACGCAGCTTGTTGACCTTCTCGGGATCGTCCAGAATTTTGATAACCGCTTCGTACTCTTTGATGTCGCGGCTGAAGGAACTAGTCGAACTGGGGACGGACGCCACAGAATCGACTTCCCCGAAGAAGTCGATGTCAGCGTAGGCATCGACCTTGATCTTGGCGGGGAGTCCCGTGCGAACCATCGAGATGCGCGACTCGTGGATGCGGGCGTTGACCTTCATCGAGTCGAGGTCGGGGAGATTGATGATCGGCTGACGTTCGCGCACCGTGCCGCCGACTTCGATCAGCACTTGATCGCTCGATCGTCCGTCGCGCGTGTTGGCATAGACGACCTGTCCGTCCTGAGGAGCTTTGATTTTGCAGGCCGCGATCTGCGTTTTGAGTCGATCGAGTTTCTTGGACTCCACTTCAAACGTCAGCTCGCGCGACCGGTGTTCTGCCTCGAACTGAGCCAGCGCCGCTTGGCCCTTGCGTCTGATCCGCTCGATCTCGCGACCGGACTCGGTCACTCCCGCTCGCAACTCGGCCAGCGTCCGCTTCTGAGTGAAGGACTCCAGAACTTCGAGCTTCTTCTTTGCCGAAGCCATCTTGAACCCGGCATCCTTGAGATTGAGCTCTTCGGCCTCCAGGTCGTTCTGGTTCTTGTAGCCCTTCTGCACGAGCCGCCGGATGAACCCGCAGCTTTCTTGAGACCGCGTGAGATTCGCTTCGGCCGTCGAGAGTTCGGCTTTGATGTCGGCGACCTGCTGGAGGTACTCGCCTTTCTCAAACTTCTCCAAGTCGAGCTTCGCCAACTCCAACTTGAGTTGCACGGCGGCGGCATCAGACTCGTTCTGCGTCTTCTGAATGCCGAGGTCTTCGTCGGCCTGTTGCAGCAGAGCCTTGGCCTTCACGACCAGAATCTCTTGTTGGGTCTCTTTGTCGATCAGGGTCGAGGCATCGAGTTCGCAGACGATGTCGCCTTCTTTGACCTGCGTTCCCTCGGGAACGATGCTGATGATCGTCGTCGTCCCCTCGACCTTACTCGTCAGCGAGGCGTTCCTCATACTGTCGAGCGTCCCCTTCTCGGTCACCGTGATCTGGAAGGGAGACTTCTTGGCGTACTCCAAAACCAACCCCTCGGTCGCGGAGTGTTGCGGCACCCACTGCGCCTGGATCGCGGGCCAATAAACGATCCCACCACCCAGGCAGACGATCGCGATCACCAGCACGATGATCCGCCCTCTCCACGGACTGCGTTTCTGCGCGAGTGCGCGACCCGGCGACGAGCCGGACGCTCCCGGCGGAGCCGTCTCGTTCGAGCGGGAGGTATGCGGCGGGTTCTGGGAGAGGGGCTGGTTCGGCAGGTTGGACATTGGCAGGTTCACTCATCGGGTGGGAGGTCGCAGCACCTGAGAGACCCTGGTAAACAGGATCGACCCACAGGCCGCGTTCGTCGATCACCATGATATCCATGTCGCGATGAATGTTGATCCTGTTGCGCTCGTAATCGACCCACGTTTGGACGAGATCGTTTTGAGCCTGCAGGACCGAGTTCAACGCATTCAACAGGTTCAGACCGGTGTTGCCGGTGCTGGCAGTGGTGCCACCGCGACCGACCTGTTGCTGTGTACTCGGACTCTTGGCGTTCTCCACTACAATATCGAGTTGAAGTGCCGCTTGGCGCAGATTCTTCCGGCTCGTCTCAAAATTCAGGCGGGCTACACTTAACTGCCGCCAGTCGGTCCGAACCTCTAACTTCACCTGATCCTCTTGCCGCATGTACTCGCGCCTCAGTCGTTGGTACGAGATCAGCGCGGCCCGGTAAGCGTTTCGCTCGGCAACTTGGCTGATCGGCGCGGTCATCTGGACCCCGAATCGAAACGAACTGCGGTCGGCGCGGAAATCGAGCGGGTGATTTCCGGTCCCTGAAGTCCCGATGTCTCCCGCCGCGACGAGGTTGAGTACCGCTTCCAACTGATTCGCCGCGACCTCCATGGCGCGACGGGCGTCCATCACGCGACCGCGAGCGTTCATCAGATCGAGACGGTTGTCGAGAGCCATCGCGACGGCGGTCTCCAGCGACAGATCGAACTCGGGCAACGAGATCAATTCCGCCCGCAGACCAATCTGCACGACCCGCAAATTCTGAACAACCGTAAATAGCTCCTCGCGCGCGTCGCGCATGGCAATCAGCGCCGTCTGGCGGTCTTCACGAGTAATGTCTTTGTGAGACAGTCGTTCTTCAATTTGCTTGAGATCCGACTCAGACTTCTCGAAAGCTGTCCGAATTGTGCGGAAGATGACGCGATCTCGCTCCAACGCGAACTCGACCAAGTCACGAGACTTCTCGAACTTCAACTTCCTCAGCCGTTGCGGTGTGTTCTGAGCGACGGCTTGGAAGTCGGACTCGATCAACTGAATGCCACTGACACGCACTTCTTCGACCATGGACGAGAGGCGTCGCGCCGCGGTTCGCAGTTCGGCTTGCGGCGGGTTCTCGTCGTTGATTGAGGAGGTGATGTCGGTGAACTCCAACACTTCCAGCTCCAGCTCATTGATGCGAGGGTCGATGAGTTGGAACTTTTTGAGCATCGACTTGTCGAGCGTGACCTGCATGTCGGTCGGCAGGCCGAGGAACAGCTTGTAGTTGTCCAAGGCGTCCGTGAAGGTTCGTTCGAGCGTGCGGAGTTGGTTCTCTTGCTGTGTCAACCGCGTGGCGAGTTGCAGCATGTCAGCCGTGATGACACCGGTGCGAAGCTGGTCGAACAGCCCACGGACTGCGAGACGGTACTCGGCGTCGGCGTTGAGCGCCAGCAACTGCTCTTGCTCGGCGGGGGTCATCGGATCAGTCGCCTTCCAGCGCAGGATGCGGCTTCCCGCGAGATACTCGATCTTGGAAGTCAGTGCCGCGGGGACCTCGATCCCCTGCGGCAATGCCCCAGCCTCCAGACGACGAAACGGTGTTTGCGCGGTCAGTTCGCGCTGGCGTTCCGTCTGAACGTACAGACCCTGAATGTTGTCGCGTTGATTGCGGATCTGTTGCGTCTGTTGAAGCAGCCCGAGATAGCCCGCTCCCGATCCCGATGCGGTCGTGCCACTGACGGTCACGCCACTGACCGTTGCTCCACCGCCACCGCCCGTGTTGGCTCCTTGTCCCGCCGCGACGGTGGCCGAGAAGAACAGCTTGCGATACCGCGCGAGCGTTCGTAGGTCGTACAGAACTTCGCGTTCACTCAGCGTGAGGTTCTCCAACACGATCTTGCGACCTGCTCCGAGCAGCAACGGCTGGACCAGCGAGTACGACAGCACCGACGCCGAACTCGTTTGATTGCCCCCCGAGAACAACCACAACGTGTTGTTCGCCATTTCGACAATCCACTGCCCGCCGGTCGGCAACAGTTGGCTCATACCAAATCGTGAGTTGAAACCGACGCTATCAACACGCGCGACACCCGTCCCCGGTAACAGCGTGTTGGTCAAAGTTCCCGTCGGCTTACGAGCGCCAAATCCGAGGTAACGGACGTTGAACTGAAACTGATCGAGCGTGAGCTGCAACGCGGAGAGATACGCGTTCTCGATCTGCGTCTGATAGTCCCGACTGTTGATGTTCGCGAGTTCAATCGCCTGTTCCAGTGAGAGGTCTGGAATCGCCGGCACCATCTCGGCCGCAGCCGTTGTCGCCGCGCGACTCATCCCTTCGGGCGAGGTCGCGCTGACCGTGGTCAATCCGTCCGACAGCTCGTAGTCCACATAAGGAGCGGCCGGCGCGAGACCGAAGTTCGCTAGCCACGCCGGATTTTCGACGGACATCGACTCGCCGAACTCATGCCAACTCTTGTAGCCGCGCATCCCATGCACGGCGTCCATGTACTGACTCGCCGCCGGATCGTCGGGCGGAAGCGGGGCACAGTCGGGATCGAACGGATCGTAGAAGCGGCTCCGCGTGTCGGCCTCGACCGTAGTGCGCGGCAGGTTCCAACGCGGGTCAAACTGTTTTCGTTGGAGCAAGTTGTAGGTATCGAAGTCCGCTTGCGAACGCCAAAACGGGCGCGAACACCCGCTCCCGAACAGCATCCCCACGATGGCGAACACGACGAACCCGATGCGGTGGCGAGGCGACTTCATCTCGATTCATCCTTCACAAGCTGGTTCACCAACCCAAGCGCCGACAGCATTTGCTCCAACGCGCGATGGGGTGAGTGAACCCCCTCAGCATCCTGGTCAACGTGAGCGGCCTCGGACCAACTCAACGAGTCCGACGAACTGGCATCATCAAATGACGTGCGGTCATTACGAGCAGAGACTGATCCGCGCGAGGAGATTGATGTCCCTCCCTTCAAAACGGTACGCCCTTCGTGGCTCGCGACCAATTGACCGAGCAGCAATCCCAGCGTCGCACGATCGTCGGCGGGCACACCCTGCAACTGTCGCAAGGCCCAGTTGCCCTTGGCGTTTTCCACACGCTCCACCAACCGCGTACCAGACGGGCTGAGTAGCAGGACGCGCTTCCGCCGATCGGCATCCGATCGTAATCGTTCCACCAAACCATCTTGTGCCATCCGCTCGATCAGCGTGCTGACATTCGACTCTGACTGCATCAACCGTTCGGCCAATTCCGACTGCGATAGCCCCATCTCACCGGCTGAGTGCAAAGCCACCAAAACCGAGTACCGGACCTCGGTCAGTCCGAACGGATCCAAGAACTCGCCGAGCTTTGATCGAACCAACGAAGCGGCCCTGACGAGACGGTCCAGCGTTTCACCCGCCTCCGACATGGGTACCGACATCACTGAGTTCACGGTTCGCTCGACAAGATCCATCCGCAAATGCCTCTTCAAAATCTGCCTACCTGTTCAAGACCTCGCATCTGGATGATTCGACCAAGAATGCTTCGAGACTGAAGGAGTTCTCGGCAAAGGCGGGAAAGTCGCGGCGGTTCACTGACAATCCTGCGTCGCGGCTTACATTACGTTCACGCAAACCTTGCCATCGCTGCGGATTACAAGACACCGGCGAGAACCGGCAAAGACGGCCGGTCCCGTCGACCGATCTCACTCCTGTTGGAAACATGCCCTTTAAGAAACGAGCTCAAGGGACAGACTCACATGCCGCACGGGAGTTCCATCCCGGACGCCACCGCACATGAGTCGCCTGAAGTGTTCGACTGAATCGTGCCGCAGGCACCGATGGCACACGGACATGCCTGCTGGTCGATGTGTTTGCGAGCCGTTGCTAACAACAAGACCAACCCGAAGCGTGAGCGAGGACGAGAGTCGAGCGACATCCATCCTTGCTCACGCTTCGGGTTGGTGTTGTTCAAAACATGGTCTTGTTCTTGGACAAGTCGCCAAGCAGATGCTTGAGACCCGCTCGACACACGGCTAACATCTTCCCGCGTGAACGCCTTTGCCGCTGGGCAAGAACTCGGCCTTCACCTTTTCTTAGTCCTGCGGACCTCAATCCGATGAGTGACCTGTTGCAATTGGAACTGACCGACCGTCAACGCGAACTCCTGCTGCGTGGCTTGCGCTTCGTCCGCAGCAGCCGCATGTTGGAGATTCGCAATTCGTCCGACATCACCGACGACGAGCGCAAAGACGAACTGGGCGAACTCCGCGAGTTGTCTGAAATGCTCGGCCAGAACACCGCCGCAGCCAAGCCCGCTCGTATGTGAAGGCTGTCTCGGGCCGCCTGACTCTGAAACGCGAACAGCCGTCGAACGATTCGACGGCTGTTCGCGTTTCAGAGTCATTTGAGATCATCGCCCCGGACGCTGAAGGTCACGCGGCTTGATGATCTCGCCGTACATCTCAGGATGGCGGTCGGCGATGCGGTTCACTTCGTTTGATCCCGCTTTGCGAATCAGGTGCTTGTTGCGAGACCGGGCGGTGTCGATGTCGGCGTAGAGGATGACTTCTTCGATCCCGTCGGCCGTGGCCAGAGTCTTGCCGAGCGGATCGCAGATGCGGCTGCGGCCGATGAATGGAACTCCCCGTTCAGTACCGATGCGACTAATCGCGGCATAGTACACGGTGTTCTCCATCGCGCGCGTGTTGGTCGCGTAATCAGCGGCGGTCTCTGCACCGGGAGGCCAGTTCGTGGGGAGGACGATCAAGTCCGCACCCAACAGCGTGAGGCATCGCGCTGTCTCGGGGAAGCCTCCGTCGTAGCAGATGTTCATTCCGATCTTCACTCCGTCCACCTCGTGTACGGCGAGCGGGCGGTCTCCAAAATCGGTGAACATGTCCACGCCGAGAAACGGCAGATGAATCTTCCGGTACGACGCGACCAACCCGCTCGGCCCGACCAGCGCGAGAGCATTGAAGACGCGATCCCCATCCGCTTCGAGCAACCCGAACACAACGTGCCCGCCCAGTTCCGAGCAAGCTCGAATCATCCGTTGAGTCGCCGCGCCGTCGATCGGTTCCGCGTAGGGACGAGCTTCGTCGAGACTCGTGAAGCAATAGCCCGTGGCCGCACATTCGGGAAAGATCGTGAGCGTTGCTCCCGCCGCGCGAGCCTCACGCAGCTTCACAATCATGCGGTCGAGGTTCCCGCCCACGTCCATCAACTGAAAGTCCATCTGCACGGCCGCGATCTTCATGTTTGCTCTTCCCTTTTTCTTTTTCTCCTCGCCCCGGATTTGCAGGGAGAGGGGCTGGGGGGGGCTTGAACGACGTTTCCGACAGAATCAGGTGAGCCGGGCGGCGTAAGCCCCCGGACTCTTACGATTGCAGCCAACAGTCCGGGGGCTTACGCCCAATGGCACTCACTTTGTCATTCACTCCGTGAGCGGCACGGCGCTAGCCGCCGGTTCTTTACTTGAAAACACAACTCCGTTTACCGGCGGCTAGCGCCGTGCCGCTCAAAGTGAGTGCCATTGGGCTGACGCCACCCGGCTCACCTGATTCGGACTTTTGTCGATCACGTCTTGTATAGGCTCTCAGCCCTGAACAATCTCCAACACCTTATCCTTCAGCCCCGGCGTGACTGACAACCCGTTCCCACTGTAGATCGTGGCGGTGCCGGACCAGTCGAGGAAGTGGCCGCCCGCCTCTTCGATGATTGGCTGGAGGGCGGCGGCGTCCCAGGCGTTCATGGCGGGGTCGATCATCACGTCGGCCCGACCGGTGGCAACGAGCATGTGGCCGAAGCAGTCTCCCCAGCCGCGAGCCAACTGCGACGAAGCACACAGCGTTTCAAACGCCTGCTGTTTGCCGGTCGCAAACCAACGGGCGGGGTTCGTGTGACAAAACGTCGCTGCGGCGAGTGTTGTCACAGACGAGACCTTGGCGCGGCGTGGCTGTTCGTCGCCGATTTGCCACCACGCGCCGTGTCCCTGCGCGGCATAGACGACTTCTTTCAGAGCCGGGAATCGGACGACACCGACCACACACTGCGAATGGAACTCAACGCCGATCAATGTTCCGAACAGAGGGACACCATGAATGAATGACTTCGTGCCATCGATCGGGTCGATGATCCAACGATAGCCGGTCGTCCCCTCCACACTGGGGAACTCTTCACCGAGGATCGCGTCGTCGGGAAAAGCCTCGGCCAAGCGGGAGCGGATCAACAACTCGGCTCCTTTGTCCGCTTCAGTGACCGGGCTGCTGTCTCCTTTGCGTTCCACTTCGAGACCGGGAGCTTGGTAGTACCGCAGGATCAGGGCACTCGCCTCCGCGGCGATTTCCAAGGCGAAGTTTTGGCGAGTCAGCAGATCGGCGGAGGTCGCGGGCGAGTGGGTCATGGGGGGATGGCTCGAGGGTGGCGTGTGGTTGCGTTGGAGTCGATCAACCCAAAGCGGAATGACCTAGCACACACCAACCCGCAGCGTGAGCAAGGATATCGCTCGACCAGGGCCATCGCCTTGTTGGAGTGATGCCAGTTGTAGGGTGTCGTCGAGTCTTCGAGACGCACCTTTCTCGCTTTGTTGTGGTGCGTCTCGAAGACTCGACGACACCCTACGCTGAAAAAGGCGATGGCCCTGTCGCTCGACGCTTCCTCGCTCACGCTGCGGGTTGGTGTACTGGCCAGGTCGTTGTGTAGCGTGAGCCGCAGCCCAAGTGAAGTGTGAGCCGATCCGTCCGATGATCGCGCGCTTGGCGGCTCTCTATCCGTGACCTCGCGCATCGAATCGAGTAAGTTGGCGCACCCGCGATCACAATCAGAACGGGTTTCTGCGCCCCCCTCTAAACGCGCCCCACACCCCACTTCACGACCCCTAATTCAAAATGGCATCAGAAATCGCTCAACCCGCACCTGATGACGATGAGTCCTCCTCGATCGGCCTCGTGCAAACTCAGTTCATAAAGCTGTTCGAGCCGCCTCATGTCCTGACGTTGGAGGGTGGTCAGCGACTCGGCCCGGTGACGGTCGCCTACGAAACCTACGGCGAACTGACGCCCGCCAAAGACAACGCGATCTTCGTCTGCCACGCCTTGACGGGCGATGCGCATGTAGCGGGATGGCATTCGGCGGAGAGTCGTAAGCCGGGCTGGTGGGACGGGCTGGTCGGGCCGGGTAAGGCGCTCGACACGAACAAGTACTTCATTATCTGCGCCAACGTCTTGGGAGGATGCCAGGGGACGACCGGCCCGAGCTGTCGCAACCCAGCCACAGGCCAACCGTATGGCTTGCGATTTCCATTCATCACCGTCGGCGACATCGTTGAGGTCCACGCAGCCCTCGTCCGCAAGCTGGGGATCGAAACGCTGCTCGGCTTGGTGGGAGGAAGTCTCGGCGGGATGCAGGTCCTCGACTGGGTGGCGCGCTATCCCAAGATGGTTCACGCGGCGGTTTGCCTCGCGTCATCAGCAAAGCTGTCAGCGCAGGGGATCGCGTTTAATGCCGTCGGACGGCGAGCCATCACCGCGGACCCTGATTTCAAAGACGGCGACTACTACGGCGAAGATGCCTCGAAGTACGGCGATGTCGGGCCACGATTCGGTCTGTCGCTCGCGCGGATGATCGCGCACATCACGTATCTCTCGGAGGCTTCCATCGAACGCAAGTTTGGTCGCGATCTCCAGCACAGCGACCATCTCGAATACAACCTTCAGAAGGAGACCGAGTTCAAGATCGAGAGCTATCTCCACTATCAAGGCAAGCGGTTCATCGAACGGTTTGATGCCAACAGCTATCTCTACCTGACGCGAGCGATGGACTACTTCGACCTCGCCGCGCGACACGGTTCACTGCAAGAAGCGTTGGGAAAAACGAACGCCCGGTTCCTGATCACGTCGTACCACACCGACTGGCTGTTCCCGTCGATCCAAAGTCGCGAGATCGTGAAAGCACTCGTCGAAGCCCGCCGTCATGTGACTTATCTGGAGCTGGAGAGTGTCTTCGGCCACGACTCGTTCCTGATCGAGATCAAGCAACTCGAAGAACTCGTCACGCCGCTCCTCGCCGAGACCTACCGCCGACACCGAACCGAATGACCTCTGGCAGTCCTGTAGGGTGCGTTGAGTCTTCGAAACGCACCGGATCGGTATCAATCTCGCATTCGCGGTGCGTTCCGAAGACTCCAACGAGGGCTGCGCATCAGACCAGAGTAGCCTTCATCGCTCCGCGTGAAGATAGCCGAGTCCCGTAGGGTGCGTTGAGTCTTCGAAACGCACCGGATCGGTATCAATCTCGCATTCGTGGTGCGTTCCGAAGACTCCACGCACCCTACGGCAACTGTTCGCTGTTACGGCCGTGTGATCGTCACCGTGTTGCTGCCCGCTTCATTGCCGGTGGTGAGGAGGACGAAGACCTTGAACGACGCCACATCGCCGGGGCTTTCGAGGCCCACGGTCGTGGCGAGGCTTGTCGTCCCCGCCGCGAAGTTACCGACGACAGTGGCTGTCGCGGCGTCATAGCTCGAGCCGACCGACATCCGCACTACGTAGTGGTCCAGGTTCGCGTTCGTCGAAGCGGGCCAACTGAATTCGGCCAGCTCGTCGGCGGGAATCCACGCACCGGTCAACGTTACTCCGTCGGGAGTGCTGCCGGGGAGCGGGTACACATTGGGCAGGGACGTGGTGAACGGATGGTTCGGCCCGTATTCCACTCCGATCGCTTCCCGGTACAGGACGAACCGGTTGCGCAGCGGCGGCAGGAGGAGATCCCGCTCGATGCGGCCGAGGCGCGCACCGTTTTCGGCCTCGATCAGCGTCTTGTAGCTGGTGCGCAGCGTCGCCAGTTCCGTCTGAAAGAGGGCGAGCGCAAAACTGCCCCGCAACAGCAGGGGCGGAGTAAAGTTCGGCAG
>CAMAYU010000147.1 GCA_945862235.1 Schlesneria paludicola DSM 18645
TTCACCGCCGTGCCGCTCGCCAATGTGAGATGGATGCCGCGCGCTTGCAGGTCGTCCAACATGGCTCGCGTACCAGGAACGAGCAGGTCGTCGGTCGTGACTTGCCCCGCCTGCAACGCGGCGATCCGGCGGTTTGACTTGGCGAACAGTCCGTCGAGAAACTGCTGTTTATAGGTCTCAGCCGTCAGGGGGTGGCCACCGCGCCGCGTGGCCTCTGCGACGAAATAGTCCATCTGGTAGATCGTCGGCTGACCGTTGAGATTCAGCACGAAGTTAGTGACATACGCGGCCAGTTCCGCGTCAGACTCGGTCGTCCCCGGAAGCGGTTGCAGCACGTCCACCATGAGATCGACCATGATCTCAACCCAGCCGGACCGGATCAGGCTGAGCGTGCCGTCGAAGTCGATGACGGCCAGGCGCGGGAGATGAGTTCGATTCAGCGGACGGATGAGTTCAGGCATGGCGTTTTGATTGAAAGAGTTGAGAGGCTGTGTCGCGTACGCTTCGGGTTGAGATGTCTGGGCCGCATCGTGTGGGCCATTCGCCGCAATCAGCCATCCAATCGAAACAGGCGTTTGAGTGCGTCGATCAGGCCGTGAGGTGCGCCATCGCGGGACTCGTGCTTCAATGTTTCGAGCGGTGGATGGAGCAGCTTGTTGACGATTCGTTCGACCGTCCGTTCGATCGCTTCGCGGTCTTGAGCGGTTAGATGCGGCTGCTTGGCGAACAGGCGATCAAGCTCCGACTTACTGACGCCGTGCCAGTCCTGCATCAGGCGCGAGACCACGTCGCCACTGGCGCGACGATGGAACTCGGCCATGAATTCGGACTGTTCCTCGGCAATGATCTTTCTTGCCGTCTCGATCTCGCGCGACCGCGCGTGACGATGCTCGTCGCAAGTGCGACGCAGGCTGTCGATGTCGTACAGAAACACATCGTCGAGGTTGCCGACGGCCGGTTCAAAATCGCGAGGCGCTCCAAGATCGAGAATGAACGCCGTGCGACCGACCGCCGCCGCGCGGGCTTTGCGAAACCGAGCCGCATCAATGATCGGTCGGTCGGCACCGGTCGTACTGACAATGACATCGGCTTGGCCGAGCCAGTGGTCGAGGTCCGTCCACGGCTCCGCGCGGCCGTTCCATTCCCGCGCGAGCCGCTCCGCTCGTTCGGGATTGCGGTTGATCACGACGATCTCGCGCACTCCCTCGTCCTTCAGATACCGCAACGTTTCCTCGGCCATCTCTCCGGCACCAATGATGAGCACCAACTTATCCTCGAAGTGATCGAAGATGCTCTTGGCAAAATCTCCCACGGCCACACTGGCGATCGAGACTCGTCCCTCGGACAACTTCGTCTCCGTACGGACACGCCCCGACACATGGATCGCGCCTTGAAACAGCGAATGGACGAGCGGCCCGCACGCGCCGTGTTCCTCGGCCGCGCGATACGCCTCCTTCACCTGATTCACGATCTGTGGCTCACCGAGAACCATGCTGTCGAGCGACGAGATGACCTCAAACAAATGCCGCACCGCTTCCGAACCCGAGTCCGCCCGCAGCTCACCCACGAATTCGTCGAGCGGCACCGCGTGGAACTCGGACAAGAATTGCGCGAGTTGCTGGCGCGTGTATTCGGTGTCGTCGCCCGGCTGCGCGAGGTAAAGCTCGACGCGGTTGCAGGTCGAGAGAATCACTGCTTCCGATTCGGGGCAACGCCGCCGCAACTCGGCGTACGCTTTCGCGAGTTGCTCGCGCGACGCAAACGCCAACCGCTCACGAATGGCGAGTGGTGTTGTTTGGTGAGTGCAATACAGAGCGAGCAGGTTCACGGAACGAAGTCTCTTGGCGTGGTGGAACAGGCGGGGCGAGGTGCAGGCAATTAGGTCTCTAAAGCCAGACTTCCATCGGTTACTTGGCCATCGGGCGAACTTGCTGCTTAGCACCGGTCCCGTGCAGCGACGGCATCCGCGTCACTTCGGTCAGCACTTGCAAGCCGACCATCATGAACAGCAGGAACCCGCCCGACCATGCCGTCAACCATGCGACTTGTCGGCCGGGGGTTCGCTGCCCCGTCAGCAACCAAGCGAACAGACCACACATCAACAACCACATCACGCTGCCTCCCAGAACCACGGGGTCAGCCCATGCGAGGCGGGCGTCGTCGTCATTCAGAAAGGACAACAGCACTCCCGTCGCAACGCCAAACGTCAAAAACGGAACCGAGACGAGAATCGACCAACGGTTGAATCGCTCCAGTCGTTCGAGACTTGGCAGCGTTAGTCCGCTGTTCCGCATTTGGCCGCCCTTCAAGCGGCGGTGCTGCCACAGATAGAGCAGGCTCAGCACGAGACCCAGCAGAATGGTGGCCGTTCCCAGCACGAGCATCGCCGCGTGCAGCATCTTCCACCCGCGATGAAAGTCGAGGACTTGGCTTTGTGATGAAGTTACTAAGTACGACGCTCCAACCAGCGCTAGCACGATCGGCCAAACCACGAGTCCCGAGGCGATGGTCGCGTCGAGCAGTGAGACAAACAGATGCGTCAACACCGCGAGCCACGCCAGTACCAGCAACCAATCGTGCGCCGAACTGAGCAGCGGCGGCAGTTGTGACTGACTCGATCGCAGCAACAGATAGAGCGTGTGGGCGAGTAGTCCCGCCCCGCCAAACAGGATCGCCACCCAGCGACTCCATGCCAACTTCGACCGCAGGCGAGCGACATCCAAGCCAAACGCCACAAGGTAGCTCAAGAGGAAACAAGAGAGATTCACGTTGGGCATGTCGCAAAACTCCGTGGCATTCGCAGTAGACCGTCATTTCACCGCGTGTGGAAAAACGTAGCTTGGACGCCTCGTCCGAGCGAAAACGCGGCATTGTCAACATTTAGAATTGGGGTTGGCAGACCGGCTGAGCTACGTAGTCCGGTCATGGAATGACCGGACTACGCAGTTCAGTCATTCCATGACCGAGATTCTCGAACGACAACCAATACCAAATCTAAGAGATGACAAGGCACTAGGCATTGTCTTGAAGCTCGCCGCGCCGGGGTGAGTTTCAAAACAAGAACGATTTAGAAACGGACGGACGAGGCGTCCATCCTACAGTTCATCAACGGGCCGGAGTTTACCGGAGAGTCTCACTGTCGCGAAGCCGCTCGCCGTGAAACTCATCGCCATCACTGATCCGCTTCCAATCCGTAGTCGCTGATTTTTTTGTGCAGCGTGTTGCGGTTGATGCCGAGTCGGGCGGCGGCCTTCGTCTGAGTTCCCTGACACGTCTTCAAGACTTGTTGGATCAGCTCGCGTTCGACCAGCGAGACGATGCGCTCATGGACGTTCTGAGCCTCCTCGCCCGCTTCAAGCAACCCGAGCGTCACGAGTTCGCTGCACTGCGTCGCGATTCCGCCCGAACGAGAACGACTCAATCGAATCGGGGCCAAGCCGCGCACATGGGGCGGGAACAAGTCGAGGGTCAGCGTGTCACTCATGCAGAGCACGGTCGCTCGCTCGATGTAGTTTTGAAGCTCACGCACGTTCCCCGGCCAGGCATACGTCTGCAACATCGAGATCAAATCAGGGCTGAGCTTCGGAGCGGAACGGTTGTTTGCGGCGGCGTACTTCTTGGCGAAGAACGTCACCAGCGGCCCGATATCTTCCGGACGTTTATGCAACGGCGGGAGATAGATCGGAATCACGTTGAGCCGGTAGTACAGGTCCTCGCGAAATTTTCCCGCATCGATCTCGTCGAGCAAATCACGATTGGTTGCCGCGACGATGCGGCAGTCCACGCGAATGGTCTTCGTGTCGCCGACGCGCTCGAACTCCTGCTCTTGAAGCACGCGTAGCAGTTTGACCTGCAACGTGTAGCTCATCGAATTGATCTCATCGAGAAAGATCGTCCCACCGTGAGCCGCTTCAAACCGGCCGGTCCGATTTTCATGAGCGCTCGTGAACGCTCCCTTCACATGACCGAACAGTTCGCTTTCCAGCAGGCTCTCGCTGAGTGCCCCGCAGTTCACGCGAATGAACGGGCCGGACGAACGGGGGCTAAGTTCGTGCAAGGCCCGCGCGATCAACTCTTTGCCGGTCCCGGTCTCACCGAGTAACAACACGGTCGCAGTCGTGTTCGCGACCTGCCGCGTCAGGCGATAAACATCGTTCATCGCAGGTCCGTCGCCAATCATGCCATCCAGAACCGGAGCGTTCGGCCGACCGCTGGCAGTTGAATTCTGTCCATTCATGGTTTCATTATCTCTTTCACTGATGCCACACCGTCGCACACGCGACCGCCAGTTGTGCCAGTATCATAGGCACGCGATTGCCGTTCGGAAGGGCCAAACTGCGATGTTATCCCATTTTTCTCGGTGAGCGGAATCGTAAATCGGCATTGCCTGCCTGCGTCGAAAGCACGGGCTTCGAATTGTGCGTGCCTGGCAGGCATGTGGTCGCGTTGGGAATTACACGGTTCGTTTTCCAACCGGTCATACCAAGACTGGCCGCGCTGAGGCTGATCTGTCACGATCCGCCGCTAGGTTGCCGCCCCCCAAATACGTGGACCTTGAGGATGCTTTCGATGACGACGCCAATGATGGATCTCTGCCTTCCGGGACTCGTGCGCGGGGCGGTGCAGTGCCGCGCTACGGTCGTCGAGCATGAGCCGATGGCGCGCAACACTTGGCGAATGAAATTGGAATGCCCCGAGATCGCACGACAGATTCTGCCGGGACAGTTCTTCATGGTGCGGCTGCCGGGACGCAGCGACCCGCTCCTCGGGCGTCCGTTCGCGGTGTACGACATCTACCAAGACGAATCGGGTCAACCACGCGGCCTCGACTTCGGCTACGTCGTTGTTGGCAAGATGACTTCGCTATTGGAGTCGCTACGGCCGGGTGATGATGTGGAATTGTGGGGACCGCTCGGTAATGGCTTTCCGCCGCCTCCGACTGGCCACTTGGTGATTGTCGCCGGGGGAATCGGCGTGACACCGTTCTTGGCCGTGATTCGAGAAGCATTGCGACGGCGCATCTACGGCCAGCCACCGCGCGAACTCGGGCACGTCCCGTCTCGCATTACGCTCTGTTACGGAGTCCGCTCCGCTGAGTTCCTAGCCGGTGTCGAAGAGTTCCGTCGCGAAGGGATTGACGTGCGGATCGCGACTGACGACGGATCAAGCGGACATCGCGGCTTCGTCACGGAGCTGTTACAGGAATTGCTCGACGAGACTTCGCCCCCCGCAGCGGTCTACTGCTGTGGCCCCGAGCCTCTGATGCACGCCGTCGCGAGACTGACCGACGCCGCAAACGTCCCGTGCTGGCTGTCACTCGAAACACCCATGGCCTGCGGTTTTGGAGCCTGCTTCAGTTGCGTGACCAAGGTCAAACAAGACGATGGTTCATGGGACTACCGGCGTGTCTGTGTCGAAGGCCCGGTTTTTCCGGCGCGGCAACTGGCGTTCGATTGAGGCATCCTTTGCTCTCAGGGGCTGTCCGAGAACTGAACGCGCCGCACGAGGTGTAGAAGTGTTTTCTGGAGTGCCACGGTCACTGTCACGGCTTTGCGTGGCCGTGTCTTCGCGATGACAAATGCACGGCGACGCAAAGCCCCTAACAGCCTGTTGAAGAACCCGTAGCACAGGCGGCTCGCCTGTGTTTTCTAATTCGAAATGCGAGCAGGCGGGCCGCCTACTCTACGTTTTTCGACAGGCTGCCAAAAACCAGCCGTTTCTTTCCGGACTGCCTCTCAATGTTGCAGCACGCGCCGCAGGACATAGGCCGCGACCAGACCGATCAGTCCATTGGCGACCCACGCCGCCCATGCGGGATCGACCGCGCCCGTCTTTGCCAAGTTCAGCGACATGATCGAGATCGGGTAGTAGATCAGCAGAATCGGGATGAAGCAGAACAGGAAGCAGGTCAAGAACTGATTGCGAGCCATCAGGATTGAGAACGGGCTGCCGAGCAACACGAAGAACAGGCAACTGATCGCCATCGAGAAGCGGGAGTGATGTTCGGTTCTCAAGCGGCGAATGGTACTCGCGGCTGCACGACCATCGGCCTGATACGCCTGAAAAGAGGGTTCTGCGAATCGGTCGAAGTTCCCCGTGGCGAGGGCCATCGCGGCCTCGATCTCCTGCAACTGTTTGAGTCGCTGGCAGTCGGCACTCAACTTGGGAAGCTCTCGTTGAATCCCTTCGATGCTCAGGTCGCGCCCTTTCAACTTCTGGTTGGTCTCTTTCAGCGGGAAGGCGATCCGGTCGAAGTTGATGTAGGCGGAGTTCTGATTTCCGGGCAGGCTCGACTCCGCGCCGTGCAGTTCAAGCCAGACTTGCTGTCGCGGCAGATCGAAACTGAGCCGCGCTTCGCGCGCCGTCACCGTGTAAGCATCGCGGCCATTCGTCGCGTAGCGAAACACGGGTTGCAGCAGCATTCGGTCACGGACGCCCGTCACGGTGATCGTGATCCGCCGGTCTCGCTCACGAACGCTGATGGTGCTTTGTGTTTTGAGACGGTCGATGAAGATGTCTTCCATCGCCAGCGTGGCGATCTGCTCAATGTTCTTGTACGCCCACGGAATGACTTGATCGCTGAGCAGCAACACGGCGACGCTAAGCAAACTGGCCAGAAAGAACGAGGGCCACATCAAGTTCATCACGTTGATGCCCGCCGCTTTCGCCGCGACGATCTCGTTGTCGCCCGACATCCGCCCGTAGACGACGCAGACGGAGAGCAGCAATGTGGCGGGAATCGTGTACGGCAACAGGCTCGGCACGATGAAGGGCAGGATTTGAAGAATCTGCCAATGGCCGAGTCCATATTCCTTGGCCTGACCAAACGCACCGACGCAGACGAGAAGTGACGTGGAAATCGTGACGAGAATCCCGAAGACCCGCAGCAGCTCGGTGAGGACATAGCGTTCGAGCAATCTCATGCAGCGCGGCCCGTCGGGATTCATTAGAGCGGCCAAGGTCGGAACAGCGACCATGATGCCGGGCGAGCTATAGGGCAAATCGGCAAAACAGGTCAAGCCGGAGGTCGTGGAGCTAGGGCAATCGCCTTTTTTAAATTGGGGTGTCACGGTCACGGAGCTTCGACGTGGCCGTGCAAGGGCGTGAAGGCCGATTCCCATGCTCACGGCCACGTCGAAGTTCCGTGACCGTGGCATCCCATAGCCCAGATTCAACAAGGCGACGGTCCTGTCGTGCAGCCTCCTCGCTTCATGTCTTACGCCGGGTTGGCTACGTTGTGAGCGTCCCCAAATTTCGTTGCCACTCCCTTTGGACTTCTTCGTCGCATGTCGCTCAGCATCGAACCGATCTGGTCTTGGCCGCTCGTTGTGCTGACGAGTGTGGGGCTGACGGTGCTGGTCTGGACGACGTACCGCACGCAACTGAAGGCGGTCCCGGCGGGAACAGCGAGGATGCTGCTGGGGCTGCGGTTGCTGGCGGTCGTGCTGCTGATCCTCGCGATGTTTCGCCCTGCCGTTCAAAAGACGGAGACGGATGAAACGCCCGTTCAGTTGCTCGTTCTGGCCGATGTCAGCCGGAGCATGAACACGGCCGACATGCCGAACAAGAAGACTCGCTTCCAAGCGATCCGCGCCGACCTCGAACGCCTTGGGCCGCGCTGGAAGGAGTTCGGCAAGCAGGTCGAAGTGCGGCAGTTCGACTTTGGCCGTGAACTGTCTCCGTTCGATGCGACTCTCACCGAAGCGGCTGGCGAACAGACCGCGTTTGGAAAAGTCTTCGATGAGGTGTTGCGTGAAGTGCGTGACCGACGGACGCTTGGGGTGTTGCTGCTGACGGACGGTGCGTACCGCGCGATGCCCCCCTTCGACGCCGATCCATTCTCGGCAGCGCGCAAGTTGGCCGAGGCTCAGGTCACGGTCTATCCGGTCGGATACGGCGCATCGTCGATCTCGACTGCGGCCTTGGACCTCGCCGTCGAAGACCTCGTCATTCCCGAAGTCGTCTTCGAGAAGAACCGCGTGCCGGTCAAAGCCAAGCTGCGCGCGGTGGGAGCGGCGGGGAAGAAGGTCCGTGTGCGAATCCTCGTTGAAGATCGCGGTCGCAAACCGGCAGGCGAATCGGGGGAACTCAAGCCCGCGCCAGCCAACTCGCAAACGAAGACGGTGCAGGAGTACGAAATCAAGCTCGACTCGGAGACGATCCCGATCGAGCTGTCATTTTCACCACAGTTGCCGGGTGAACTGAAGGTCGGCATCGAGGTCGAAGCGGCCGAGGGCGAATTGCTCAAAGGAAACAACACCCGCGCAACGATCATCACCGTCAAGCAGGGCGGTCTGAACGTCGCCTATTTCGACACAGCCCGGCCCGAGCAGAAGTGGCTCAACATGGTCAACGGGGCTGACAAGATTCAGCTCGACTTCCAAGAGGTCCGGCGCGGTCGCTTGGCCGTGCAGACGAAGATCGATCCGACGTGGTTTGAACCGGGGCGCTACAACGTCTTCATCATCGGTGATGTCCCGGCCGAAGTGTTCGGTCCCGAGTTGTTGAAGCGTCTCGGCGAGCGTCTCGAAGACGGCGCGGGCCTGCTCATGACGGGTGGCCTCCAAAATTATGGCGTCGGCGGTTACGCGACCACGCCGCTCGATAACTGGCTTCCGGTGGAACTCGATCCGGCCGACGCGCGGCCTGCGGGTAAGGTCAACCTCGCCACGCAGGTCTCGGGCAAACTCAAGATGCTCCCCACCGAGAAGGGGCAGCGCGAGTATGTCATGCAGTTGGGACCGCCCGACAAAAATCGCAGTCTGTGGCAAGACCTCGCACCGCTGACGGGAGCCAGCAAACTCAAAGCGAAGAACGAGCTGATCGAACCGTGGGCCGTCACGGCGGACAACGTGCCGCTGCTGTTCGCAACCACTGTCGGACGCGCCCGCGTCGCCGCATTCGCCGGAGACACGACATATCTGTGGTGTACCGTCAGCAAGCAACCCGACCTGCATCAGCGTTTCTGGCGGCAGATGATCCTGTGGCTGGCTCGCAAGGAAGCGGACACCGACCAACCGGTCTGGGTGAAGGTCCAGCCGCGAAACCTTGCTCCCGGCGGTGTCTCGACGCTGACGTTCGGTGCCCGCGCCGTGGATGGCTCACCGCTGAAGGAGGCCGAGTTTCAGATCAAAGTCATCGGCCCCGATGGCGTTGAGACCAGCCTGACGCCACGCAGCGCCAACGGCGAGTACTCGGCCGAGTTCCTGAAGACGCAGGCTCCCGGAGACTATTGGGTGCGTGCGTCGGCCAAGCAGGGTGGACAGATGCTCGGCTTCGATGCCTTCACGCGGTTCATCGTCGATGCCCGCGATTTGGAGTTGGACTACCCCAGTGCCGATTACGAGTTCCTCAAACAACTCGCATCCATCACCGGCGGCTCCACGCAGAATCCCGAAGAACTCGACGGACTCATCGACCGCCTGAAGGTCGCCAAACTGAGTGATCTCACTCGCATCCAACTCATCACCCTGTGGGACAACTGGTGGTTCCTCATGACGTTCGTCAGCGTGATGAGCTTGGAATGGTTCCTGCGCAAGAAACGCGGGTTGGTCTGACAGCGTCGCAGCCTCAAAGCCGATCCATGAATGCACCTCGCGCGGTCTTTGATGAAACCTCTGAGCGGGGCGGCGTCAGCCCCCTGGTTCTTGGGCGTCAGCCCGTTTTCTGACGCCCAAGTCGGAATTGTCTCTCGCCAAAGCCTTCCTCCGCTGATTGCAGTCGATCCCATTCTTGGGCAAACTCTGACCGCTGATTGCAAACCCATATCAAACTGTTCTGCTCTCCACTTCTGATCAGTGCCCCTTCAGTCAAGGATCCCTCCCATGACCGATTCTCTTCCGAACTCCGATTCACAACCTTCCCGCCGAGACTTCCTCGCCGCCGCAGGAGCCGCCGCCGTGACACTTGCCTCCGCACCGTTGATCGAAGCGCCGTTTGTTCATGCCGACGACAAGTCGGGGTCGAAGCCGCCGATCGTCGGCGTGGACGGCCACCAATACTCGTGCCAGCACGGCTGGGGCCAGCTTCCCGATCACATCAAGTGGCAGGAAACGCATGGCGTGACGGTCGATGCGGCCGGGCTGGTCTACATCACGCATCGTGCCCCCAAAGGAATCGACACGGTTGCCGTCTTCGAACCTTCGGGAAAATTCGTCCGCTCGTGGGGCAAGGAGTATTCGGGAACCGGTCACGGCATCGACATCCGCAAAGAGGGGAAGGAAGAGTTCCTGTACCTTGCGTGGACCAAGCCGCAGAGCAAGATCACCAAGATGACGCTCAAGGGCGAGATCGTTTGGGAAATGCAGCAGCCGATCGCGAGCGGCAAGTACACGGATGCCAGCCAATTCAACCCGACGAACATCGCCTTCATGCCGGACGGCGGGTTCTCCGTGGCCGACGGGTACGGAGCGAACTACATCCACCAGTATGACCGCGACGCGAAGTACATCCGTACGTTCGGTGGACCGGGTACAGAGGCGGGACAGTTCAAGACGCCGCACGGCATCTGGTTGGACAACCGCCCCGGTCGCGAACCGGCACTCGTCGTGGCCGATCGCGCGAATGCCCGGCTCCAATACTTCTCGCTCGATGGAAAGCCGCTGGCCGACAAGATGATCAACGGCATGGTCAGCTTCCCCGCCCACTTCGACACACGCGGGACTGAACTGCTCGTTCCCGACCTCCACGCGCGGGTGACGATCCTCGACAAGGACAACAAGCTGATCACGCATCTGGGCTACGACGCCGACTGGACCAAGCAGGCGCTGCAAGGCTTCCAGATGCGACTGCACCCCGAACGCTGGGAGGCCGGCCGCTTCGTCCATCCGCACGACGCCTGTTTCGACAAATCCGGCAACATCTTCGTCGTCGAATGGGTCATGGCCGGACGAGTCTCCTTCCTGCGACACGTCGGCTAACCGCCGGTACTGACGACCGGCAGAAGAAAGTAGACTGGTCACTCCGTGACCGGAATCATCGAGTCACGGAGTGACTCGTCTACTTTGAGGTAAGCGATTTCCGGCCAACTGCCTAACGCGACCGGCAAGGGTTGTCATACCCACAAACACCAAATGACGAAGCCCGGCGTCTTGGGAGACGCCGGGCTTCTAACAGAGATTTGCAACGTCAATTCCGGATGGGGTCTTCGCCCTGCTCAAGCAAGACGAAGGCCGGACGGGCAGGAGTGCCCATCCTACATCCCCCCTCAGGCATCAACGCGGCTCCGTCACTTGTGGTCGTGCCCCCCGTGCTGGAACAGTTCGTGGTTCTTGTTGCCACGGGCGTTGACGTAGGCGATCAGATCGAGGATTTCGTCCTTGGTTAGTTTGTCCAAGAGGCCCTTCGGCATGATCGAGGTCTTGGACTTCGTGCGTTCGATCACGTCGCCTCGTTTGATGACGATCGGGTCGGTCTTGATCAGCGGGTTCTCGACCAGCTTGATCACGTCGGGAGTCTCCTCCACGACGAGGCCCGTCACGGTCTTGCCGTTCGACAACTCGATGATGTTCGAGACGTACTTCTCGTTGATCTTGAGGCTTGGGTCGAAGATCTCCTTCACGATTTCGGCCGTCCCCCATTTGGCATCGAGCTTCGTCAGATCGGGACCGAAATCCTTGCCGACTCCGTCCAGCTTGTGACAGCCGACGCAGTTGGCCACCGCGAAGATTTGTTTGCCGTTGCCGTAGCTGCGGCCATGAGACTTCGACATCTCGGCGACCGCTTCTTCGAGGTCATCCAGTTTCCATTCGGTGCGAGGACGGTTGTTCTTTAACAACGCATCCTGCGGGACGATCTTGTTCGCCGACAAGTAGGCATCCGGGCTGTCGAGGTAGGCGTCGAGATCGGGGACGACGTACAGAGCCGCGTACATCCGACGCCAGTGGCCGGGATAGGTACAGACGATCGGATAGACTCCGGCTTTGGACGGTGCGGTGAAGCTGAGCTTCTGTGAATCGCGCGGCTGCAACAGCGAACTCTTGGCCAGCACCTTGTTCGAGCTGGGGATGTAATGCTGCGCGGCGAAGGCGGGCTGCTGGGCCTGAGCCTCCGACATCAGACCGATCTCTTCCAGCGAGCCAGGTTGCAGGATGGCGAAGTTGTGGGGCATGAGGTCGCTGTTGTCGAGTAGGAACTCGACCGGCTTGCCCGCCTGAATAACGACGACATCTTTGTCGAACGACATCTTCTCGAAGACGGTGCCGATCTTGATGACCTTCACGCCGAGTTCTCCCAGCGTTTTGCGGTAGTTCTTCGCTTGATCGGCCGGAATGAGCGTGGTCAGAGCGTCGGCGAATTCGAGCGAGTCGAGCGATGTCGGTGACGTTCTGTCGGCGGCTGGAGTCTTCTGAATCGACGCGACGAGAACGTTGAGCAGACCGGTCGCATCGTCCTTAGGCCACGTCGCGCGGGGGAGACGTTGCAGGGCGCGAATGGCCGACGCGCGATCGACATCGTCCTTCACGAACTTGCTCAGCGTGGCGAACGTCTTCGGTTCCTGACCGCGCACGTAGGTGAGGGCGTTCATCGCGGCACGGCGCACGAGCGACTCGGCCCCACCGCCACCGAGTTCAAACGCGACGCTGACTCGTGGTGGGTTGTTCTTTTCCTTCTTGAAGACTTCGCCGCGTTTCTCGTCCAAGACTTTGAGCGTGAAGTTGGCGAGGCGTTCGGGAATTTCGCCTCGGTTGTAAATGATGATCTGGTCGATCGGCTGCTCGTCGCCGAGATCGACTTCCCAATACGGGTTGCCGGTATTTTCTTCCGTGTGCGTCTGACCGCCATCTCCATAGGCCGGAGACTTGTTGCCGTCGATGGCCTTGGACGCATCGCCTCCGGCACTGGTGTTCTTCTGAGTCGCGCGGCCTTTACGAGCGACGTTGACTCCGCCAGACATGACCTCGACTTCGGCCAACGTCAGCGTCCCCTTGCCGGGAAGTTCGACGCGGACGAATCGTCCTTGAGTCCCCTTCGCCTTGTTGCCGCCAAGCGACTCAGGCAGTCCGTTCAACAGCGGCTCGATCTTGTCGTAGAGTGTCGCGCGGACGGACGCATCGCCGATCAGCGGCATCGCATTAACGAAATCCTGCAACCGCTTGGCATCGCTCGTCGCGAGCTTCCACGCCTGATCGACGCCGCCATCGACATTGATGAGCGACACGAAGCCGATCTGTCGGAAGACTGGCTGCTTGGCACTGGTGGCGAGCTTTTCGAGTTCGGCCCGGGCGGAAGTCAGCTCGGCCGCGCTGCGACCGGTGAGCTGCCGAACGAGGTCAAACACCACGGTCGTATCAATACTGTTGGCCGACTTGCCGTCGAGCGATTCAATTGCGTCCATGACGACGCGCAGTTCGGGCTTGTTGTCGAGCTTGGCCAGACCGGTAATCGCCTCGCCTCGCGCGGCGTCTTGCAAACCGGCACGGTTCAGCATTTCGACGAAGACCATGCGGTCCTTCTTCTCGGCGAGAAGCTGTTCGTTGGAGAGGTTCTTCAAGTAGTAGCGGGCACCCGATTCGGTCGTGAACGCCACGCGGCGGTTTTCTTGCTTGGCCTTGTCCATGTAGGGCTGCAACGTCCGCATGACTTCTTTGGTGAGGTGGTCGATGTAAGCGTCAGTCGGCTTGTCCTGCGCGATGAGAACCACTTCGGTTGCCTCAGCCTGCGGGAAGTAGCTGGCTCCCCAGATGGCCATCAGGCGGACTCGCGGCGCTTCGTCGGCTGCGGCAGTCTTCAGCAGATCGAGCGGATTGGAAAGCCGATCGCGCCAATAGGTCGCCACTTTCACAGCCGCCGCGCGGGCACGGAAGTCGGGTGACTTGAGCGTCTTCTCCAGCAGAGTCGAGTTAACCACGTTGTGCGATTGATGGAGCCAGAGGCCCTCCAACTGAGCGTGATCGGTGTTGGCACCGTTCGCGTCAGCAAGCCACTTCGTCGCAGCGGCGATCACGTCGGCCGTCGGGCGTCCGGACAGTTCGATCCGCGCGCGATAACGGGCGCGGTCATCGTTGCTCTTCAAAATGTCGAGCAGCTTCTCGATTGGTTGCCCCGCGACCGGCGCGGCCTTCACCAGCGGACGCCCTTCGGCCGTGACGCGGTAGACGCGGCCATAGGTTCGTTGGCGACTGGGGTCTCGCAGGTTGTGCTGCATGTGGCCGATGATTGGATTCTGCCAATCAACAAAGTAGAGCGAGCCATCCGGCGCGGTCTCCATGTCCACGGGGCGAAAATTTGGATCGGACGAGAAGAGGATCGGTTCGGGTTCTTCGGTCGCACCGAGGCTCGAATCCTGATCCTTCACCTTGTAATTGAGGATGCCCTGGAAGCCGATCACGTTCTGGACGAGCAGGTTCCCCTGAAGCTCTTCGGGGAAGTGCGTCCCCGACAGGTATTCGATCGCGGGACACGGGCGGGTTCGTTGCTTGTAGACGCTCGGCGTGCCGCCGTGCTTGTTCGGGAATTCGAGATAGCTGGAGAAGAGCGGCGCGTGATACGGCACCGCGCCCGTCCCATCGACGACGATGTCCTGACCCCATGCATCGAAGGCATGTCCGTGCGGGTTGGCGAAGCCGTAGGTGACGTAGACATCAAACTTCTGCGATCGCGGTTCGTAGCGGAAGACCGCGCCATTCTGCACGCGGCGCGTTGGACCCCACGGCGATTCGACCTGTGTTTGATGGAACGTTCCCTCCTGGAAGTAGACCGCTCCGCCCGGATCGAGGACGAAGCTGTTCGACGTGTGATGCGTGTCGGCCGTGTCGAGGCCATGGACCAACCGCTCCTTCACGTCGTACTTGTCGTCGCCGTCGGTGTCCTTGAGGAACACGAGGCTCGGCCCCTGAGCCACGAGGACGCCTCCGCCCCAGAACTCGAAGCCGGTGATGTTGTGGAGGTCTCCGGCGAACGTGATGCACTTGTCGGCGCGGCCGTCGTTGTTGGTGTCCTCAAAAATCAGCAGGCTGTCGTTCATCGGCGTGGTCGGCTTCCAGTGCGGATACGTCGGCCACGTCGCCACCCACAGTCGGCCCTTCGTGTCGAAGGCCATCTGCTGCGGACTGATCAGTTCGGGGAACTGTGCCTCGTCGGCAAAGCACTGAACCTTCAGCCCCTTCTTGATCGTCATCTTCGAGATCGCTTCCTCACCCGACAGGAAGAGGTGCTTGCCATCGGGCAGCGTCCCCGGCTTGTTCGTGATGACGTTGAGGAACTTCGGCAGATTGCTGTCGTCCGGCTTGACCGTCTTCCCCTGAGCCGTCGCCCACACGACCTTGTCACGGTTCGAGGTGAGCGTGTCGAGGACTTCCAGTTCGCGCTGTCCAACCGCGTAGTTCGATAGCCCGTCGCCGTAGCCACCTCCTTTAGGATCCTCGGAAAACTTGAGGAACGCCCGCTCGCCATAGGTCGAGAAGCCGTCGGTCACGCGGTAGCGGTTGAACCAGTAGAAATTCTTGTCGAGGACGGCCTTTCGGAGCGGTTCAATCCGGTCCCACCATCCTTGCCCCTGTTCGGCGGCGCTTGGCCCCGTGAAGAGCTGGTCGCCTGCATTCACCGCGTTCCACATGTCGCCCTTGGCATTGATATGGATGCCGTTGATCGTGTTCGGGCGAGCTGGCGCAGTGGGCGGCTTGTCTCCAAAATTGCTCGTGGTGAAGAGGTCAACGAACTTGATCTGGTTTGCCCCAGACACTGCCGCCATTGCATCTGAGTACAACTTAATCCGAGCGTTGGTCGCGGAAACGACATCCAAACTGGGAAGGTTCGGTTCGTTCATCCACTCCATCGCCATCGGACCAAACAGCACGAGCTTTGGAGCCGACTTTCCGTTGTACTTTTGAGCCTGCGTGTGCTTGATGAAGTCTTCCACGTTCTGCTTGAACGCGGGCAGACCCGCCTCGCCCGCGAACGATTCGCCGTAGCCGTAGAAGGCGAAGATCACGTCGGCCTTGGTGTTGGTCAGCTTGAAGCGGTCTTCGCTGACGGTGCCGGGTTCCTTGTCTCGCGTGGAGAGCTTGTTCGGCTGAGGGACCGGAGCCGACCCGGTCAGCCACTGATCGTGCGAACCAAAATCCATCGACCGCATCCGGTGACTCGGATTCTTGAAGCCGTCGATCTCATCACCCGAAAAGCCGAGGTTGCGAAAGACGAGTTCATGCTCGGGGAACCGGGCATGGACGAGCGTTTCGAGCCACCCATAGTGCTGCATCCGCTCGGCCAGCGTGTTGCCAACGATGCAGATGTGGTCTCCCTTTTCGAGCTTGAATTGCTG
>CAMAYU010000148.1 GCA_945862235.1 Schlesneria paludicola DSM 18645
CGGTTCGCGTTTGAGTTCCTTGTTGCGGTTCTCGCTCTCACCGGGCACCGCCGCTTCGGTGGTCCGGTGGTCCGGTGTACTCGTCGTAGACGGCGGTGGGATTCACGAGCCAGCCCGGCCGGTTGGTCGAGACCGCGCGGCGGTTCGTCCCCTGCGCAGGGGCCTCGCACTTGATGACGACCTGTCGCGGCTGGTCCCAGGAGTCGGCCTGGTACATCAGGGGGAGGAACAGTCGCTGCTTCATGCCGGTTTCTTCGAACTGCTTCTCAGCCTGCGCCAACAGGTCGGCGCTGGCGGCTTTCAAGCGCTGATTCATCGACAGGCCGAAGGTGTGCGTGAGCCGCAGTTCCTCGCAGACCTCGTACATCAGCGGCCCGCCGAACGCGCTGTCGGCACGCACGACGATCTCGACATCGGGGAACCGCTGGCGAATGCGCCGCGTGAGATACCGCAGATCATCGTCGGCTCCGAGCGTCGCCGCACACGTGCCGTGACGCTGGCCCACCAGCGCGACCATGTCGGTCTCCGCGCAGGTGATCGCAATCGGCAGGTACTGGTACTGCTCGTAGAAGCCGTGAAAGCAGATCAACTGCTGCCGACCATGTGCGGGATCGTCGAAGACGTCCATGTCGAGCGTGATGCGCGCCGGCGGCACGGTGAAGGCGTCCAGAAACTCGTCGCACAGTGCGTCACGCAATCGCCTGAGATCAGCGATCGAGACGGCGTTCTCAAACCGCGACAGTGTCGGTTGACTGGTCAGATCGATCCCGTTCGGCAGGCGGTCACGCACCCGCTTGAACGCCGGGGCGCTGCGGAGAGTGTCGTGATCGTTCTGGGCCTCGTCGTCGGCCAGAATGCCCTAGTGCATCCACTACGCAAACAGTTGGGGTTAGCGAATGGTCGGCTTTCTGGCAGAGTTTCAGGCACAAGGAGGTGTCCCATGCCCAAGAAATACCTCGTCCGGTTGTCGGATGCGGAACGTGATGCTTGTCAGGCGGTCGTCAAGAAACCGAAGGGGTCTGCTGAGAAAGTGCGGCGTGCACTGATCCTGCTGAAGGCCGATGCCGATGGTCCCGCGTGGAGCGACGCACGCATTGCCGAGGCGTTTGATTGTCGCGTGCAGACGATCGAGAATCTGCGGAAGCGGCGGGAGACTTCACCGACGCCGCGCAAGCTCGATGGTGTCGGCGAGGCGAAGCTGATCGCGATGCGGCTGGGCAAACCGCCGGCAGGTTACGGACGGTGGTCGCTGCAACTGCTGGCCGAGGAATTGGTGGTGTTGGAAGTGGTCGATTCGATCTGCCCCGAGACCGTGCGCAAGACGCTCAAACAAATGGGCTGACGAAGCGCAAGATCGAGTATTGGGTGATTCCGCCCAAGCAAGATGCGGAGTTCGTGGCTCACATGGAAGACGTGCTCGAAACCTATGCCACCGCGTATGCCCCGCAGCAGCCGGTGTTGTGCATGGACGAGCAGCCGGTGCCGTTGCTGCGGGAGACCAAGGTGCCGATCCCCGCCACGAAGCAGCATGCCCAACACGTCGATTATGAATATGAACGCAATGGCACCGCGAGCATTTTTATGTTTGCAGAACCGCTGTCGGGTTTCCGACAGGCAACCGCTCGTCCGCGTCGGACCAAGGTCGATTGGGCGATCGAAGTGGCTCAGTTATTGGATACGCGGTATGCCGCTTGCGAGCAGGTGACGCTGGTCTGCGACAACCCCAACACGCACACCAAGGGCGCGTTCTACGAGGCGTTCACACCGGACCTAGCACGGGGGTATGTCAAACGGATCGACTTCCGTTACACACCGAAACACGGAAGCTGGCTGAACGTCGCCGAATGCGAACTGAGTTGCCTGACCAGCCAATGTATGACGGGCCGCCACATCGGCGAACTGGCGCTACTGCAAAGCGAGATCAAGATCTGGGCCGACAAAACTAACGCCAAACAACGCGGCGTCGATTGGCAATTCAAGATCACCGACGCCCGCAGTAAGTTGAAGCGGCTATACCCCATCATTAAGACTGGATGACGCCCTAGATCCGCTGACGGATCATCGACAGGTTCGAGTGCAGGACTTCACTCCCGCGCGCGTCGCTCAATGCCGCCGCAAACCGCGCGGTCCATCGAATCGCCTCATCAAACTGCCGGATCGGCAACAGCCCCGCCTCGCCCGTCAACTGCGTCTGAGAAACCTCGACCTCGATCGGCCGCTCCGCCGAGACATCTAGAACAAACGGCAACACACCCTGTAAACTCATCCCCGGCCTCCCTGCGGCGTTGAAGTGCTGATGTCACAAAGCCTTCTACGCTCAACGGGGCCGTTTCATTGGTGCCGCATGAATAATGCGGGCTAGTCCATGACCTCCCAAAGTCGAACTCGATTGAGGAACGCGCACTCGGCGATCCCCGTCGGACCACTCGGCTCACCAAGAATGTTTCACCGATGACCGCGTGAGGTATAACTTCCCGGTTTGACGCTGTGATTTTGTGAGCGGCAAGTTATTGCGCTCCCGTTCCTGATCCTTGCCAGCCTGTTGAAAAATGTAGAGTAGGCGGCTCGCCTGTTTGCTTTTCTAGTTGAAAACATAGGCGAACCGCCCGTGCTACGGCCTATTCAACAGACTGTTACCCTACGTCACATCAGGATGTCGCCGATTTTGTGCAGCGACGATGCGACCGGGCGGAGCTGATTGACGCGACAGGTTGTGCGGTAGGCGCAACGGCCGGTGCAATCTTCGTCCGCGTTCTCGACGAGGAACTTGCCGGAACGCAGGCCGTCGGCGAGCTTGGGGATCAGGTCGTTGAGGCTTTGCTCCAGCGAATCGACGATGGCCGAGTCGATGCCGTCGAACGCTTTGGTCTCGCGCTGATAGCCCCGTTTGAAGCCGGTCTCTTTGAGAGGCCAGTAGCCCATCACAAACGGCTCGGCATCGGGTCCGGCGAGACCGAGGCGACGGACGGCGAGCGCATACAACGCGAGCTGGATCGCGCGGCCCGTTTGCAGTTCGGCCTCATTCGATTTGGGAGGCTTGCCGGTTTTGTAGTCGATCACGCTGAAGACGGTCTTCCCGCCGACGGTCCCAACATCGACGCGGTCGATCCGACCGCGCACGCGCACGGCGCGGTCTTCCTCTCCGAAGACGATCGGTTCGTGATGTTCTTCGCCGGGCGACAGTTCCGCGTCCGGCAGACTGCCGAAAGGAATCTCGGGAGCGAGCGACGGTTGGAGGCCGCTCCACGCGGAACTCAATCTCTCCTGATAGGCGACCTGCTGCTCCGCGAAGGCATCGCCCCAGAGACCGAGTAACTCCGATTCGATCCGAGTGAGTGCGCGTTGTAGGTCCGTCTCATGGAAGCGCGTCGCGAGTTGTTCTTCGGCGAGTTCACGAAATCGCGCGGCGAGCGTCACGGCGTCGTCGTTCATGCCCTCGGTCAGCAGCCGCGCCAACACATCATGAACCAAGCTGCCGCGCGCGGCATGGTCGGTCCCCTCTTCTGGAGTCGGAATCGGGTCGAGCTTCAAGACCTTGGCGAGCCAAAACCGGAACGGGCAACTCGCGTAGCCTTCGAGTTCCGTCGCGCTGAACTGATGCTGGGCACCGAACCGCTTGCGGAGTGACTCCAGATTCTGAGCGACCTGCAATCGGCCTTCGTGATTCGTGAAGCCGCGTGTGTGGAACCGCTGCACGTTCACATCGACCGCCGCCAGCAGGTTCTCACCAACCGAATGCCATTCGAGCTGAGCGAGCAGATGCGTGAAGAGGCCCGGCCGAGCGGCCCGCGCTTCGGTCATTGCCACGAGTCTGAGATCCGTCGGCGTGAGGGCGCGATCGAGAGCAGGGATCGGATCGAGCTGTCCTTCGTGCAGCACCGGCAACGCGGCGTCTGTGAACAACGTGCGGATCGCGGAGACATACGGGCTGGCGAAGACCGTCTGTCCTTTGCGGTTGATCGACGGATAGCTGAGCGTAAGCCGCGTGCGGGCCTTCGTCATCAAGTTATAGAACAGGAACATCTCGTCCTGCTGATGTTGCTCGCGGTGACGCAGCGCTAGCCCGCGCTCGGCCAGTTCACGTCGTTCCGCGTCACCAAACAGACAGTCGTCGGCCCCCTTCTGCGGAAAGCTGCTCTCGGACAAACCGACCACAAACAGATGCGGCACGCTGAGGTGTCGCACCTGTTCGACATCAAGAACTCGCACACAGCCTCCCGGATCGGCAGGGCCGGGAATCGTCTCGCCGTTGAGTAAGTCGCGCAGTTCGGCGGTGAACTCGGCCAAGTCGAGCAGCGGCAGTTTGCGTGAAGGCTTTCCGGTGGAACTGACATTGCGTGGAGTCGCGATCAGTTTCTCATCGGCCTCGGCGGCGGTGCGAACGATCCGTTGGAGCAAGTCCCAATTGCGAGCCTCGTTTGAGTCCTCAGTACTACTCGTTGCGACGGATGCCGTACCGCCGCGCGACCAGCCGAGTTCTTCACCGAGCGTTGCCAGCACATCGGCCCATCCGACGAGCGTGTGTTTGCGGCGCAGTTGTTCCGTCGTGCGAGAAAGCCGCGATAGGAGTGGTTCGGCCAGCGCGGCGAGTGTCGCGGCCGAGGAGTCCGCGACGGACAACTCGTCGTCGTCGTTTTCCGAGCTCGAAACGAATTCCTTGAGGAGACCGGTGGAAACGCGCGACAGCACGCGCAGCAGGAGTTCTCGTTCGGCGTGCAATTTCAATCGGCGGAGTGACGCGGCGACGGCTCGCACAGCGCGGCCTTGCTGAAGCTCGGGCCATTCCGGCTGGAAGAGGTTTGAGTCGAGAACCGACATGAGCCGCGCGAACGGCCAGTCCTCATGCTCGAGTTGCAGCGTGGCGAACAACGCTTTGACGACGGGGCTCGCGGTGAGCGACGGCTTCGCTTCGCACCAAACCGGGATGCCCGCCTTCGCCAGAAAGTCGTGCCACGCAGGACCATCTTCGGAAAGAGAGCGAAGCGCCATCACGATCTCCTTCGGCGCGACGCCCGCTTCCAACAGCCGCTTGATCCGTCGCGCAACCGCCTCACATTCACCCGCCGGTCCCGTCGCCGCGATCAATTCGAGTCCGCTCGCATCGTTCAGCGGTTCGATCGCACGGGGGTTCGCGAAGAGGCTGTCGGAGATGCGAGCCAACCCCGCGAGGTGAACGTTCGTCAGTGAAGCGGACTCGACCGAGAGGGACTCCACGCAGCTGGTCACTCCTTCGGGCAGATGTTCGAGCAGTCGGGAACTCGCGGCAGTTGGCTTGGCGAAGAGATCGGTGCGCGAGGTCGGCTGTTCCATTGGCAGCGTGATTGTCGCGCGATCGATCCCTGTCAGCAGGTGCCCGATAATTTTGTACTGCGTCCGTGTGAAGTCGGCGAAACCGTCCACGGCGAGGAACTCGATGGAAGCGAACGGGCCTCGCACCCCTTTCGCCAGTGCCGAGCAGGCCAGCCAGAAACGGCCCTCGTTGTCGTACCAATTCTGCTCGGTGAGACACGCTTGATAACGCTCGTAGATGCGACCGAGTTCCGCGTCCCGCTGTGAACGGTTTCCCGATCGCCGCGAACAGGCGACCAGAAAGTCCTCGGGCCAAATCTCTTCCCGCTTCAGTTCCGAAATGAACGACGAGACCACATCCAAGAAGCCGCTCGTGCGGATGACCGGCGCGAAACTGGAGAGCAACCCCGCTCCGTGCAGTTCCGCGACGATCCGCCTCAGCATGAGCCGCTTCATCACCGGCGACATGGGCGTCGCGGGATGGCCCGCCGCCGCGAGAATCTGTTCCGCGAAGACATCAAACGTCAGGACCTGCGGCGCGAGCTGAACCGGCTGCGTCGGCGACAACAATCGTTCGACCACCGCCTGCTGCGCGCGGCGCGTTGGTGCGAGCCACAACACGGTTCCAAGACGCCGCTGCCGTCGAGCGTCCTCCAACGCAGTGCGATACTCGGCGAGTAACCGTTCGGTCTTCCCGGAACCCGCTCGCCCGGTGAGCAATGTGAGGTGTGATGCCATGTGGCCGATTGTAGAGGACGCGCCGCAAAGTTGGGACAAACTTCAGAGACGCCCCCAGGGCCATCGCATTTTCAATCTGCGGAGCCACGGTCACGCAGCCCCAACAAAGCGATGGCTCTGGAGTCGCCTCCGACTGGCCCGATCACCATTTGTGGCGGAGTCGCGGTCGCTACCTTTTCAATCGACGAATTTCTTCCTTCGTGATTTCTCCGTCGCCATTTTTATCCAACTGCAACAGGCGGTTGCGGAAGGCTGCGGGGAGTTCTGAATCGGTCAGCTTGTCATCGTTGTTCTTGTCGAGACGTTTGAAGATTGCATCGAAATCTAAGCCGCTTGCGACGCCGAGCAGACTGCCGCCGCGACCGATTACGCCGTCGTCCATGTAGTACTCGATGTAGCCGATCATCATCTCGTCGTAGGTCTGCGGTCCCCAACGCACGGTGCGTGTGGCATCGGGGTTGGCGGGGTTCTTCGTGCTGTTGTCGAACCACGCGGTCGCTTTGATCGTCGAACCGCCCGGCAGGGTGATTGGCTCGGCCAGGCGATACGACAACTGCCAGTTGAAGTCGTAGCGAGGGATGTCGAGCAGGATTTGCGTCTCACCGTTGGGCAGGATCGCTTCATAGCGAAAGGCTTTTCCGCGGAGGTGCATGTGCGGGAAGAAGGCGACGATGGTGGCGTCACTTGGGACCGGGCGCGTCGCGACGACTTCGTGGTTGTCGGCACCCGGCGGAATCGCGAGTCGCGGTTGAGCGACGCCGGTGACGTTGACCAGATGCTCCGGCCGTTTGTCGAGGAAGATCATGCCGAGGATCGACTGGTCGGTCGTAGCGGTGCCGTTCGGCGTGTAGTGGATTTGAAACTTGAGTCTCGAACCGGCGGGCAGGAGCTTGCCGCAACCGTCGTTGAAACGGAGTGCGTCGTAGCCGGGAGCATACGCCGCGAAGAAGCCGGTCGTTTCGTCATCGTCATCATCCGTGACGGTTCCGTTGGCCTCACCCCGTTTGGCGGGAGGGAGGACATACGCCAAGACGTGATGGACGACCTCGCGGGCGGTCGGCCGAATCTCGATCGCCTTCAGATATTTGTCCTCAGTCAGACCGGTCTCGACGATGACGTTTTGATACGGCATGGTCCCCGTCGCTTTGACCGCGATGGGGACGGGCAACTGCACGACGTGATCGGGCTTGCCGATCTGCCACTCGCTGGCGAACACGCGCGGGACGGGAGCTTCACTCGGATCGCCGACCGGCTTGCCTGCACTCAACCATGCGAGGAGGTCGGTCTTGTCCGACTCAGCCAATGAACAATCGTTGGCGAACGGGCTGACCTGCCCCTTCGTCGTCGCGGCAAACCACGGCGGCATGATTCCTTTCTCAACGGCTCGACGAATCGAGCCACTCTGCGCGGCAACCTCTTCGTAAGTCGCCAGTGAGAACGGTGCGACGCCTCCTACGCGATGACAGGCCAAGCAGTTGTTCTGCACGATACGCGAGATGCGGTTGTGGTACGTGTTGCCGCCGATCGAAGCCGCCGGTTTGACCGAGTTGTCTTTCGACGGGGCGAGTTCCAGCGGGCAGCCCGGTGCCGAAGTCGCCGCGATGTCGGGACGATCACTCGCCA
This sequence comes from Schlesneria paludicola DSM 18645, assembly GCA_945862235.1. Classification (GTDB taxonomy): domain Bacteria; phylum Planctomycetota; class Planctomycetia; order Planctomycetales; family Planctomycetaceae; genus Schlesneria; species Schlesneria paludicola_A. Next base: position 7,651 of record CAMAYU010000148.1, read on the forward strand.
ACGCGGCGTCCAACGCAGCAGCCAAAAACTTCGCTCGCGGCGCCTCTTTCGAGTAGCCGAAGCCGTACTGGTCATCGACCGCGCCGCGATAGACGAGCGTCCGCCGGGCGTCGATCACGAACGCGTCCGTCGTGTGAGTCGCTCCGAGGGCACGTGCAATTGCGCCGCCAGTGTCCTGAACATACGAGCCGCTCCAGCCGTGCGACGCGATCGCCGCGCGAATCGTCTCCGGCTTCTCGTTGCTCGTCGCGTTGACGAAGACGAAGGCAACCTGCTGATCGGCGAACTGCTTCTCGAGCGCGGCGAGTGTCGGCGCGTATTTCTTGCAGAGCGGGCAGGTTGTGTTGGTAAAGGCGATCACCACGGCCCGCTTCTCGCGCAGGTCGCTCAGTGAAAACGAACGTCCGTTGATGTCGGTGAACTTGAGATCGGGCAACCGGCGACCGATGCCGTGATCGGCCGGAGTCAGCCGTTGTGGTCCTTCGCGCAGAGACTCGTCGCTTTGGGAGGCCACCGGCTTCGCATCGCTCTTCGGTGGCGAAGTCGTTGTTGGAGCAGCGGGGGAAGGAGTGGTTCTTGCCGCCTTGCGCAGTGCTTCGGCCCCTTTCACACGAATGACCTCGCGCGCTTCGTCGAGCGTGACGGCGTCATCTCCATTGGCGTTGAGGAACTCGAACAGCCCCGTGCCCAACTCCTCGCGCGTCAGCTTGGCGTCACTGTTTTTGTCGAGCTCTCGGAAGCGATCGGCCAACGGGATGTCGGCAGCTTTCTGCTTGGCGCGACCTTTGTCGGACTCATTCGTCCCGTCATTTGTTTGAGCGCGAACAGCAACAGCAACGGCGGCGACGACGACACACGCGACTGATGGGACGAACAATCTCAGAAATCGTTTCACGAGGAGGTTCCAAGAAGATTGAGCAAACGGATTGAACTCGACGATGGCGTTCGATCTGTTGCGAGAGGAAGACGGAGTGATACGTCACGCGGGACATAGAGAAACGTTCGCAAAACAGAGAGAGACTTTTCTGAGCGGGGCGGCGTAAGCCCTCCGGTTCTTTCAATAAAAGCTAACGCCCAAGAACCGTGGGGGCTTACGCCGCCCCGCTCAGAGGTCTCGCCAATTCGCGCGGAACCGTATTCTGCTTTCACGAGTAAATCTTACCCGCGTCTGCATTGCGAAGTTTCAGCCGCGCCCGAGAACTTTCATGTGCGATTTAACGCCCGTTGCCCCCCGTAGGGTAAGCGTCTCGCTTGCCCGTGTTTGCCATTGCGACTTGCCCGTATGTGTCGTCGAGAAGACGGGCGTGCTACGGCTGCCCAGTTGATCCAACAACGGTTCGACGCGTTAGAAGACGGGCAAGCGAGACGCTTACCCTACGTCGAGTCCGGCCGCATGGAAGCACGCTCGTCCCATAGCAGGCCGAGTGTGCCGAGGGCGTAGAACGTGTACTCGACATCCGTGGCTTGGTCCCACGTGGCGGCTCGAAAGCCACCGTGCGGATGTTCGAGCGAGAGGATGAATTGTTCGAGACGCTTGGTATCGACGGTCTCGCGCGCGTCGAGATCGAGGCTGGTGAGATAGCCCGTGAACGTGGAGAGGGCATCGGCGAACGGGATGCGCGTGTTGGCTTGGAACCCGCCTTCATCGCCGCGCACGTCGTTCAAGTACGCCAGCACGTCGTCGCGCAGATGCCTGCCAATCGTCGAGTGAATCGTCAGGACGGCGAGGGCAGCGGCCGTGGGATTCGTACCACTCTTCTTCATCGGCGCGATCTCGACAAACCCGCCGTCGTCCCGCTGGCGGTCTCGCACGAAACGAACGAGCTGGTCGGGGTTGGGGAGCGTCTGGCCGATCAACTCGTAACAGAGGACCACGAGAAACGAGTGATACGTGCTGCCGAGCGATCCTTCGTGCGTCTTCGCGTAACCGCCGTCCGCCGTGCGGAAGCCTTCAAAAATCGCGGCAAGCTTCTCGGGCCAGTTGGCTTCCGCCTGTGCGAGCAAGTCGATCCCCGCCGTCGCCTGAACCATCAGTGCCGAATAGAGCCAACTGACGACATCAATCACGCTCGCCTGTTGGTGGCGTGAGGCATCCAAAAACGGAGCGACTCGACGAGCATCCTCGGGCGAGAACGTCTTGAGAGCGGACATCGCTCGAATGGCGAACGCGGTGTAGTAGAGGTCCGACTCGCGTCCCTCGGGCGGCGCACCCGGTTCCTCCGAGGGCATTCCGCGACCGCCGAAGCCACCGTCTTCGTTCTGCTGCGTGAGCAGGAACTGATGATGCCTCGCGCGACGTGCCGCATCCCAACGCGAAAGGCCACGCGCGACGCGATCATCCAACCGGAACAAGTAAGGATGAGCCATCAGCCGCGCGTCGCCTTGTTGCACGTAGGGTAAGCGTCTCGCTTGCCCGTGTTTCCGATCAAAAGACGGGCAAGCGAGACGCTTGCCCTATGTCGTGAGTCCTCAGCCGCTCACAGGACTGCCGCTGTGCTGTCGGTGATCCGCGTTGCCGATGATCGGCAGCAGACCTGACAGTGGCACGAGCGAAGCCGGCGACGGTGTGACGGGCGTGTGAGCCAGCACGGTGTCGATCAGGAAGTAGAGGAGCTGTCGTAGTGCTTCGGATTGGACGTCGTCGGCGAGAGCCTCGGCGCGGCTACGGCATTTCTCGACGAGCGACTCGGCCCGCTCAAACACACCGAGCGACTGGTACATCCGCCGCAACTTGTCGGAGCGAACGGCGGCGGTGAGCGGTTCCAGGATCGTGTTCTCTAATTCTTCCCGTACTGGTCCTTTGGCCGCGTCGAGCGCGAGAGCCAACAGCAGTGTCGGCTTGGCGAGTTCGGCATCGCGTCCGGCGACGAGCTTGTTCGGGGAGATTTCTTCCCAGTCCAAGAGGTCGTTCAAAATTTGGAAGCCGACGCCGATATGCCGACAGAACGCCGGGACCATCGCCTCATAGGCTTCCATCGTGCCGGCCATCCGCAGGCCCGAGTACAGCGCCGCTTCAAACGCGGGCGAGGTCTTCAGCGCGTAAAGCTTCATTGCGTCGAGAGCCGTCAGCTTGAGCGAGTCGGCTCCCGTCCAACGGAGTTCCGCCCCCTGACCTTCGCACAGTTTGAGGTGTGCGTTGGCGAGACGATCCAAAATGTCCGCCGCCGCCTCGGCTCCCATTTCCTTGCGGCCCTGACTGATGAGCCGATAGCCCAGCCCGATCAGATAGTCGCCGACATTGATCGCCGTGCCGACTCCATAACGACGATGCAGCGTCTCTTGTCCGTAGCGGTACGGGTCGTTGTCTTGAATGTCATCGTGAACCAGCGACGCCTTGTGAAAGGCTTCCATCGCCATCGCCGTGCGTCGCACTTCCAGCGGGAACTTGGGCAGCGAATCGCCCGTGGAGGAACTCAAGCCCGCGCCGCCGGTCAACGCGTCATAAGTGGCGAGCGTGATGAACGGACGCAATCGCTTGCCTCCTTTCACCAGCCAGTCCCGCGCGATCGACTCGGTCTCGGCCAGCAACGTGTCGGCTGCGGAACCGCCAACGCGAACAGGGGGCAACACTTCGTTGAACTGCTCTTCAAACATTTCGTTCGACGCGCGCATCAGTGGGACATAGCCCGACGTGCGTTGTTCTTCGAGCGGCACGTACTTGTCGAGACAGTGCCAGACCCACGATTCATCGAGCTTCGTGTTCTTGCAGTCACCCGAGTGAAGCGGGACCGCATAGGACGGCACGCCCGCGAGCAACACTTTGTCGATCGCCTTCTCCAAAACGTTCAGGCACGCGACGCCGAGGATGCCGTCCACATGGCCCGACACGATGATCTTGAGAACGATCGGCGAGCCTTCCGCCACGAGGACTTTGTACCCGAGCTTCTCGGCCTTCACTTTGTAGTCGGCGATCGAGCAGGCACCGCACTTCTCGCAGTCGAGACCGAACTCGTCGTAGTCGGCAGGACAACCTTCCGCGTGTTTGAGGCAATGCGGCAGCAGGAGCAGCCGCCGCTCAAACGGGATCGCCAAGAATTGCTGCTTCCAGAAGGCGTTCCCGACCACGACCATCGCGAAGCCGAGATAGCACTCCGGCTGATTGATCTGATCAAGCAGTTTCCGTGAATGTGCTTCGAGAGCGGCCTTGTTGAACGGACGGCTCTTGTCGAGCGTCGTCGCGTAACGCTCGGACGCTTCGCGAATGTATTCGCGCAGTTCGAGCGTGTCGGGGACCAGCTTGAGATGCGACGTGCTGCGGCCTCGACGCGGCTTGTCTTCGATTTCGGACTTCTCTTCGACGTGAGTGGAGTCGTCCGCAGCCGACTCAGCAACGGAAGTCTTCACCGCGACCGATTCGTCCGGCTCGATCATCACGGCATCGTCAGCAGTGGCGCGGGGCATCGCGATCATGAATGGACCTTTCAGGGTTCCAAACCACGCCACACAGGGCGGGCATCAAGCACTCGGTGGGCCGAGGAAGTCGGGAGGGAAACAGGCGGGATCGTCAACAACGTAGGGTAAGCGTCTCGCTTGCCCGTTTCTAAATTTCTGTGGCTTCGTGGACTGACGGGCAAGCGAGACGCTTACCCTACGCTTCGTCGTGTTGCCACCGCGCGAGCCAAGGCGGAGGTCGCGAAGATTATTGGGTAAAGGCGTTCAAAATACCACAGCTTGGCAAAGTACAGGCCGATGGGTGCCGGGTCGCGAAACTTTTCTGATTCGACTCGGTCGAGCAGCCACTCCAATCCGCGTGTCCACGCCGCCTCCGCCGTTTTTACCGGCATCAACGCCTCAATCGCGAGAGCCGTCTCTTCCGTGGACGACGGTGTATCGACCGTCCCCCCCCAACCGCCATCTGAATTCTGAACGGAGACCAACCACGCTGCCGCTCGCTGCGCCTGCTCATCGTCCAATCGGCCCCAGTCGCGATAGGCCGCCAGCCCCTTCGAGACTCCGTACACCGGGTTCTCATCGTCAGGGGCGAACTGGTTCCCAAACCACAGCGGCAGCCACGTCCCGTCGGCCCGTTGTGTCCTCGCGAGAAACGCGAACCCGGTCGAGACCGCTCGCTCGACGCGACGCTTTATCGCGTGGGTCACGCCTCGCGCATCGAGTGGCGAGTCACCCTCAACCACCACCGTCAACCACGCCCGAAACGCCCTCAACACATGAGCCGTCAGATCGGGTGTGCTCCGGTCGAACGGCAACGCGCCCCAACCTCGACAGAACGTCGGCCAGCCTCCGTCACTGTTCTGCAAATCGAGCAACCACGTGATCGCCGCTTCGACGGCAGACAACACCTCGGGGTTGCTCGGCGCGAGCTTCAACAGAGCCAACACGGCCCCCGGCGTGTCGTCGGCGTCCGGGACTCCGCCCGAAAGGTCAGTCCACGCCCAACCACCCGGCGCGGCGTTCGTGTACCGATGGACAATGCGAAGCTGCTGGCCGAGTAGCCACGCCGTGATCGCTTCGCCCTGAGCAACCGGCAACGAGTCCCTCGCCAACGCATTGACCGACAACGTCGTGACCCAGGTCGCCAGATTCGTATCAATCGGCCAACTCCCATCGAGACGAACCGACTCGATCAAGAACCTCACTCCCGCGCGAGCGACCGCATGATCCGATTGCCCCATCGCCGCGAGACTCATTGTGACGAAGCTCGTCAGCGGAGTCGCTTCGAGAAACCCGCCACTCTCGGGCTGAATGCTCTCTAACTTGCGCAGCGTCGGCGCGACGGAAGCGCGACGAATCCATCTCAACAGCGGGTTGCGAGACGGGGCGAGGTGATGCCGGACCTGTCCGATGGCGATGAGCGCGGGGAGGGCATAGCTGACGACCGGCAGCCGAATCCAACGATAGAACCAGTGCGGCAAACATCCCAACTCAAACGGCAGCGGCGTGATCTCTCGCCACGGGATCAGCCCGGCCAACGCACAGTGTGTGAGGATCGGCACCGAGAACGTGTGATCCTTGCCATACCGCTTGCGGATCGCCTCGAACCCGCCCTGCTGGTCGAAGTACGACTTGGCTCGCGCGGCCGCTTGCATTGTTGAGGCGTCGCACGCGGTCAGTGAATTCGCAGGTGATGAAGCCGCGAGATGAAGGCTGGCGTAGCCAAGGGCGGTCGTTGAGATGTTGCTGTGGCTGAGAACCGTGTCTCCCCAACCACCGTCCGAGTTTTGGTGCGCGACCAGCCAACTCAGCCCTCCTCGAATGAGCGGCTCCAATTCCGCCGCCCGCTCCGGCTGCTGTCGCATGACCAGCATGAATGCCGTGACCGCCGTCGCTGTCGAAAGAGGCGACGATGACAACTCGCCCGCCCACGTCCCTGCGGCCGCTCCCGCTGGGATCGCTTCGCTGAACAGTGCCTTCGCCGCCAGTTCGTATCCGCGACGGAGGCGGTCTTCACTCGACATGTTGCGGTGCCTGCTGGGGGAATTCGGGGTCAGGTGGTTCAAAGTTCGTTTTTCGCGGCAGGAAAGCTCTCGATCATCGACGCCGTCAACCCCGCGAAAAATGAACTTTGAACCACCTGACCCCTGATCGTAGGGTAAGCGTCTCGCTTGCCCGAATCGCAGTCAGAGTTACGGGCAAGCGAGACGCTTACCCTACGTTTTTCAACCGGCACTCAAACGTCGAGCGAATCCAGCCCGTCCATCAAGTCGTCGAGTGCATCTCGGGGCTTGGCAGGTTGGCCGCATTGACGCTTCGGGATGCCAACGGTCGCACCGACGGCATCGCGCCCGTCGGCCACCAGTTCGGTGTCTCGTTCCATGATCGCCATGTCGAGCGGCGACGGTGCGCCGAACAGTTTGGAAAGGTCGATCTTGAAGTCGATCGCTCCACCCCCTTCCGCGCCGGCGATGGCGGGCGTCTTGTGTTCGGGGAAGAAGATCGCGTTCACGGGACAAACGCGGCTGCACGCGGGGCAACCTTTTTTGCAGTTGTCTTGCTGCTCGACCAAGATGCGATCGACGTTGTCCACGCCGTAGACGCCGAACAGGCAGAAGTCGATGCACTCCATGCAATTCGTGCAGCGGCTGTAGTCGATGACGGGATACCAGCGCCGTCGCACGTCGTCGCCCGCGATGATGGTCGGCACCACGGGGGCATGGTTCGCTGACGGCGAATGATCCGACCGATCTGTCGGATCAGAGGGAACATTCCCGTTCGTGGACGCCGCCCCGTTTGCTGGCGACGAATTCGGCAACACGGGAAGCAGCGACGGGCTGCTCAGTCCGAAGCCCGACAACTGCACCAGCGGCGTCGAAGTGAGATCGGCGATCCGCTCGATCTCAGCGACATACGTCTCGGGCGTCGGGTGATCGCGCAAGTCGATCACGTAGATCAGACGGTTGGGGACGTTCAGTGAACCGATCCCGCGCGGAGTCTGCTTGTCGGACTCCTGCTCGGCCGGTTGTTCTTCTTCGTCCTCTTCATCGCCGGTCTCGACGACGTTCAGCCGAGACTCACCCACCAGTCCTTTCACGCCATTGCGATCGAGGACCCAGCGGATCGCACGCGGGTAGAGCCACCCCAAGACGACGAGGTTTCCCTTCAGCGACTTCAGCCACAACATGCCGGTGTGGTCCGAGGTCAGGTCGTACAGATGCGGTACGACCGACACTTCCGCCGTCCCCGACAGCATCAATTGCGTGGCGATCTCTTCTTCCAGATGACGCTTCACCGGGTTCTTCCCAGGTGATTGCGAGATCACGACAGTCAATTTACGTCCGGCCATTGCGGCCCTTTCTGAGTGGTAGCTGTGGCCTTGTCCCCTCGCCCCAGCTTTGTGTGGAGAGGGCGAGGGTGAGGGGCTTCTTCGATCCGCTTATGAATTGAACATGAACCCGCCAACGAGGTCATTCATTGAACTGGTTCTTCAGCAATCGCTGCGTCTGTTCCCAGCCTGCTTCGAGTGACTGAATGTATTCCTCGGGAGTCAGCAGCGGTGCCTGAGTGGTCAGTTCGTACAGCCAGCCTCGTTCGTAGTTGTCGGCATTGATGAGCGACGGATCGTTCATCAGCGTCTCGTTGAACAGCAGAACTCGCCCATCGGCCGGGGCATACAACGTGGAAACCGCCTTGGAACTCTCGATCTCTCCGATCGTCTGCTTCCGTCGCACCGCCGTATCCGGGTCAATTTGCCAGTCCAAGAAATAAACATCTTGGAGCAGCCGCACCGCATACGACGTGAACCCCACTCGAAAGCCGTCTCCTTGAGGAACCAGCCAGACGTGCGAGTCCAAGTAGCGACGATCCGTGGGAACCTTCGCTTCAAACTTGCCCATCATGAACACCAAAGGCTCAGACATCGCACCAGACCCAATCAGAGGAACTCAACGGAGGAAGGATTGTCGGCGGAGCTGACTCGTTTAACCGCGTGAGCAATAACTTGACACCTGAGCGGGGCGGCGTAAGCCCCCGTTTCTTGGGCGTAAGCCCTCTTTGAAAGAACCGGGGGGCTTACGCCGCCC
>CAMAYU010000149.1 GCA_945862235.1 Schlesneria paludicola DSM 18645
CAGCAATCACACGACCCGCAATGTGTTGGAACTGTCCGACGGTTCGCTGCTGCTGGGCGTCGACTACGACGGAGGCGGCGGACCGTATTTCGTCTGGCGATCAACCGATGGCGGCCAAACCTGGGATAAGTCGCAGAAGTGCGAGCCGAAGGATTTCAAGAGCCAGTACGGTTTCTTCGGTGGCGAGACGTGGCTGTGGCAGGCTCGATCCGGCAAAGTCTGGGCGCTGGTGCGCGTCGACAGCAACGAGCTGCCGATCAAGGACCGCCCGATCAAGGCGGGAAACGATCAAGCTGACCACTTCATCTCGCTTTCGTCAGCCGACGGTGCGAAGACGTTCGACCGCATCCGCGATTTCGGCGACTACGGCGAGATGTACATGTCGCTGCTGCGTCTGCACGACAAGCGGTTGCTGCTGACGTTCACGGTTCGCGACCTCAAGCCACCGCTCGGCGTGCGAGCCATCATCGGGGCCGAAACCGACGACGGTTTCGATTTCGATTTCGCGCACGATCGAATCATGCTGGATACGAAGACGCCCGTTGGCAAACCACAAGGTGGTGGCTTCGGTCCGACGGTGCAGCTCGACGATGGTATGCTGGTGACGTCGTATTCGTATCGCGGCGAAGACGGAAAGTCGCACTTGGAAGTTGTCCGTTGGGAGTTGCACAAATCGCAGTGACAGGCGGGCGCCTTCGGCTGGGCGGTAAACTGACGCAGGAACAGGAAAAACGGGTATGGGATTTATCCTGGTGCGATGCCGCGCGCCTGGCGGTTCACGATAACACCTAACCCGGGACCGTGGGGAATGTTGACGTGGGCGGGTGTTGTGATCAGCGGCGTTTCAATTGCTCGCTCGGTATGGAACATCGCACCGATGATGTCCGCCGCGTAACGTTCCACACAGATGTTGGAGATCGCGGCGCACGCATGAGCCATCGCCGCCGAACCAACGTCCCACTCCAGATTGCTGCCGATTGCGCAATGGACTCCAGCGGCCTCGGCCAAAGCAGCGATCGTCAAGGTGTTGAGCAGCCCGCCATTCTTGCCAGGGTAGACGCTGATAATGTCTGCGGCTCTCAACTGAATACAGCGGACAGCGTCCTGAACCGTAAACACCGATTCGTCGGCCATCACCGGCAGTCGGGTTCTCCTGCGCACTTCCGCCAGCCCCTCCAGATCGAGTCGGTGGACTGGCTGTTCGACGAACAAGACTCCGTATTCTTCGAGGTAGGGTGCCGCAAGGATGGCGTCATTCACCGACCAACCACCATTGGCATCCACCGTGATACGAACGTCTGGTCCGATGGCTTCGCGGACGAGCCGAAGCCGCTCGATGTCATATTCCAGCGGATCGTGACCAACTTTCAGCTTAATCGTGCGAAAGCCCTCCTGAGCCATTCGCCGCGAGACATCCGCGGACTCGACGGGGCCGACGGGCATGACAGCGAACCGCAATGGCAGAAGTCCGGCGCGAACCGCCCCGCCCAGGAGCTGATACACCGGTGTGCCGAGTGACTTTCCAAGAATGTCGAACAGCGCCATCTCCAGACCCGCTTTGGCGAACGGGTTCGCGAATGTCTTCGCCAGCCGATCCATGCAGTGGCGAATCCGGCGCGGATCCTCGCCAATCAACCGGGGAGCTAAGTGCTGGTCGATCAGCGTTTTGGCACCCAAGCTTGTCTCGCCGCTCCAGTCGGGCGAAGCGGTCACTTCTCCGACCCCTTCGATCTCTGCGTCGGTGTGAATGAAGACCATCAGCAGGTGCGACTGGAAGCGAAAGCCTTTGGTGTTTTCCACCTTTCCCACGCGTCGGTCTACAGGGACGGTGACCGGGACAGTCTCAATTCTGGTGATCTTCATTATTGAGCTTCCTCAAGAAGCACGTGTCTACGACTGTTGGTGAAACTCAATCATGGCCGCTGCCAGGGTCTCGACGACAGCGTCCATCCAGATGCGACCACACTTGCCGTCGGCGCGATCCGGGCTGTCTGTGTAGCCATCAATTTTCTGCCATGATCCGGAGTGCTCCGCCCGATAGGGACGCACGAAGCCGCGCGGATCGGTCGATGTCACTGAATCGCGGTGCGGGAGCGGCTCATGTACGAGGTCCGGCCGGAGTGCGAGTATGTTTGAAGTTTCAAACTTCCCAGCGTGCCCTGGAAAACGACAATCGATATGCGCATCAAGTGCGATCAGAGCGTCCCACGCGACAGTCCAGTACGAGGCCGCTGCGATGCTGACCGGGTATTTCAGAGCCAGATCGCGGGCGACTAGGTGCAAGAGTTCATGGTTGCCTCCATGACCATTGACCAGAAACAAGCGGCGGAATCCGCTTTGAATGAGCGATTCCGTCAGTTCGCACACAATCCGATAGTAGGCTTCGGTCCCAAGCGACATCGTGCCCCCGAATGGCACATGGTGATGTGATGACCCAAACGGAAGTGTGGGAGCAACCACGATTGGAATCGATGGCGCAGCGCGTTCGGCTGCTTGCCGCGTCAGATGCTCGATCGTGAGGGTATCGGTGCCGACCGGCAAATGTGGGCCGTGCTGCTCAATGGCCCCCAGTGGCCAGACGAGGAGAGCACCAGCCGCTGCTGCCGAATTCGCTTCAGTGCGAGTCATTTCTTCCAGAAGCAAACGAGTGGTCATGGTTTGGCCTTCTGATCGAAGGATAGTGTTTTTGCAGGACAAGATGCCGTTGACCACCCAACCGCAGGTGTCGGCCAGATGACGAGGGGGTAAACACTTCTCCAAACCGTTTTATGATTGGCTCTTCGCCAGGTAGCGTGTCACGACATTCGATGTAATCCGCGAGACGGCATCGTCCACCAGGAGGCATGGGACCCAGGTGATCGATCCTACCGAGAACACCGCCCCGCCTGTCGGTGTCTGGTAACACACGATTTCAGCGCCTCCGTCGTCGCGGTTTGTGCCCTTGGCGAGCAGTTCCGTACCTGGTGGAGAGTGCGGACTGCGTTTGTCGGTCTCATGCCCGGATGCGCCGCCTGGGACTCGTTCCTGCAGACTTTTCTCGCCAAACAGATCGCCGTTGTTTAATCCGGTTCCTGCAAAGCCCCAGTGATCGGCGTTGAGCACTCGATACGGCGCGGCGGTCATGATGCCTGTTTCCGTGCAGACAACACCCAGCAGATTCGCCTCGGATTCCAGCGTGCGGGCCATCCGACTGTCAAAGTAAAAGTCGGGGTTCTTCGGGTCAGGCATCCCCAGTTCACTGCCTGTCGCCGGTGCAAGATGCGTCTTAAAACGAAGTGCGTCTTCGCCGAGAAACTCAACTTCGCAATTCAGACCATTCCCTCCCAGATAGATCAGTTTTCCGCCGCGCTGCCACACCCAGTCCTTGACACGCAGATACATTTCGCGGGACCAGTATTCGGGATGTACGCTGATTATCAGGATGGTGTACTGGTCCAGATCCAACTCGCCATTGTGGAGCTGCAATTCCGAGTAATAGTCGTATTGAAAGCCCTCCCGTTCGAGCCAGCCGAGCAGCCGCCATTCAGCCGGGGCCATGCCGCACGGCAGTCGACCGGCAATCGGATCGGTCACTTCCTCATTCTCGCGAACGACATTTCCCAGCTCGGGTCGCTCAAACGACAGCGGCAGATACTCGTCGTCTGGGAATCCCCACACGTTAAACGAGCCAGCACCGGTGTAGCGAATCAGATCCTGCCGAGCATTCACGACGGGCGTATCGGGCAGGCGATTCGCATTGATGTAGTTACTGCGGCCTCCGAAGTTGTTATAGGCCAGCCAGGTGTTGGTTGAGGCCAGCACGGCGATCTGAGCCTGGGGCTTCGCGGGGGCGACGATCCAGGGAAACGAGAAGAACGTCCCGGTCTGCTCCCCCTTGGCATGGAGGTAGTACAGTCCGGATCGTTCCGGGCCGACGACGAACTGCGTGTGGTGTGCGTTATTGCCGTAACCGACACGGTTCCAACCGACGCCAGTTGGGGTGAAATCTCCGTCCGGAAGAATCTGCATGACTGCTCGCGGACCGTGTTCGTCAAACCAGCCTAACAGCTTCACGAACTCCCGCTTCCAGCCGTAACGCCAGAGACTCAGTCGATACGGTTCAGTCGAGTGGACGCGAAACTCGGAACGGCCGCCAGATTTTGCGGCTCGCGGCCAGACGTATCCGAGCAAACCATCAGTGAGCAGACGAAAATGATGCGGGCGATCTGCATCGACCGTCATCCACGAGTGTTTCGATCCATAGCCCTGCTTGACCAGCGTGACTTCATACTCACCGGGATCCAAATCCGCCTCGACCGCGCCTCGAGGTGTCGATCGGACGATGGCACGAGTCTTCCCGCCGGACCGAAACTCCAGCAATACATCAGCTAGCGCCAGATAGCGTTCATCACTCACATAACCAATCAGCATGTCAATGTCCTTTCAGTGAGCACTGTAACAATTCACGCGCCGCTTGTTCGATGGCTTGCTCGTCGGTCGACGAGACGGGCGACCAGAACGGAGTGATGGGGCCGGTGTCAGCGATTCCGGCGAGCCTGACGGCGGCGTGCAGCACGCGTACCGGACTGATCTTGTCACGCAGCGACTCCAGCGGGGCGAATTGCTGGCGGATGTGCTCGGCGGTCGCGAAATCTTGCTGCTTAATCGCCTGCAACAGGGCCGTAGACAGGGCGGGGGCTACGCAGACACAGCCCGCAGTGAAACCCTTCAAGCCGAAATCCCGCATGTGGATGAGGGCGGGTTGCTCGCCCATGCCACTGACGATGCGCTCGGTGCCGACCGCGTTGATTAAGTTCCGGAGATAAGGGTCCTGCGAAGGATCCTTGCGCACGACGGCATACTTGATCCACGAAAGGAGCCCGTCACTCATCAACTGCTGGACGGTCTCAACGTCGACCATGCCATCGTGCTTGATATACAGCACGATGGGACGCCCGAGGCGATCCACAAACCGGCGGATCCCGGTCGCCAGTCCCGGCGGGGTCATCGCCTCGCTGGACGGTAACAGCATGACGGTGGGAAAGGAGTAGTTGCGCAGTATGTTCGCCTGATCCATCATCATGCCGTAGTGCGGGCCGACCGACGGCACAACGATTGTCTGGCGGGAGACCGTACCGACCAGCATGTCCAACAGAGCGGCGTACTCGCTGAGTGCGACATGGGCGAGTGCCGCATTGCCACCGTAGAGCAAAGTGGAGACCCCGCCAGCTTCCAACTGTTTGATGATGCGGGCGTTCTCGATTTCGCTCCAGCGGTAGTCGCTGTCACGCGCGACCGGAGGAACGGCAATGACCGAGGCGGCCAACGATTCCGGCGTCATCTGTTGCGTATTCATAGGGACCTTTCACATCAAAAAAAGGGCAGCTCAAAGGGGGCGAATGGGACGCTTGTCAGGGATTCTTGCGAACGAGCCGCCAGACATCCGGCTCCATGTTATTGCCAGCGATCATCCACAGTGCCCCATCGTGAACGATCAGGCTAGCCGCATGGCGGGGCTTCCAGGGAGTGTTGGGGATTTCTTTCCAATTGACTCCGTCGGCAGAGTGCCACACATCCTTGCGATTGCCCCCCTCGACGTGATAACCCTCCATCACCCACAGTCTTCCGTCCCACGCAGCCACATCGTGGTACTGACGTGGATGCCAGGGAGCCTTCTTAGTGTGCTCGGTCCAGTGGATACCGTCAGCCGAACTCCAAACGTCGTTGTGGAATTTACGTTGGGGTATCTTCGGGGTGTCGTACGTCCCGCCGCCGAGAACCCAGATTCGACCGTTCATGACGGCGCTTCCGCCAATCATTCCGCGCGGAGACCAACAAGGTTCTTGTGGTGTAACCTCCTGCCATTCGACTCCGTCCGTTGAGGTCCAGGCGTCGCGGTAAAACTTTTCCTCCCCTCCTGCAAAGGCAGGCATCGACTGACCACCGATCACCCACAGCTTGTCGTTATGCACGACCGTGTAATGCAGCACGCGCGAGCTCCAAGGGACATCTTTCCCCTTGTTGACGTAGCTCCAAATCTTCCCATCAACCGAGTTCCAGACGTCATTCTGGTAGTGCCTCTGGTTGCAGTCCCCACCAATGATCCACATCTTGTCCTTGTAGACTGCGTAGCCTGCGGTGTGACGCCCTTCCCAGTCGGAGGCCCGATCGAACGAGCTGTCCTTAAAGGTGTTGGGCTTGACGAGTGACCAGTTCGCTCCGTCCTTGGACGACCAGACGTCGTTATTACAGATCATGGGGAAGACCGCCCGATTTCCCGGGTTCCAGCCACCAAGCAGCCAAAGTTCACCCTGGTAGCTAAGAATGCCCGCACCATCCCGCCCCACCCAAGGGGCTTTCATGGTCACGAGCTTCCACTCGTATTCCGGCTCATCGGCAGCGTGGGCGGAATCCAAGGGCAGCAGCGCCCCGAGCAACAGCAGAGTGATGCCCAAAACCAATCGTGAATTCATCAACATGATTGCTCCTCTGGCAGGTTAAAAGAGTGAGTGGAAGTCCGTAGCGGGTCGGAACATCGAGTTACACATACTCGGGCAGGAACCGTTTCCAGTTCTCATAAATGATGTTGTGAATCATCTCGTCCGGGATCTTTGGAAAATTGGTACCGCGGACGATGTCATTCACTTTATGCTGACCGGCAATCACCTGTGCCGGAGTCGCCGAAGGGAAGTCGGAACCGAAAATGAGTTTGTGTTCCACTCCATATTCCCTGGCCGTCATGAATGCCTGGTAATGCCGCAGCGGACGATAGTGCAGAGCGGAAATGTTCGCGTACAGATTCGGGTGCTTGCGGATCAGCACGACACATTCAGTTTCCCAGGGATGTCCCATGTGGGCGATGACGATCCTCAGGTCCGGGCACGCCACGGCGATATCCTCCAGTTGAATCGGGTTGGCGTACTTCAGCGGTCCTGGTCGGACGAACGATGTCCCCTGATGGATGTTGACTGGGATACCCAGCGACTCGGCCTTCTTGAACAACGGCAGGTGTTTCGGATCCTGGGGATCCCAGTTTTGATAAATCGGCGAACACTTCAAACCGCGCAGTCCCAGATTGTTGACATAGTGGTCCAGTTGCTCGACGCAGTCCGCATCGTTGGGATCGACCGAGCACCAGCCGATGAAACGGTTCGAGTGCTCATGGACAAACTTGGCGATCAGTTCCTGGTCTGCGTTGATGCCACAGAATGGCGCCTTGATGCCAAACACAATCACCTTGTCCGCTTCGGCTGTGGCGTTCAGAAGCTGTTCTGGCCGAGAATCAAACGCGTTGGCTTGCGAAGTGTCGCTGCCCGCAAAATAGACGTCCGGCGAGAGCTTCATCTTCGCACGCTTGGCCTCCCACGCGAACTCAACGAATTCATCGGAAAGATGTTCCGGGTACCACATCAGGTTGGTATGGGTATCAAACAGCATGTGTGACTCCTGAGGTTTCGAGAGATCGGTCGGGATCAACGGCCAGCCAGCAGGCCGCCGCCATAAGGTAGAAGCCAGCGTGCAGCCAGAACACACGGTTCCAGTCGCCATGCGTTGCCTTGGTGAAGTCGATCAACTTTCCAACGAGGGGCGAGAGCAGAACGCCTCCCAAGGCAGAAAAACTGTTCATGACGCCCATAACGACGGCCGTATTGCGACCGCCAATGTCCATGACAGCCACCCATGGAGCCGCGCTGGCCAAGCCCGAGAACAGGGCCGCCACCGTCAACCAGGCCGCCGTGGCTGCCGCCGAATCCGTGTCGCCCGCGATTGCGGTGAACACTCCCGCCAGAACCAGCATCGCCGCAGCGAGCCCCGATCGACTGTAGAACTTGCTCCCGGTCCAGCGATACACGCGGTCGACGAACACTCCTCCCAGCATCGTTCCGCCAATGAACGCGACGAGAGACCAAGTGACCAGAGCACCCGCCTCCTGCGGTGGAACCCCGTGAATGTATTCGAGAAGCGCGGGGAGAAATGTCACCGTCAAGTTGTAAGCGGACGCCTTCAGCAGCGCCTGCACCGAGAGTCCCCACATGCCAGGTCTGGACAAGAGTCGAAGAACATTCTGCATTCTCGACTCGCTCCCGGCTGCGGGGGCGCTCGCAGTCTGAAGCTCAATCTTGGCACAGAGATCATTGGTATCCGCGCGCGTCTGGAAAGTGGCCAACCCTGCCCACGACTCGCTCGGTGATTCCTCATCGACGCGACGCAGCCAGCGGACCTGCTGCGGAGTGGAGCGAAACAAGAAGGCAAACACGACCGCCCAGAGGACGCCTAACGTCGAATAGCCGACGATGATGCTCCGCCACGGAAAGTCCCGCAGCAACCAGGAGGTCAAGGATAAACTGGCAATACTGCCCACCGACATGGCGACGACCATCACAGCACTGGCAACCCCGCGCCCCGCGTCAGCGATCCAGTCTCGCACCACCAGCGCCTGATTAGGCACGAGACCCGCCTGAGCCAGCCCGAACAGAAACCGAATGACCAGCAGTCCGGCAAACGTCGACATGAAAGCCGTCGCAAAGGTTGTCAACGACCAGAGGACAGCCATGAACGGCAGGGCCAGCCGTACCCCCAGCTTCTGCCCCATCCACCCGCCTGGTACCTGAAGGATCATGTAACCCAGCGAAAACGCGCCGTAGAGCAACCCGAATTGCTCGTTGTCAATTCCGAGTTCCTTCTGGATTGTCGTGTTGGCGACAGCCAGCGAGTGCCGCGTCAGATAGGCAAGGAATGACGCCATCGCCAGCAGCAACAACACGCCCCATCGCGCCCACCACAATCGAGAGTCGTTCAGCGGAGAGGTCATGCTGCATGCCTTGTCGAACATCGAGTTCAGCGACGGTACCGCTCGACGTACCGCCGTTCAATCTTGGCCCCTACGGTTCCGCTGCCGTAGTAGCCGATTGACAACCGACCCACATGGGTAAGCAGGTCGTATGCGTCCCAACGGTTCCACGCATAATCCACTTCCATCCAGAGAATCAGTCGCGCGTACGCCTCGGCGATCGCCCGTTCCAGCGTGCCGTGAGTGGCGACGCACATGAGAAACTCGCCGTGAGAGATGCGGATCCCAGACAAGTGTGGCCGACGAATCAACTTGACAGTCACCGTCGAGTAAGCCGCCATCTCCAACCCGGTCGCCGACAATTCGCCATGTCCCATCGCCGCGTGAGCATCTCCGAGGTAAAGATACCCTCCGGGCACTTTGACGGGCAGAAAGATCGTGCTTCCCGGACACACCTCGACCAGATCGAGATTGCCGCCGTGGGGACCAGCAGGGCCCGTGGTCGGTACTCCCCATTCGGGAGCCGTGCCAATGCAGCCCAGCATTGGCTGATAGGGAATAAAGATGTTGTCCTTCCACACGATCTGCCCGTCGCGAATCGGACAGACATGCGCCCCGTGCGGGACATCATTGCCTAGCCATTCGCCGAGTTGTTTCGGGGCACCTGTGTAGGTTGCGCACTGGCCGTCCCGGGGTTCGATTTGTTCAATCGTCACCGCCAGTTCATCTCCAGGTTCGACACCCTCTACAACAATGGGACCGGCCACGGGATTGCTAAATGGCATTGCCGTCTTGTCGCGACGGTCACCCTGTCGGCGAATCTGGCCCGACAACGCGTCTTCCGATTCCACTCGAATCGTCTCTCCGGAAACGATGCGACACCGAGGCTCGACGGCCCGGCTGAATTCATAGATCAGCGGTTGGGCAGAGATATTTTGCAACGGAGAGACCCCTTCGTCCTTTATATTGTTTAGCCAGCCGCCATGATTGATGTGGGATATTCTTTTTCAGGGCGACGTGCAAGCCAGTGCCAATCGGGGGAATTGAGATGCCAACGAAGCGACTCGTGACGAAATCGACTCTCGCAATCGTCGTCATTCTCGGCGTATCGGTCACCGGTTTGCCGTCCGAACCGATGGATTACTTGCGTGACATCAAGCCGCTCTTGAAGGCGCGGTGTTATGCGTGTCATGGGGCGCTCAAGCAAGAAGCCGGATTGCGGTTAGATACGGGTCGCTTCATGCGGCAAGGTGGTGACAGCGGTGCGGTGGTCATCCCCGATAAGCCTGAGCAAAGTCGGCTGATCGAGCGTGTTTCCGACAAGGATGCGAAGAGCCGGATGCCGCCGGAAGGGGAACCGCTCACGGCCGCACAGACCGAACTGTTGCGAGCATGGATCGCTGACGGAGCAAAGTCGCCGGATGGCGAACAGGCGGAAGCCGACCCACGCTCGCATTGGGCCTTTCAGCAACCCGTCCGACCTGTTGTGCCAAGAGTTGCCGAGTCGAACAGAAAGCAAAATCCAATTGATGCGTTTGTGGAGGCGGAGTTCGCGCGGCACGGTTTGACGCCGCAAGCAGCCGCCGCGAAATCGGTGTTGTTGCGGCGTGTGTTTCTCGATCTGATCGGCCTGCCGCCGACGCGAGAGGAGTTGCAGGCGTTTCTCGCCGATGATTCTCCGGCGGCTTACGACGCGGTCGTCGATCGGTTGTTACTCGATCCGCGTCATGGCGAGCGTTGGGCTCGGCATTGGATGGACATCTGGCGTTACAGCGATTGGTACGGTCGCCGGTATGTCCCCGATGTGTGGAACAGTGCTCCACAGGTTTGGCG
Source organism: Schlesneria paludicola DSM 18645 (assembly GCA_945862235.1). Taxonomy (GTDB): domain Bacteria; phylum Planctomycetota; class Planctomycetia; order Planctomycetales; family Planctomycetaceae; genus Schlesneria; species Schlesneria paludicola_A. The sequence continues at coordinate 10,604 of CAMAYU010000149.1, forward strand.
TTGGCGCGATTGGATCGGGAGGTCACTCAATGATGATCACGGCTACGATCGGATGCTGCGGGAGATGCTCGCTGCCGATGAGATCGCCCCTGAAGATGACAACGCGGCGGTCGCAACCGGTTATCTGATCCGGAACTGGTACGCGCTAAATCCGAACGACTGGATGCGAAACACGGTCGAGCACACCGGCAAGGCATTTCTCGGTCTGACTTTCAATTGTGCTCACTGCCACGATCACAAGTACGACCCGATCACGCAGGAGGATTACTTTCGGCTGCGCGCGTTCTTCGAGCCGATCAATATCCGCCAAGACCGTGTACCGGGTGAAGCCGATCCGGGGCCGTTTCAGGAGTACAACTACAGCACGCTCCGCAAAATTCAGCGGCTGGGAGCGGTGCGGATTTACGACAAGACCGCCGATGCACCGACTTGGTTCTACACCGGCGGCGACGAACGCAATCGCGTGAAGGAACGGGGTTCAATCGCGCCGGGAGTGCCGGCGTTTCTGTCCAAGTCCGCTCCGCAGATCGCCGCGATCGAACTGCCTGTTCGAGCATGGTATCCGGGATTGCGTCCGGCGATTCACGACAGCCTTCTGTCAGAAGCCCGTGCGGCGATCACTTCCGCAGAGGCAGAGTTGTCTGCCGTCAAGAAACTTGGCAGCGAGGTTCCGCCTGCGGCGCGCGATCAACTCGCGCAAGCCGAAACGGCGTTCAAAGTGGCGGCCGAACAAGCCGACAACGAAGGCCGACCCGGCGCGCTCGTCGGCCGGCAATCGTTGTTGCTCGACGCCACCGCCGGACGCCGCGTTGTGCAAAACGGACTCACTTCGTTGAAATCGCTGGATGACGGCACAACGCTCGGCTTTGAGTTGCTGATCCTCAACGAGACTCACGTCAACTTTCAATTGGCGAAAGATGTCGTGAAGGGACTGACAGCCGGTTACGTCGCGTTCGAGAAGGGCCGCATTGTCTCGTATCAGCCCGGCACGTTCAGCGAGTTCGAGACTGGGAAATACGACTTCGCTGCCGGGCAGAAACGGTTTCGTGTGACGCTCGTCCTCGAAACGAAAGCGGATCGATGCCTGCTAACAGTGCGTTCTCTCGCGGATGACAAAATGCTGGTCGACCGCGTGCCAATCGCGCTCAATGGTTGGAATCCTGTTGGCGATGCGACGAAGGGGATCTCGTTTGACTGTCGCACCGGCTGTGTCGCGGTCATTGATGAGGTCACGATCTCGGCACCGCTCCCCGCCGAGGCAGATGCCGGAACCTCGCCGACGCGATTGCTCACGTTTAACTTCGAGCCGCCAAACTACATCGATGGTCGCGACATCGCGGGAATCGAAGGTTGGTCACTCTCGCCTTTCGGCGTGGCGGGAGCGACATCGGTCGTTTCCTCGACGGCCGGGAACGAATCACTACGCGGCGTGATGCAGCAACTCGCGACCGCTCGCCGCACAGTCGAAGCCGCAACGCTACCGCTTCGCGCGGCAGAAGCGCGACTGTTTGCGGCTCGTGCTGAACTGTCGAGCCTCGAAGCTCGCATCGCTGCCGACCGTGCGAAGTTTAGCGAGACACCGGGTGCGGACCTTGTTGCACTGGCTCGCACGGCGAGCCGATTCGAACGCGATGCGGAGGTTCGCAAAGCGGACGCCGACGTGCTTGCTCAAGAACGTGCGTTGGCAATCTCCGAAGCGAAACCGATGGCCGATGCCAATCGCGCGAAGGAAATCGACGCGATCAACAAGCAACTCGCGGTCACTCGACCTGCGCTCGACAAAGCCCGTATCGCGGCAGCCGACATGGCGTCAGAGGTCTACTCGCCCTTCAGCCCGTCGTATCCGAAGATCAGCACCGGCCGGCGAAAGGCGTTGGCCGAATGGATGACCGGTCGCGACAACCCCTTAACCGCGCGAGTCGCCGTGAATCACATCTGGGCTCGGCACTTTCATTCGCCGCTCGTCGCCACCGTCACCGATTTCGGTCTCAGCGGCGCTCGGCCCACGCATCCGGAGTTGCTCGATTGGCTGGCCGTGGAGTTGATGGAATCCAAGTGGAGTATGAAGCACTTGCATCGCTTGATCGTGACGAGCGCGGCGTATCGGCGTACGACCAGCGTAGGTTGGGATTCCATCCCGACCTCTTCTGAAGAGGCGGCATTGTCGAAGTCGCAAAGCGGACGGGATGGAATCCCATCCTACGAGGCCGACCCGGAAAACAAACTTCTCTGGCGCATGAACCCCGGACGTATGGAATCCGAAGTCGTGCGCGACAGTCTGCTATACGTCGCCGGTAAACTCGACCCGAAGATAGGCGGACAGGAGCTTGAAAATAGCGAAGCACTCACGACCTTTCGTCGCAGTTTGTATTACGCCGTCTATCCGGAACAAGGGGGCAAGAGTTCGCTCGGCGAGTTATTCGACGCGCCGGACGCGCTCGACTGTTACCGCCGCACTCGGAGCGTCATTCCACAGCAAGCACTCGCGCTGACCAACAGCGAGTTGGTGCATCAGATGAGTTCAGCACTTGCGGTCGCATTGACGAGCGAAACTGGAGTGACAGTAGATGCGAGCCCCAAGCTATTCATCATCGCCGCGTTTGAAAAGATTCTGTCGCGATCACCGACCGATGTGGAGTTGCAACTCTGCTGCGAGACGCTCGACAAACAACGTGACTTGCTGGCCAAAACAAATGCCGTCGACGCTTTAACACGAGCTCGTGAAAGCATCGTGAGAGCACTCTTGAATCACAACGACTTCATCACGATCAGGTAGAAATATGACGCAGAGATTCGCTGACACGCAGGCATGTGACTGCCGACATTCGCGTCGCGCTTTCCTGTCTGACATGGGGATGGGCTTCACCGGTCTAGCGCTCGGGGCGATGTTGGCTGACGATGGCATCCTCAGATCCGCTGAGATCACGGCCTCGTCGCTTGCCTCCTCCCCCCTGCCCTCCCTTCCTCTCGGCCCTCGTGCCAAGTCTGTAATCTGGATCTTTCTCTCTGGCGGCTACAGCCACGTCGAGACGTTCGATCCAAAACCGGCGCTCAATCAGTACGCGGGGATGACGTTCGATAAAACGCCGTTTGAGAACCCGGCCAACTCGCCGTTGCACAAGAAGCGGTTCCGGTCGGTGGCGGCGGAAGAGATCAACGTCCGCGATGTCTACCCGACGATCTACCCCATGCAAGTCGGCTGGCGCAAGCACGGCGACAGCGGCATCGAGATCACCGATTGGTGGCCGCACCTGGCGAAGCAAGTTGATGAACTCTGCTTTGTCCGCAACATGTGGACGACGGACAACGATCACGCGGCGGAGAATCAGATTCACACCGGTCGGCACCGGCTCGACGAACAGCAACCGAGCGTTGGGGCGTGGGCGCATTACGGATTGGGAACGCTCAACGACAACCTGCCGAAGTTCGCGGTGCTCGGCGGACCGACCCGGTCGGACACGCGGCTGTCGATCGACTCGCTGTATCTCGGTCCGCAACACGCCGGGGTGCCGCTGGCGCTCGATCCGAAGAACCCTCTGCCGTTCGGCCAACGTCATGCGGGACAAAGCCTCGAAGAGCAACGGCTCGAATATGAGTTGATCGGGAAGCTCAACGCACTAACCGCGGTTGAGTACCCACAAGATCAAGAACTGCTGGCCCGCATCCGTGCGTACGAATTGGCGTTTCGGATGCAGGCTGCAGTCCCCGAGGCAATCGACTTCACTCAAGAGACGGAGACGACGACGAAACTGTACGGCATCGACAACGAGACGACCAAAGTTGCCGGACAACGCTTGCTCGCGGCGCGTCGGTTAGTCGAACGAGGCGTCCGCTTCGTCCAAGTCTTCCCGTCGCCGTATGGCGTGTGGGACTCTCATCAAAAGCTGAAGGACAATCACACGCGGTTATGCGGCACGGTCGATCTGCCTGTCGCAGGCCTGATTCAAGATTTGAAGCAGCGCGGATTGCTCGACGAGACGCTCGTGGTCTTCTGCACGGAATTCGGACGGACTCCCGGTTTGGAACTGCGTGGCGGAGGGAAGGACGGCCGCGATCATCACCCCAACGGCTTCACCATATGGATGGCGGGAGCGGGCTTGAAGCAAGGCTACGTTCACGGCGAGACCGACGAACTCGGCTACCATGCCTTGGGCGAAGGCCATTACGTCACCGACCTGCACGCGACCGTGTTGCACCTGCTGGGTCTCGATAATCGCCGTCTGGAAATACCCGGACGCAAGCGACTGGAAATCGATCACGGCCAAGTGATTCACGATATCTTGGCGTGAGATTTGAACCGTGAGGCATTGAGAATGAGGCTTTTACGCATGACTGATCGACGCTCACCCATCGCCCATCGCGTGATGATCGCGGCTGTTTTTTGTGGCTGGCTGACGTCGTCTTTCGCGGCGGAAGAGCCGAAGAAGGAAAAGGCGAAGATCTCGTTTGAAGAACATGTGCTGCCCATCTTCAAGGCGCGGTGCGTGAAGTGTCATGCCGGAGCGGAGCCGGCTCAGGGGCTGCGGTTGACGACGCGGCGCGAGCTCTTGCACGGCGGGAAGTCTGGGCCGGCGATGCGAATTGCGGCGGCGGAATCGAGTCTCTTGTGGGAGAAGCTCGCGTCGAACGAGATGCCGAAGGGAGGCCCGGCGCTCTCGGCGGAAGAGAAGGGAGTCATTCGCTCGTGGATCAACGACGGCGCGGCTTCGACCCACGCGACGGACGACGACGCGAACGAACTCCAGGAGCACGCCGGTCAGCAGCCAAACGACCACTGGGCGTTTCGTCCGCCCGTTCGACCGCCGGTGCCCACGGTTCGCGGAAGTGACCGAGTGCGGAATTCGATCGACTCGTTCGTCATCGCGTCATTGGAGGCCCAGAATCTGACGCTGTCGATGGACGCGAGTCGCGAAGTGTTGCTGCGGCGCGCGTCGTTCGATTTGATCGGCCTGCCCCCTTCGCCGGAGGAAGTGCGCGAGTTTCTCGCCGATCACGATGAACTGGCCTACGAGCGGCTAATCGACCGGCTGCTGGCCAGTCCGCATTACGGCGAACGTTGGGGGCGGCACTGGCTGGACGTCGCGGGCTACGCGGACTCGGCCGGCGTGCTCTCCGAGGACCGGCCGCTGCCGACCGCGTTTCGCTATCGCGATTATGTGATCCGCGCCTTCAACAGCGACAAGCCTTACGACCGCTTCTTGCAGGAGCAGATCGCGGGCGACGAACTGACCGACTACTGGACCGCTTACGAAAAACTCGAACGGTTGCCGGACGACGTCGTCGAGGCGGTCACGGCGACCGGCTACTTGCGATGTGCTCCGGATTCGAGCCGGCCCGACTTCTCGACCATCAAGAATGCCGACGCTCAGTACTTCTATCCGACGCTCAACGACACGTTGCAGATCGTGGCGTCGTCGACGATGGGACTGACGTTGCAATGCGCTCGCTGCCACAGCCACAAGTTCGATCCGATCCCGCAGGTCGAGTATTA
>CAMAYU010000150.1 GCA_945862235.1 Schlesneria paludicola DSM 18645
ATCGACGCGGGCCAGTCAGAGGCGGGCCGCTTCTTCCTCGCGACAGGCGGCGAGATCGAAAACAAGACCGTTCCGCTGAAACAGTTCATCGAATGGCAGGCCGATCCCCCGCGCGTCCCTCCCGACAACCTGCCGATTCCGAAACCGAGTCCCCCGTGATGAACTGTTTTTTGTTGCCACTCGCCTTAGGCGACCGGCAACAAGTGGTTTACCCGCAGACACCAACTCGAAGTGTGAACGAAGATGTCGATCGACTTCGCCCTCGTTCACACTTCGGGTTGGTGTGGGTATGACAAGTCTTTCCGGTCACCTTACTGCCCTTCAACAATTCTCAATATGCGATCAGCGGCAACACTGCGTAGTGTCTGCTCGGAACCGGAAGGCCAACGGATCGTCACGGTGTCGAGCGTGTCGAGATCACCCAGCCCCCAATGAATGCGTGGGTCGCTGGAGGACAGGTAGCTCGACGCTGGCGACACATCTCCCAGCCAAACTTGGTCGCCAGCCTTCCCCGCGACGTGAGCTCCATAGGCAAAGACGTTGGGTGCTTTCCCGCGTAGGTCGAGCTTCAGCCAATGCTGCTTCGTTTCGGTTCTGTTTTCGAGCAGCATCGCGGGCCCTTCAAAATCGACCGCCAGCAAATCGACTCGACCGTCATTGTTGAAGTCGGCCGTTGCTGAACCACGCCCCACCATCGGTCGCCGAATGTCGGCTCCGAGGCCGGAAGTAATGTCGCTGAATTTCCGACCGTGATCATTCCAGAACAGTGACATCGGCTGACGGAACGGAACACTCGGCCCATGAATTTCGGCCGAGTTGTCGTAGACGTGCCCATTAACGAAACAAATGTCCGGCCAGCCATCGTTTTCAAAATCAATCCATTTGGCACCGAAGCCCAAGCGATTCTTGGTGGCGCGAGCCAAGTTGGTCTGCTTCGCGCAATCGAGAAATAGGCGATGGCCTAAGCCTTGGAACAACACGAACGAGTCGCCTTGCCAGTTGGTGACGACTAGGTCCAACCGCCCATCCCGGTCGAAGTCGGCCCAGTCCGCACCCATGGCCGAGACCGAACCGCCATTGGCGTCCGTGGCCACACCCGCCACGGATGCAATGTTCTCGAACCTCATCTGGCCCTCATTGCGTAGGAGGTCCGCGATCACGCCGTCGTTGCCTATATAGAAATCAAAGCGACCGTCCTCATCGAGGTCCGTAAACGCCAGCACCAATCCCACGCCGTGAGTCAGGTCCATCCCCTGCTCCGAAGGGACCAGCTCAAACGACCCCGTGCCGGTGTTCCGCCAGATTTGACCGCGTTCGGGAGGGTACGTTCTGGGGGAGCAGCCCGACCTCACTCCGGGAGCGTATTCGCAGTACTTCTGCGAATCGGGGCCGTAGACGACGTAATTCAAAATCACGAGATCAAGCCACGAGTCTCCGTCGAGATCCATAAAGCCCGCGCTGGCTCCCCACTGCCCGTGGTTCGTTGGATCGAGCTTTGCGGCCTCCGTGGCCAATTCAAATCGCAGCCCGCCGACATTCTTGAAGAGCGCCAGTTGGTGATAGCCGGTGAGCAGAACATCGAGCAGCCCATCTCCGTCGTAATCACCGATGGCGCATCCGGTCCAATGCCCCGCGACCTCCTTCAGTCCGCACTCAATAGTAATCTCTTCAAAACGGTCGCCCCCCACATTGCGGAACAGGGCCGGAGAAGGACTTCCCACCAGCAACACATCCTGCCAACCGTCGTTGTCGCCATCGAACGTGGCGCAGCCAGCGCCAAACGCATCGAGCGCTGCCATCGGCCGCGGCTGTTCCGGCCAGCGATATCGCAGGCCGCGCTCCTGAGCCACATCAACGAACAAAAGATTAGTAGGAACGACAGATTCCACCACAGTCTCGCCTGCCCCCTTCATCGTGGGAAACGCGAGTGACTGCGGCGGTATCGCCGGTGCCGATTTCTCACGCCGGATTTCGGAGGGAATCGTCTCGCGGCTGCCACATCCGATCGTGGCCAGAACGCATCCCAGAACCACGAGGGCCTGACTCGCTCGCCGGACACACCTGCCCGCACCGAGCAGATTCTTCACAGAAGCGACTTCAGCAGGAGTCGGCATCAGAGTCAGCAGGTCGTCCGCTAAAACAGCCGCCCCGCTGAGCTTTTGCGAGTCGCCTCTCCGATGAACAAGCGGTGGAAGTGTTCGCGAATTCAGAGGGTACGCAGTCACGAGAAGATTCCTTCGAGAGAACGTCCACTTCCTCTGTATGGAACAGCGGCGACAATAGACGCGAAGCAGAAACCTCGATGAAGCTCGTTCATGAAGATTTGTCACGGAACACTACGTGAGTACCAAATCACTTTTGTGGCGGGCTGAGTTGCCTAAACATTTCTTCATGCTTGGGGCTCAGTTCAGGCTGGCCTCGACGCTTGTAAAGGCCAGCCAACCAACCGTGAATGTGAGCCAACGTCGGATCGAGTTCAGCACACTTAAGCCCAGCCTGGATCGCAGCCTCATACTCGCCAAGCTGTCCCAGCACGTGTGAGTATCGGCCGAAATACTCGGACCGCCACGGATTGACTTCAATCAGCCTCGCGTAGTAGTGCCGGGCTTGTTTCAAATCTCCAGACTGATGATGCAGCATCGCCAGCAAGTGCAGAGTGGTCGCACGCTTCGGTGCCACTTGTAGACTCAGTTCCCAAAACTTGATCGCTGCTTGCGAATTGTCCTGCTGTAAATGAGCCACTCCGAGTGCGTTGAGTAATTCCGTGTCGTCCGGCAAACGTTCTTGGAGCGGTTCCAACAATGCGATGGCTCGGTATCCCAGACTCGCATCTCGACTGGTCTTCGTCAGATCTGAAAACAACAGTCCTTTGGCACGCTGCACCTCCCAGTCAGGCAACACGAGATCCGCTTCGCGATAAAAGTCGAAATCGCCTTGAGCACGCGGGATGGCTGGTTGACTTACCACTTTGTTCGAGCGAGGAATTCGGTGGTCCGTCTGAGACGTATGAGGAACATCACTGGTCGACAATCTCGGCATGTGACATTCAATGCACGACTTGGTCTCTCTTGCCGAGGGAAGCTCCGCACACTCTGTTGACGAGGGGCCGTGACATTTCAGGCATCGGCTGTCGTAGGCTGTATGTCGCTCCTGCGGCTCGGTATGGCGATGGGGGTCGTGGCACGAAATGCAACTCAGTTTCTGGCTCTTCTGGAAGCAGACGCTCTCCTGCATCTGTTGAGTCTGAGTGACAGCCCGAACAGTTTTATCGGGACCAACCTGTTCGGAGTCCAAATGAATAGCCCAGATATCGCCCAGTCGGTCTCCGGGACGAAAGTCGAATTCCGTGCGACCGTATCGCAGCGTCCGCCTGCCAGCCTGAAGATGACACTGATTGCAGACCGCATCCTGTCGGACGACATCCAATTTGGCCGGATTCACGATTCGATCGACTAGGCTCCAGTCCGACCTCTGATGACGGACAACATGCGATCCCGCCGGACCATGACAGCGTTCACAACCGATGGATTCTTCGAGGAATGGCTGGCGGGCATCAAACCTGTCCGGTTGATCTGCGATGGACGCCATTCGACCGGCGTGGCACATGATGCAGGCATCAGAAATCTGGCGATCAAATCTTTGATGAGATTCGGGGCGATATCCCGGCGACAAATCCCACCCCGCACCGCTTGAGTACCACCCGATGGGTGACATGAACAGGAGACCGTCTCGATTCATCAAAAAGGAACGGCCACTCCGTCCCGACCCCAGTGAAAATTCGATCGGGACGGCTTGGTCATACATGACACTGCCGTCGGCATTCTCACGGACTTCGTGGTGAAATACGCCGCCGTCGGGCCGCCGTTCGACCATGTACTTGCGGTGCCCAGGCGGATGAAAGGACGTTTTATTCTCGTAGTCCTCCAATGCGCGAGCCTCTAACACGCCGGAAAGCGACTGGGCCATGGGATGCGCGGAGTATGAGGCGGCGATTTCTGCGTGACATGAAGCGCAGATGCCACTCCCCACGTAGTCATCGTGTGGCCGGAACGGACGCGACATGGGCGAGACAACGACTGTCTTCGATGTCGCAGCACTCTTCGCCGAAGTTGCTGGGAGTCCAGGCATGTTTGTTTTGGACGAACATCCGCACAACAGCAAAGGGAATGCAAACAGGTACACCCACCCACGATTCAGAGATCGTCTCGGTCGGATGTACGTGCCTGGAAAGCGAGCTTTTTGAGTAAAACTATTTGCCATGGACCGGCTCGTGGAGTACTTGGACTTGATCGACAGCGACATTCGAGATCGTCTGTGTTTCCCCCGAGGGCCAGCGAATTTCCAGCACGCAAGGTTCATCATAGTCACCTAGTCCGAAAGGAAGCACTGGCTCATGGGCCGACGCATAGCTGGTGCCACCTGCCAGTTCGCCTGCCAGTCGCTTGTCTCCTTGGCACACGACGACTTGCGTTCCGATGCCGTCTCGATTGCTAGTGGCACAGATGAACTTGAGCCTCAGCCAATGGCCCGACTCGGAATCGTTACGCAGGATCGCGGCAGGTGAGTTCTGATGAACAACTGCGAGATCGGTATCGCCATCCCGATCGAAGTCCCCCGCCGCCACTCCGCGGCCGACATATCTGCCAGTAAAGAATTCTCCGGCAGTCACACTCTGATTGATCCAGCGTTCTCGATCATATGTGACGAACTGAGGAGACATTCGATAGCCGTCTCCATCTGAGTTCTCCGGATCGATATGACCATTCGTGAAGAACAGATCCATCCGACGATCTGAGTTGAAGTCTTGCATGACCGTTCCAAATCCCAGCTTCGCTCTGGTCAGTTCGTGCATTCCGGTTAAAGGGCTGACGTCTTGAAATCCCTGAGATCCTAAATTGCGATACACGGTGGCCCATTCGCCAGTAAAGTGAGTCACACAGAGATCAAGAAAGCCGTTCTGATCATAGTCACCCACTGCCACGCCCATATTCGCCTGCGTGCTGCCGGTCATGCTTAACGCTGCTCCCAGAACTTGAGCAGATTCTTTGAAGCCGCCCCCCTGCTGATTGATGAACAGAAAGTTGGCCATCGTATCGTTGGCCACAAAAATGTCGGGCCTACCGTCTCCCGAGAAGTCCGCAATCGCCACGCCCAAAGCTTTGTTCCCCGGACCGAACAAGCCCCATTCCTGAGCCACGGCTCGAAAGGAACCCTCTCCCAAGTTCTCAAAACACTCGTCCGGCGTGGCCTCCACGTTACGAGGATGACAAATTGCGGGAACTCCATTTTTATCGAGACAGGGCATCGGTTTGTACGGGTCGTAGTCAAGGTAATGACAGACATACAAATCCAAGTCACCGTCTCGGTCCAAGTCAGCCCACGCAGCGCTGGCGCTCCAGCTTCGCCCGATCAGTCCCGCAGACTCGGCGAGATCACGAAACGTTCCGTCGCCTTGGTTGGCATAGAAATGATTCTGACCAACATTGGTCACAAATAAATCAGGAAAACCATCGTTGTTGAAATCACCAACGGCTACCCCCTGACCATACTCACGGCCTGTTGTTCCAGCAGATGCTGTGACATTGGTGAACGTCACTCCATCGATACTCCGCAATAAGCTGTCCATGGGACGGGAACTTGGATCGGGAGCATCGGGAACGCCACCTTGGCTGAAATACAGATCGAGCCAGCCATCTCGATCGTAGTCCAGCCAACCACACCCACCACCAGTTGCCTCCACCATGAGACGTTTGGAACTCGCACCGTTGTCATAAACAAACCGTACCCCGAGTGCCTCGGCCACGTTGGCGAAACTGGCGGCCCTCAAGACGGACTTTTCCACCGGTCGTTCTTTGCGTTCGATGGACGGAATCGATGTCAGTTCGATCTGCCTAGTCGCCTTCGCCACTGGAGGCTTGTTGCTGGAGGGCAGTGTGGAGTCACAACCCAACAGGCTGATCCCAACGGTCAACCCGAGCATCATTCGAGAGCTGAGATTGACTGCCATGTACAACCCCCGAGCAAAAAAAAGTCTCCGTAGGCCGAAGGCTTACGGAGACGCGAGTAACTACGTTTGAAAAAACCAAGACATCAAACTGAAGCTGGCACGCCGCGATTAGAAGTCGCTGACCGTATTCCCATCATTACGCACACCAACGTTGTAACGAACCAAGTGGTCGATGTCCTGGCTCACAAACCTGACACTTCCATCGCAAAGCAAGCCATGCGCCCCACCAACGTGGCGGCTGCTCCATCCATGCGTTCGACAATCCCAGTCTCCGTTGAGCCAAGCTGGATTTTGGTTGTTGATCGGGTTGCGAATGCTGTTAATTGCCGAGTTCGCAACAGTCCAAGCACTGTCAACATGCGCAGCATAGTTGAATTTCCCGGCAGTAATGCCCTTCCAATGCATGTCCTCAAACACCGCAACCGTATTGGAAGTCCCATCGGTGATTTGAGAGATTCTCGCCGCGCCTTGATAGAAGAAGACGCCATTCAAATTCCGCTGTTCTGCAAGAGAGTCTCCATTGACCCACGGTGTTCCAGGGTTGGATCCCCTCACGAATCGGCCATCTGCTGACGGGAAATCGGGCAGATTACCATTGTCCTTCCAGCCACTCCAAACATGGCCCATATTCCCGACGTAGTCTGTTCCGGCTGCGTCTGAGCCACCCCAACCATTGCCATCTGCGTAACCAATAACCTGTGGCCCTGGCCGCAACGGCGCTTGGTCATTTGAGGGACAAATAAATGCTGAGATTACTCTCTGACGGAGTTGTCTTGGCGACTTGACGGGGGCTGGGGTCGCACCTGTCCCATCCCAGTCATTGTTACGCCCGGCAGCATTGAACGTGCTGAAATCGAAAAGGTTGTACATTGCCCCTTGGTCAATGTAGGGCAATGACATGACCAGCCACGACCATGAAATCTGAGAACCCGGAACGACACCCCAAGCGGAATCGAAGTTTTGCGGGAACTGGCCATGCGTGTCGTGATAGTTGTGGATTGCCAACCCCAATTGCTTGAGGTTGTTCTTGCATTGAGTGCGGCGTGCCGACTCTCTGGCCTGCTGAACAGCCGGCAACAACAATGCGATCAGGACGGCGATGATGGCAATCACCACCAGCAACTCAATTAAAGTGAAGCCTAATCGACGGACGGGCCAACGGAACCTTCGCATGACGCTCTCCTAAACTAAAAGGGATACAAAACCAAAACAGAAACAAGACTTAAGCGGCTCAACACCGCAAACACCTACTTGGAAGAAAGTTCAAGATCGATCACATTGGAATTGGCCGCCACATCTTTTTCCAATGTGGTCTTGTCGGGTGATGAATACTTCTCTGGGACAGGACTGTCCGTCTTGGGGCCAGTAGATTTTCCCCTAGGGTCTTGTGGAGCGGCCGACATTGCCTTCATACGCTCTGCCATTTCCTCACCTTTTTTCTTCATCTCTGCTTGGTCAGCAGACATGCCAGCCATTGCTTGGCTCCCCCCACCGTAAACAGTCACTTTGTGCTTCCCGGCGACTGCTCCCGCAGTCCCGCCAGCCATAGTGAGCTTGTAAACGCCTTGCGAATCAGCAACCCCACCTGAGGAAGGGAGCTTCGAGTCACTGGGAAAAAAGGCCACATTGACGTTGGGAAGAGGTTGGCCATCCAAAGTCACTTTGCCGGTTACGGAGTAGGTCGCCGGCCCTCCGCACCCAACACAAGCAACAACTGCCAAAAGTGACACTGAGACAAAGCCAAGACGCATTATTTTCCCCCAAAAAGATTGAATGGAACCAAGCTCTGATGAAGTTAAGGTTAACGAACGGTTAATGAAGCTAATTCGCCAAAACCCATTGTCAACCCCCCCCAGCCACAGACAAAAACAATTTTCCCCAGTTCGTCTTTCCGAAAGCGTGTGCGGACCAGAAAGACGCTTGGTTGTTTTCACTGTCTCACTGGCACAAATTGTCCGCACTTTGTTTGTGGAGGCGATGCGCCTGGGCCGATTTTCGTGATGCCTCTTTGGCCGGATGCAAACCCTGAAGCCTCTCAACCTCGATAACGCCCGCTTCGGCGCTCGCTTAAAGTCGCGAGCCGAGTCTCATCTGCAATGCATCGCGTACCAAAGTGTCACCACACGAATCAGCATAATTGACGATCCGCTTGAGCAATTCTTCGGGAATTTCGCGTGCATTGGGCAGTTTCAGAAGCTCAACTCGAATTTCTAGCGCCGTCGCGACCAGACCTGTCAGCTTTTCCACTTCGCCTAGCTTTTGCTGCCTTCTCAGCAGCGTCACATAGTTCCGCCGAGCGTGCCAACTCATGGGGTGGAGTGAGAGTGCCGTCTTGAAGGATGTTTCGGCGGCTTCAAACTCCCCCCGCAAGGTGTGATACCACCCCCGCTGACTCCAGAGGAGATGATCATTGGAGTGTTCAGCAGTGACTTGCCTCAACAATTCTTCGGTCCGTGAGAGGTCGCCATCTTGGATGCATTTTTCAAGGAGAAACCCCAGCAATATTGGGTTATTCCGGTGTTGGCGTTGTAACGCTTCGACGGAAAGCCTTGCTTGGCGTGCCGCTTCTTCATTCTCAGGAGTCAGAAGTGTGGCGACGCGACCGCTGAGGGAGTTCGCGGTCATCACGGCGACGGTGATCTGAAAGAAAGGCGAGTTGGGGTCGGAGGACAACCAGTGCGAGTTAAGGTCAATTGCGTTCGAGAACGTCAAAGCATCGGCCATCATCAAGTAGGCGTACGCCTCCCGGGGTTCGGCGTTCATCTCAATCGCTCGGCGAATTGCCGCCAGCAGTTCAGGGCGCTGCAAGGTCATCGCGTAGAAGGAAATGATGCGTCCGTGAGAAGCTGTTGTCCGTGGACGCAATCGAATCAGATCCTCTGACGTTTTCAAAGCCTGAAGCGGTTGGTTGAGCTTTCCCCACTCGAGGCTGGCCTTCTGTGCCAAGACCAACGGAGCGCGCACGTCGCTTTCCGGGAATTGGCCCAGCAGATCGACTGCCTTCTGCATTTGTCCCTGCATCTCTGCAGACTCCGCGAGCAAGAGCAGTGGCTGCCCTTGGGATGGCTGAAGCATCCGGAGCTGAGCTGCTTGCTGTTCGAGTTGGCTCCAATTCCCGCTTTTTCTCGCCATCTCACACGCTGTCGTGAGATGGCGAATCTGATGATCGACATACCAACCGTATCCCAGCCAAGCGAGTATGCCTCCAACGACCAATAACGCCACCAATCCGAGCGTCCCAAAAATGCCGAGCCTTTGCCCTCGAAACATGATTCCATTCCAGTACGAATACGATCATCAACAAATAAAGGGACAACCTGCTCCCGGACTGTAATTCAATTCTGAGGTTCCAGCGATCTCGATTGAACACCGCCCCGAATTGTTGTTCTGAACGAGAGTGGCTGCCTCCGGGACAAACCGCTCCTCTTCTTCAGCGACCGCAATCCTCTCGAACTCACGTTGACTATTTTGACGGCAAGCGTGTCGCTGGCGGTGTCTCATTCCACCAGACGCTCAGGCCATCCTGAGGCTGAGCGAGAGTCGCAAGATGCGAGCCGACCGCGAAATCGGAATCGCCATCGCCATCGAAGTCGTTCACTTCCACCGTGGCAAAGCACGGCAGACCGCTCTGGAGCACATGCCGTTCAAATTGGAGTGGCCGGACCTGTTCAAACAGGACCAAAGCGGCGTGAGGAGGAATGTCCTTCGCAGCGGCAAACAGTGTCTGCCTCGGCATCCAGACGGTAGTAATCAGGTCCAGGTCTCCATCGCGATCAAAGTCTGCTGGGATGGCTCGATACGCACCGGACAAATCCGCAATTCGCTGATACTCGAAATGAAGCCCCCCCTCATTTCTGAGCCACTGGATTCCATGACTCGGCTTTATGGACAAGCTGTCGAAGGTGTCTCCGTTGGTAAACAGGATGTCTGTGTCTCCATCTTGGTCGAGGTCCACAAGCTCCAATCCACTCATGCCGAATGCGGGGTCGGGAGCCATCCAGAGCGGATGCACTTCCCAAGGCTGACCGGGGCGATTCAGCAGCAACTCGACTCGCTCGTGTTCCTGGCTGACGAGGACCACGATGTCGGGAAGGCCATCACCGTCCATATCTTGGCAGGGAACATGGATCGCCCCCGGACGTTGAGAAATCCGTTCGGTGAGGAACGTGGGAGCCGCTCCACCTTCTGTGGTGTTTCGCAAAATCAGAATGCCGCCCGTCGAATGCCAGCCGAATTCGGCAACGACCAAGTCCAAGTCTCCATCACGATCCAAGTCCACGGGGCGAACATCTGCTACTCGACCAAGCTGCTGGACTAGCTGTTGGACGGTCCAATTGTTTGAGGCATCTCCACGCAACCACAGAACCCGACCGCGATCATGATCATCAGGGTCAAAGCTACCGAGATCGGCGACGACCAGATCGAGGTTTCCATCGCCATTCAAATCGCACGGCTCGGCGTGGCAGGGATGTCCAACTCGGCCTTGTGCCGAGCGGACGATGCGATTCGAGCCAACTTCGAGGCCCTGAACCGTGCCCAATCGCATGTCGCAGGCCACCAGCAATCCCGGCTTCCGATCTTGGTGCGGCACCCACTTGAGATGGGCGACGGCAGGAGGAATCTTTGAATTCGGATCACAGGGAAATCTCTGCGTACGAAAGGCGATGGAGGTCGCTCGCGCCGAACGGGACTGATCCGGCAGCTTGATTCGATCGGGAGCCATTGAACGAAAGTAGGCGACGGCCTGTTGAGGCGTCGGCGGATCGAGGTCGGTGCGTGCCGATTTCGCATAGAAGTGAAAGCCCTGCATCACTTCCCCGTGCCACGAGTCCTTGGCAAAGCTGCCCGCCTGTGGCATCGCGTGGCAGGCACTGCAAAACGCGATGATCTTCCGCTCTGTCGCCGCGTCGATCTTTACCTCGGTGTGATCGACTGAGATTGCTCGTTCCAACACACTGACGGCTGCGCTAGGACGGTTGCACACGACAAGACCAGCGACGAGTAGGGGCACGGCCAGCCCGATTGACAACCAGAGTGATCTCAACACGGAGAAGCCTCGCAGTGGATGATCAAGACGGGTAGGAATGCTTGGGTGATGAGCGTAGGGTGCATGATGTCTCCGCCGCGACAAGGACCAACTCAACATTTCGAGGTGGTCAGTTTTTTCGCGAAGGCATCGTATGATCTGTTCGGCGGACTGAACATTATTGCGGAGAATTCTCGCCCTTGATGAAGCACGAGCGTACAAGTTCGCTCGTCGAAGAGCCACGAGATAGAGTGAGACCTACTCCACAATCAGGGAGACTGGGCGAGGTTGTCACGATCAGGCGTGGTGCTATTGGTAGGTGAGGTCGTCATGTCGGTCAACGAATTCAAAACAGGTCTGATGGCCGGTGGGTTGCCCCGCAGTCACAAGCGCCCGCGGCCATGGCTTGACTTCGTGTTGACGGTCGCGCTGGTGGGAATAGCCGGAGAGTTGCTTGCTGGTCAGTGTGCCTGGTGGCTGGCCAACCGAGCCGACTCGCAAGGCCGATTGGCTTGCGCGATTCAGTGGGCGGCGTGGTCCCATTGTCTGTCGCCATGGGATTTGGAATCAGGGTGGCTCGTCGCGCGGTGTGCGCGGCGGCGCGGTGATCGCGATGTCTGGACTGTCATTGTGGAACGTCGAGCCATCGCCGATCCACAGTCCACTCAACTGGTCCTCGAACGAGAATTGATGCGAATTCAGTCCGGCCAGTTCGATCAAGACGGCCAGACGCAGTTAAATCGCCTAGTAATGACAGGCCTCGATGCGGGGGGCGTAGCTGAAGCGTTTCTCCGTGGATACCTCGTGCGACAGGATGTGATTCAGGCGGAAGTGGTGCTAACTGCGTGGGAGACGCTGCATCCGAATGCGGTGGACGTGACGTTCTATCGAGGTGTGGTGTCGCGGAGTCGCGGGGACATCGATCAGGCACGCGCGGCGTTCCAGTCCGTGATCGTTGATTGTCCGTGTCACGAGTTGGCACGCGAGAATCTAGCCGAATTGTTGTTGGAACTTCGCTTGCCGTGCGAAGCCTTGCCGCACTTCCTCATTGCGATCCGTGAGAACCCCCAATCGATCCCTGCCCGAGTCGGTGCCGCGCGGTGCCTAAGGCACTTGGGAAGGTGGACGGTCGCCTTGGAGTCGTTGAAGGACTTGCTCAGTCGCCCGCTCCCCGCGCCCGAAGTGTTACAAGAAGCCGGGCAGATTGCCTTGGAGATGGGGAACTATGATCTCGCTGGAACGCGATTGGCCGAGGCCGCAAAGCGACGAACACCCGACCGGCAGGAGCGACTGGCCTTCGCCACCACCTGCGCTTTGCAAGGAAATCGCGATGAGGGCAAGTCACAATTCGAGCAGCAGGCCCGCATCGAAAGCCTCAACAAACGCCGGCGCGACTTGCAAGTGATCCGCCTGCTGAAACCCGCGAATGCCGAAACCCTCCATCAGTCGGAATTTCGGCCCAACGAATAGGCGGGCGTTGTTTTCTGATGATTGAACTCGGAATACCTTCCGAAACCTAAATCGGTGTGGCAGCCCCCTGCCACACAAGTTACGGGCAAGGTAATTCGCCACGGCGATCTCGACGAAGATCAGCCAGCCTTCCTCGCGAAAGTAACCGAGCATCATCGAGGTGGCGGAGACCGTCATTGAGCACTAATCAACGATGAAAAATAGTGAACGTGAATGATTTCCAGCCAAGCTCGTTTCCGGGAGGTGCCCCCCGCTTTGGGGAAGCATCATTTCACATGCGGTCTCAAAGGTAACCGGCATTCCGAGTTCAGCGAGTTCCCGATTGCCCTCAGATGCGATCGAAGGCGGTGTTCATCAAGGACTCGATTCGCCTTCAATTGAAATCGCCGACTGCACCGTGACCAGTACCGCTAGTACCGCTCCCGCTTGACCGCTGTAAGTGAGGCGTGTAGCTTCGTCGTCGTCTTGCGGGTGTGGTTCAATGGTAGAATGAAAGCTTCCCAAGCTTTAGACGGGGGTTCGATTCCCCTCACCCGCTTCGGTTTGCAATGTGTTGTGAGTGTTGATGTTGCGGCGAATCTTGGTGATGAAATCTGACGGCGGGCTGAGACGGTTTTTTGAAGTGGTGAGACGCTTTTGGATGCAGCGGAAATCTGCCCGCAACATCCAGTAACATCCCGCAATTTGTCCGCACAACATCCCGCAGCCAGTTGACTCGCCATGAGGACGCCACCGACACAACTGAAGCAGGACAAGACCACTGGCCGCGCGTTTGCACGCTGGCAAGGGAAGAAAGTCTACTTCGGTAAGTGGGACACCCCTGAGGCTTCCAAGGCGTTCGGGGCTTGGCTGGCAGGGTTGCACGCCACGCCGACGGCACCGGACCTGTCACAGAACCTGACCGTCTTGCAGTGCGTCGAGCAGTACCTCTACCACGCCGAGTCGTACTACTCGAAGGACGGGAAGACGACGCAGGAGTACCGGAACGTCTGTGCGGCGATGCAGACACTGGTCTGGCACGCGGGGGGACCAAAGGACTTGGCGCGGGACTTCGGGCCACGGAAGTTGATCGCGCTCCAGAAGGCGATGGCGACTGAGACGGTTTCTGAGACGGTTTCGACGCTGCGATATGCGCGGAACACGATCAACTCGCGAATCGGCAAAATCCGGCGATGCTTCCGCTGGTGCGCGGCACAGGAGCTGATCCCGGCCGAGATCGTGACGGCCTTGGAGATGGTGGACGGCGTCCCCGAAGGGCGTGGGATGGCGCGGGAGTCGCCGGAGGTCGGGTTGGTCGCGATCGCGACCGTGATCGCGACGCTGCCGCACCTCTCCCCCACCGTCGCGACGATGGTGCAGGTCCAGCTCCTCTGCGGGATGCGCCCGCAGGACGTGTGTGGCATGACGTGGGGCCAGGTAGATCGCACGGGCGAGGTCTGGCTGTACCGACCGCTGCGGCACAAGATGCAGCACAAGCGGCAGTCGCTCGTGAAGGCGGTCCCCGTCGCTGCGCAGCGCCTGCTGACGCCGCTGCTGCGAGAAGGACGCGACGAGCTGATCTTCTCACCGGTCGATGCCAGTGAGTTCTGGCGGTCACAGGAGCGGAAGCCGCGCACGGTGCCGAAGGTGCGGGAGTGTGCGCGGGGGCCGTATGCGACCAGTGCCTACGGGCGAGCCGTGGTCTACGGCATCGCACGGGCGAACAAGTCGGGCGAGACGGTGCCACACTGGACGCCCAACCAACTGCGGCACGCCATCGCCTCGCAGTTGCGGGGAACGAGCGGGATCGAGGCCGCGCAGGTGTTTCTCGGCCACGCCAAGCCCGACGCGACGCTCATTTATGCGGAGCAATCGGAGGCGCGCCTGATCGAGATCGCGCGGGCCTTGGTTTCTCCACTTCCCAGTCCGCTTCCTTCGACGAAAAGTGACTGACAACTACCGAGGTTTGGGGAGGGGATTGCAGATTCCAGCCGGAGGTATGAAGTCTCCAGTTTTCATCCCAAAGGGATCACAGCGATTAGCCGGGGGTTGAGCGTCCGCGACACCCATAGGCATCAAGTTAAGGAGAGATTGATCTAGGCAAGGGGCGGGAAGTCCTTCAATCATCGTCGGTTCTGTCACGAATCGCCGGTTTGGAAGAAGGAGCTTCCTGGTGAGTAAGGTCACGCAGGTGGTGGTGGCATTGCAGGGATTGTTAGGAGATTTGGTTCATCGGCGAAATGCGTGCGGAGACTTCAGCGAACGAAGCACGATGGATTTTCTGAGGTATAACTCCGATGTCAGATGGTGATTACCTCACCTTGAGGGGCTGATTAGCCTGCTGCTGCTTGGAGAAACGGAGTCAGGCTCTGCGGGGACGCAACCTGACAAGGGATTCCCAAGCCTCCGATGCGACAACGGTGAGTCAGGCCCTGACCAAGTTCGCTTGATCAGGGCTGTGCTTTTCCTCCCCTTGGACATCGGAGCCATGCTTCCAAAAGCCATGCTTCGTATTTCCTTCAATTGCGAGAGCTTCGGCCTCAGCACGCATTCCCCTGATAAACCGTTTTTTTGCAGTGTGCGTACGAACTTCATCAGTTGCCGGATCCCGCTGGATGCGGCGGTGGCGATCCAGCGGTCGAGGACGATACGGGCGGCGGTCTGGTTCTCCTGCATCCAGACTTGGGCGAGGTCTTCCTTGAGGTAGTAGGCGGTGGCCAACGATTCATTCAGTTGGAGGGCCTCCTTCAGTCGTTGGCGTTCGTCGCGTTTCGGATCGAGGTCGGCGGAGTGCTTCACGAGCAGCCAGCGTGTCCCCTTCAAGACCTGCTTCTGGAGTTGATCGGTGGCCTCGCGATGGAGTTCGCGCAGCAGGTCGGTCAGGTGTTCGTTCAAGAGCTTCACCAGATGGAAGCGGTCGAACACGAGCTGCGCGTTGGGCAGGTGTTTGCGGATCGCCTCGCTATACGCCGGAGAGAGATCGGCAGCTACGGCGGCGATCATCGCACGCGAATGTTTCAGCCTCCTCCAGAACGGTTCGAGCGACTGTTGGCCTTTACCATCGCCGACAAACACGATCCGACCGCTGTCGAGGTCCATCACGATCGTCAGGAACTTGTGCTTCTTGCCGAGATAGATTTCGTCGATGGCGATCCGCTTCAGCGACCGCAGTTTCGGCGTCGCGAACCGGCGCTGAAGATCATCGCCGATAATCCCCTTCACGACATCCCAACTGAGCTGAAGATGACGAGCCACGTCGGCCAGCGTCATCATCCGAGACAGCTCTATCGCGTACTGCGCGAACGCTCTCGTGTACGATTTCTTCGGATCGGCAAACCCGACCGACACCTGTCGCTCCA
>CAMAYU010000151.1 GCA_945862235.1 Schlesneria paludicola DSM 18645
TGTTGCCTCAAACGGTGCGTTCCGAAGACTCCACGCACCCTACTTTGCATTGGCGGCCACTCTAAAGACCGTGCTCCCGTTTTGCGACGCACGCCGTTCACGGCAGTACGGCATCGACGGCGATCTCGCTGATCTTCCCAATCAGCGGATTGACCAAACCTTTGCCGTTCGGGTGAACGCGGTTGCTCAGGAAAATGACGTACAGCTTTTGATCGGGGTCGATCCACAATGCCGTCCCTGTGAAGCCGCCGTGACCGAAGGCCTTGTCCGAGAACTTTGTGCCGCGATTGATCGAGTACCGCGACTGCATGTCCCAGCCGATGCCGCGCACGTCGCTGGTCGTCTGACCTTGCTTGTCCGTGCCGGTGACCGTGTGACGAGTCGTCATCGTCTGCCACGTCGCTTGCTTGAGGACACGGCTCCCATCGTCGTTGATCCCCGCGATCGCATCGGTCGCGTACCGAGCCAGATCGCGCGCGGTCCCGAACAGCCCCGCGTGTCCGGCGACGCCACCGAGTTTATCCGCACGTGGATCGTGAACTTCGCCTTGAATCCACTTCCCACCGCGCTGTTCGGTCGGAGCGGCTCGTTGGCGAAGCGGTTCGCTGGGGAGGTAACTCGTTTCGGTCATGCCCAACGGCGCGAAGACTTCTGCTTGAGCGAACTCATGCAATGGTCGCCCTGACACGCGCGAAACGACTTCGCCCAGCACCATGAAGTTCACGTCCGAGTACATGAACTTCGAGCCAATCGGCGCGGTGAGCTTCAGTGCAAACAGACGTTCCTTCGACTTGAGCGGCCCGTCGGCATAGTCCGCGATCGCGTTGTCCGGAATGAGACCACTCCGATGGACGAGCAGGTCGCGCAACGTGATCGTCTCTTTCGCTTCGACCCCGAACTCAGGGATGTATTTCACCACCGGATCATCGAGCGACACCTTTCCCTGCTCGACCAGCTTCAGCACCGAGGTCGCGGTGGCGAGCGGCTTCGTCAGCGAGGCGAGGTCAAACACGGTGTCGTCGGTCATCGCAGCGCGATCCGGTTCGAGCCGTTTGTCTCCGAAGACTTTGAGCCACGCGATGCCAGTCGGCCGACCGATCAGAATCACGCAGCCGGGCAACTTCTGTTCCGAGATCGCGGTCGTCACGAGTCCCTCGATCTCGGCCAGCTTCTCGGTATTTAGTCCCGCTTGTGCCGGCGTGAGCATCGGCAGCGGAGCCGCATCGGCGCGACGCTCCGGCTCCATCTGCTTGATCCATTCGGTCAGCATCTCGACCGCCGGTTGGTCGATGCGCGACGTGGCCAACTGCGGCATCTGGCCTCGGCCGCGCAGGGCGATTCGATGCACCAGCACGCTCCGTTCGGGATGCCCCGGCGCGACGAGACGGGCGTCAGCGAGACCAAACTTGTCGTGAACGGGGACGACATCAATGAGCTTCATCTGGTCGCGAGCCGTCACAAATTCGAGTTGCATCTGCGCGTTGCCGCCTCCCGCATCGACATGACAGATCGAGCAGTTGCTATGCAGATACGACCGCGCGCGGGCTTCGAGTTTCTCTTTCGGATCGTAAGGATCGACGAGATGCGGGTACGTCGCGGGAGCCGCCGGCAACAGCGACGACTTCACCGACGGACGCTGCCCGGCGAGCGGCTTCGCGTCGGCGAGATGTTTATTGACGGTCGCTGCATCGTGCCCCGCCTGCTTCAATTCTTCCTTCAGTCGCGTCCGTGCATCGGTCGCCCAATCGAGGTCGTGAAACAGTCCGAGTCGCTCCAACACGTCGAGCTGATTCTCGACGTGGTGCGTTCCGTTCGCTGTCTCACCGTAATCGTGAGCCTTGTTCATCTGCACGGTACTCAGCCCGAGTACAAAGCCGACCGCACGGCTGTGACAGACCATGCACTCGGTGCGACTCGGGTAATGCCAAGTGTGCTTGCGCGAACCCTCTTTCGTCGCGATCTCAAAATCGTGGTCCAGCCCGTCCTTTGCAACCAGTGTCGCGTCGGTCTGTGGTTCGTTCCATTGGTAGGAGTACCCAACCCACTCGTTCTGTTGCTTGGTCATGAGGCGAGTCTCAATCCAGCGCGCGGACTTCGCGTCCCCGGCGGTCTGTTCGAGCGAGAACGATTTGACCAGCACGCTCCCGTTGGGAAAGCCCCACGCTCGGTTGGTTGTGAAGTCGATCTGCGGATTCTCACCGGGGATCGCGATGAACCGAGCCTTGCCCGTGCCATCCGACCAGAGCGGCGCGTTGACCGAGTACGGGATCAGCGCCGGTTCGACGACGTGGCCGTTCACGGAACGAAACAGACCCGTCTCACTGAGCTTCTTCGGGAAGGTCGCGATGTTCGACTGAGGCGTGGCGGGTGGAGTCGGCACGAGCGACAAGAAGCCGCCCTCGCCCGATCCCGCGTGATCGCAGATCAGCAGTTCGCCGCGCGAGTCGGTCCCGAAGCCCGTGATGTGGACCGGTGTATCGACCAGCTCCTGATGCCAGGTGACCTTCTCACCGTCATGCTTCGCCCCCCAGACTTTGCCCGTCGAGTGATCGCCGTAGATGTAGCAACCCTTCAGCTCGGGCCGCTGAGCTCCGTAGTAAACGATGCCCCCCGTCAGTGACCGCGCCTCGTTGTGATGATGTTCGAGCGCGGGCTTCACGTGCGGAGTCGGTCCCAACTCGCGGCCCAAGTAAAACGGATGGCTTCCTTCGTAGAGACTCCAGCCGTAGTTGTCCCCTTTGCGAACGAAGTAGACCTGCTCCCACAAGTCCTGCCCGTTATTGCCGACCCAGATGTGACCGGTCTGACGGTCAACGGTCATCCGCCACGGGTTCCTCAAACCGTAAGCCCAAGTCTCGGGGACCGCGTTCGGGTGCGACACAAACGGGTTGTCTTGAGGCACCGAGTAAAGCTTCCCGTCGGCTGGGTGATCGACATCAATCCGCAAGACCTTCGCAGTGAGCTTCGACAGGTCCTGACCTCGCAGGTTGGTATCGCTGTCCGATGTCCCATCGCCCGAGGTCACGTACAGCAGGCCGTCCAATCCAAACGCGATTGCCGCGCCGTTGTGACCGTCCGAGGCCCACTCGATGATCGTCACCTCACTCTTCGGATCGAACTCGTAAGGCGGCCGCGGATTCATTTTGAACCGCGAGACCATCGAATATTTCTCGCTCTTCTTCTTGTCCGCCTCTTTCACCCCTCGCCCCGGCTCTGCGGGGAGAGGGGCCGGGGGTGAGGGGTCTTCGTTTTTTGCTGCTGCCTTCGTCTTCACTTCCTCCACTAACGCCTTCGGCCGGTTATGCCCGACATACACAAACCCGTTCTCAGCGAAGTTCGGATGGAATGCGAGGTCGTACGCCACGCGATCATCCGACGGCAGCAAGACCTCGCTCTCTGAAACATCGTCCGCATCAACGAACCGCCGAATCGTCGTCAACGAAAACGGAGCGTCTTGCGTGATGGTCATGATCCGGTCGCTCCCCGGTTGGTGCGCGACGGCGATCGGAAGCGTGAGTTTCAACTTTGGAAATCGCCTCACGGTTTGATACGGCAGTGGCGGCTCGGGCGATCCGAAGACGCGCGAGGTCGTCAGGCGCGGCAGCGGCGCGAGGGGATGGAAGGCCGTCGGAACGGCGTTGTTTTCACCGCCCGCCGAACGGACGAACTTCAAATCGGCATAGTCTTCGTGCTGATGAAAGTTGGCGGCTTGAAGCGGCGCGACGGCCGATAGCTCTGGCGTCTCAAACTCCTTCGAGTAGTCGTAACGGCAGAGCGTGAACTTCCAGACTTCCTCCACTGCCGGACGACCGCCCGTCCGCAGGAAGTCGGTCCAAGGCATCCGGCCTTCCACTGTCCAACCGATGTCGCGATCTGTCCGCTGGTTCAACGTGCCGTCCGTTTTGACGCGGGCTTCAAACCGGAATTCACCGTCGCGAACAGACTTCTCAAAATCCTTGATGCCGCGCTGAGGCAGGAACATGTCCATCGTCGTTCCGGCCGCGTTGACCTGGAACTCGTAGTAGCCCGGCTTGTCGAGTGCCGGTTTGAAGAACAGCTCGAACACGTCGTTGTACCACGTCATCCCATCATGCTCGGTGATGTCGGCGAACAGATCGTGATCCTCCAACTCGGCGAGGAAATAGAGGGCGTCTCGATCCCACAGCAGCTTCGCCTTCGTTGCGGTCTTTGACGGACGAGCCTGATTCTTGAGCCACGGCAACCCGAAGCCATCAACCACTTGCGCCGACTTCCACGCTGCATCGTCTCCCACGCCATCAATCGTCGGCGGAGTCTCCGCAAACCGGCACTCAAACGCGCGGCGAGCCGCTGTTGTCTTCGCGGTCTCCTCGGCCACCGTCACGGAACCAACCGACATCACCAACGCTCCCGCGATCAAAAACAGCCGTTGTCGAGACATAGCGCTTTCCGAACGAGTTTGATGTAACCAACAATCTGCTCGCCTTTCATTCGCGTTCCCCTCAGATCGCGCGGAACATGTTCCGCGCGATCTGAGGGGAACGCGAATGAAAGGCAGAAAGACCGGACTCCAGTGCGGCACCAGCTTACTGAGCCTCTATGGAGATGCCATGCTCACCGAATCCCGGCTCCTCCCCTCTTTCTGTCCAACATCTTTCTGTACTGGCTCAACGAACCCGTCCTGGCTGGTCGAACAAGGAACAGAAAAAGGGAGGACAGAAAGAGGAATGAGTCGTGCCGTGTTTGCTTGTCGCCCGCCGGGCGAATCTCGCGGCCTGCAACGCACTTCAAGCTGGGAAATTCCTTAAAGAGTTGCCTCACGGAGTTGCCACAGATGGGATTCCGTTGCGCGATCATCGGCCTGTTGACCGTCTTCAGCGGCGACGACCTCGGTCGCCCTGACTTCGCTCGTGACGTGCGGCCGATTTTGTCTGAGAACTGTTTCGCTTGTCATGGCCCCGACACGGCGAAGCGTCAGGTGGGGCTGAGGCTCGATGTGCGTGAGGATGCGATCGCGCGACTCGAAGAGTCGGGCAACGTCGCCATCGTCCCCGGCAAACCCGGTGCGAGTGAGCTGGTCAAACGCATTTGTTCACAACACAACGACGTGATGCCGCCGAAGGAGAGCTTCAAGCGATTGACCCACGAGCAGCAGCAGACGCTCGTGCGATGGATCGAGACGGGAGCGGAGTACCGGCCGCACTGGGCGTGCGTCACACCGACTCGACCAAGGTTGCCCGTCGTGCGTGATGCGTCGTGGCCGCGCGGGCCGCTCGACAGGTTCATCGTGACACGGTTTCTCGCCGATGTGGTTCCATCGCGCGAGGCTGATCGTCCGACGTTGCTCCGTCGTGTGACGTTCAATCTGACCGGGTTGCCGCCGTTGCTTGATGAGGTCGATGCGTTCGAGTCGGATCTCAACCCGGATGTCTTCGAGCGGGCCGTCGATCGGTTGCTCGCGTCGCCTCGCTACGGCGAACATATGACGTGCGACTGGCTCGATCAGGCCCGGAATGCCGACACGCATGACTACTTTAACGACCACGAACGCTTCATGTGGACGTGGCGAGACTGGGTGATCGACGCCTTCAATCGCAACCTGCCGTTCGACCAATTCACCATCGAGCAACTCGCCGGAGACCTGCTTCCCGAAGCGACGCTGCCGTAGCGCATCGCCACCGGCTTCAATCGCAACCACATGATCACCGAAGAGACCGGCGTCATTCCCGAGGAGTCTGGGACCGAATACGTGGCCGACCGCGTGCGCACGACCGCCGCCGTTTGGATGGGACTGACCGCGGGCTGTGCTCAATGCCACGATCACGAGTACGACCTGCTCACGCAGCGCGAGTTCTTCCAGCTCTTCACCTATTTCAACCAACTGCCGGAAGCCGGGATCGCAAGGGGCAAACAAAAGAACGCTGCTCCGGAACTGAGGCTCCCGTCGCCCGAGCAGACCGCGCGACAAGCCGATTTGGCGCGAGTCATCGCTGAAGTTGAAGCCAATCTCGCGAGCCTCACCCCACCGAAGGAGATCGCTCCTGAACAAGTTCCGGCCAGCGCGCTCCGGCCCGGTCTCGAAGTGCGGCGCACTCTGCTGCGCGACGTCGAGAAACAGCAGTTCAATACGATCCCCACGACGATGGTCATGCAGGACATGCTCGTTCCGCGCGACACCTTCATCCAAGTGCGAGGCCAGTACGACCCGCTCGGTGACAAGGTGACGCCGGGCGTCCCTCGTTTCCTGCCGCCGTTGCCAAACGACGCGCCGCCCAATCGACTCGCGCTGGCGAGATGGCTCGTTGATGGACGACATCTCCTGACTGCCCGCGTCGCCGTGAACCGCCTCTGGCGACAACTCTTCGGTCACGGCATCGTCACCACCGTCGAAGACTTCGGCCTGCAAGGAGCGTGGCCGAGTCATCCGGAACTGCTCGACTGGTTGGCGGTGGAGTACCGGGGGAAGTCGAGTGACGAGAGACGAGTGCCAGAAGTGGCATCGCCACTTCGTCTGACCTTCAACCCTCAACCTTCCACTCTCAACCTGTTTGGTCCACCAAACGCCTCCTCATCACGTCGGCAACTTACCCCCAGTCGTCGCTCCTCAACGCGGAGTCACGTCGCTCCGCTCCACGCAACGCGCTGCTCGGTCGTGCGTCGCCAACGTATTACTGAACCTCGACGAAGCCATCTCACGGGAGTGACCGCAATGGAAAGTACGTCGAGTTGTTGGAACTCATTTTGGCAGTTCGGCCGCTCGGAATGAGTTGTGATATGACGAATCCAAAAACACCGCAGCCTCTTGTTTGATCGACTTGAGATTGGCGTACTCCTCGCCGCGATCGCTCGATAGCAACGGGCACGAAATCACCTCCCGTGAGCGGCACGGCGCTAGCCGCCGGTGTAGCGCGAAAAAGACCGGCGGCTAGCGCCGTGCCGCTCAGTCGGACCTTCAACACAAATGGCGGAGAGCCGAAAAATGATAAGCCGAGTCATGTTAGTGACAACGTGTGCGATCTCGTCGCGATTATCTGCGGTGGTGCGCACGTACGCATGGAATATCAACAACGGCAGGACGCTGAGTGTGTGCTCAGCGTCCTGCTGAGTCTGCCATGCGGAGCCAGTGCGATGAGGGCGGACAATTGCAAGTCGCCTCTATCCATTGAGCAGCCAGTCTGCCACGACCGATGGCAGCTTGGTGGCAGGGGCGTCTGTCAGCGTCACCTTGCCACTGGCGTTGGCGGCTGTGTAAGCGGCTTGAGCCAGCTTGGTCGCGTCGCTCGTTGTGGCTTCGCCAGCGAGCAGTAACGGGCGAGGAGCGAGCAGCGCCACGAGGCCGGGAACGTCGCCGTACTTTACGGCACCCGGGACCAGCATCGGATCGCGGGCGGCGGTGATGGCGCTGAAGCGGAAGCCTCCCGTGCTGATGGCGACTTTGTTGACGGCCGGTCCTGCTTGAATGGCCGCAGCCGCGACGAGTGGTCCGGCGACGGGGCCGAGTCCCACCAAATGGATCCCCTCCGGCTCGTACTTACTGTGCTTGCTGAAGGCGATCAGCGTCAGGATGTCATGAACGCGTTGCGCGAAGAGCGAGTGATTGAAGCCCGCCGTGTACCCGACGAACTCGCGCGGGTTCGGCACCTTGCGTGCTTCCGTCAGCGGCTGCCCGTCGGCGGTGAACTCACCTTGATAGAGCAGATCGGGGAGCGCGACCGAGACACCGGCGTCGATCAGCTTTTGCACGGCGTCGATCGGCGAACCATCGTCCTTCAACAGCGACGCTTTCCCCGCGTTGGCAATCCAAATCGCAACCTGTTTGTTCCAGTTCTTCGGCAGATAGAACAGTGTCGGAACTTCTTCCCCTTCCTTGGTGAGCTTCACCACCGTGCGGAACTTCAGCAGGTCTTCGCCGTTCGATTTGAACGTGTGGTCGTAGGTGAAGTCGTCTTTCCCGGGAAGCGTTCGTCCGATCATCACGTCCCACGCGCCACCGATCACACGGCGGAACTCGGTCAGTGACGCCGTGTCCTTCGGGGCGAGGGCCGCGAACTGTTGAGCCTGATCGTTGGCGAAGCCGCGCACGATCTTGAGTTCCGCCTCTTCCGAGTACTTCGGCGCGGGATGGGTGTCGTCCCAGACCGTCGCTTCGGGGATCGTCAGCGGAACGAAGTCGCGTTCGACAATCGGCTCGGCGATACCGAGCTTCAGGTGCTTGTTGAAGAACGAATACATCATCGCACGGCTCGGGTGGTTGTAGTTGTGTGGGTACGGGAAGTACTTCCCTTCCACGTTGTCCGGCACGCCGAGCATCGCGTAATGCTTCTTCAGTTGTGGAAGGCCCTTCGTCTCGATCTCCTTCGTCCAGTCATCGGCGCCCGTCATTCCGACCGGTCGCGGAGCCAGCAGCGCGGTCATCTCGATGTTGCCGGTGTTCACTCGCAATAGGCTCGTGTTCTCACAGGTGCAGCCCCCCTGCATTGCGGTCGAAACCATCACGGCCGGGAAGAACGCGGCAGGACGAGGATCGACGCAGCCGAGCATGAACGTCTGCGTTCCACCGCCGCTGGCACCGGTAATCGCGATGCGTTTCGGATCGACATCGTCCAGCCCGCTGAGCCAGTCCAAAACGCGAACCGAGTTCCACGTTTGCAGTCCCATCCCGCTGAGGCATCGCAACTCGGACTGAGCACTGAACAGACCCCAACGATCAGGACTGCTCATCTCGGGCCGTTGCTTGGCGAAGCCGTGGATCAACTGCATGGTCAACGGCCCGCCGTCGGCATAGCCGAGCATGTCATAGAAAAACGCGACGCAGCCCATGCGAGCCAGCGTCACGGGGATCGACTGCAAGAAATACTGGCCGCCCACGGGATGGACTTCGCCTTTGGTCTCCAACTCAATTTTCATTTGAGCATCGGTGTGACCATAAAACCGGGCGTTGGTCCAGTGTCCGTGAGCACACATCACGGCGGCACGCTTCTGATTGGCGGGAGCGGGAGCCTTCGGACGGTAGAGACTGCCGGTGCAATACAGTCCATCGCCCGTTTGCAGGATGACCTTCTCGATCGTGTAGTCGTCCTTCTCGATCTTGCCATGCACGACCGCATTGAGCGGCTGCTTCGACGGCATCGGCCAGAGACCGTTGGCGACGAGCATCTGTCGTCGCACGTACTCGGCTCGTCGCTCCCATTCGGCGACGGTGGCCGATGGCTCCCACGGGAAGTAGCCGTTGTAGTCCTTCAAATCGCCGAGCCGCTTATCCCCGATTTTTCGTTCCGCCGTGAAGACCTTCGGCACATCGGCGCGACTCGAACGCGGCGACGAAAGGGAACTCGCCGCGATCGTCGCAGCAGCAACTTGAAGTGCCGTACGACGGCTGATCGGAAGACGGTCGGTCATGTTGCAAGCTCCAAAAAGTGAGAGGTCACGCGAGGCGGCGGCATCATAGAAATCGCTCCAGTCCGATGCGACTATCAAAGAGGAGGTTCTTGATCGCTCACGAGAATTCACTCAACTTCGTTGCTGTCGAAATTCATTGCCGGACGGTTAGACTGCCGCGCGATGTTCTCGCCACGCCACGTCGCTCAGTAGACCCTGCGTTTGAATTGCCACATTGCCAAGGAGAGAGACCCAATGCCGTTCCGATACTGTCTCAACGCCAGCACCATTCGACCGACGCCGATCCTCGACAAGATTCGGATCGCGGGAGAAGTTGGTTACTCCGCGATCGAACTCTGGCACGATGACATTGAATCGCACATCGCGAGCGGTGGGACGTTGGCGGACATCAAGAAGGGACTGAGTGACGCGGGCCTCGCGCTGCCGACGACGATCTATCTGGCGGGCTGGTGCGACACGACCGGAGCCGAACATGAAGCGGCTCTCGAAAAGATCAAGCCGCGACTGGCTACCTCCGCCGAACTCGGATCGGCTCACATCATCTCGTGCCCCGCGATGGGACAGGTCGATGTCGCGCTGGCCGCTCGTAATTACCGAGAACTCCTCGATCTCGGCCTGTCGTTCGGCGTGAAGCCCGCGATGGAGTACCTCGGGTTCGTCGAACAGCTCAACACGATCGAGTCGGCGTTGGAGATCATGACTCTCTCGCAGCATCCGCAAGCGACGATCATCATCGACCCGTTTCACAACTTTCGCGGCGGCGGTTCGTTCGCGTCGATCAGCAAGCTGCGCGGAGACCAGATCGCGATCAGCCACTTCAACGACACACCGTCGTCGCCACCTCGGTTGGAACAGCACGATCACAGCCGCGTGATGCCCGGCGAAGGACATCTCGATCTGAAGCAATGGTGCCGCCTGCTGAACGAGACCGGCTATCGCGGCTACCTGTCGCTCGAACTCTTCCGCGAAGACCTTTGGGCACGCGACCCGCGCGAGGTGGCGAAGCTTGGGCTGGAGAAGATGCGTGCGTCGGCTGAAAGCTGACAGATGCGCATGCCTCGCGCGGTCCGTGATGAGACCTCTGAGCGGGGCGGCGTCAGCCCCCCGGTTCTGGGGCGTTAGCCCTCTTCGGAAGAACCGGGGGGCTGACGCCAAATGGCACTCACTTTGAGCGGCACGGCGCTAGCCACCGGTAAACGGAGCGGTGTTTCCAAGCAAAGAACCGGCGGCTAGCGCCGTGCCGCTCACGGAGTGAATGACAAAGTGAGTGCCATTGGGCTGACGCCGCCTCGCTCGGAAAGGTTTCACTTTAGGCGGCGTGAAGTTTAGACGATCAAGCAAGTCACGCAGCGATGACCTCGCCGATCGCAGTCGCGGCCGCCTCGATCACGGCCTCCAACGCACCGCGTGCCAAGATCGAGGCCTCTTCCTGATACAGCCCCTTCCCATACGACGCGGCGTCGGGCAGATACCAGACGTTCGAGCCATTGGCCAACGTGCCGATCACCAGCGTCAGGTCAGGGAACCGCTCGCGCAAAGTCCGTTGAAGAACGCTGTAGTGCTCGCCGTCGAGAGCGATCCAGATGGCATCGCCCATACGCCAGAGGACCAGTTCGTAGGGGTAGGAGTTTCCCTCCGGGAGATGAGCGACGCGGGTGAGTCGCCGCGTCGCTCGTTCGACCAGCGCGCGAGCGTCTCGGCTGCGAGTTGCGTCACCCTCAGCCAAGGCTCGCGCTTCGTCGCCTCGCGCACAGACCAACTCGGCTTCGATCTCCGCCCGTTTCGGCAAGTCGGCGCGATAGGGGAGCGGCACGATGACTCGCCGCACGTCCCATTGTTCCGTTGCGAGGCCGCGCGAGGAGGTCATCGCGGCGTACTTCCAAGTTCCCAGCGTCGCTCCCGACACGACCGGCCCTGCGTACTGGAACTCGCGATCGGCGGGCGGCAAGGCTTCGAGTGCCGACAGCGCCGCATAGCCAAGCTGCCGTCCGTTCCTATCCGCGACAGTCACATCGCCGACGAATCCCTCGCGCGGGCCGATGTCACCGGACGCACCTTGGATGAATAGACAGGGACAGGCGGTCGCCGTCTCAACGACCTCACGCAGCGCGCCGATGTAGTCGGGGCTGATGAGCGTGTTCTCCCACGCCAGCGTCGTCGGATGGCACGCATAGTTCACGGCAATCGCGAGCGGTTGGCCCGCATCCGAAGTGACTCGCGCCACGAGAACCGTGTCGTCCGCAGGACCATCTGGGTTGAACCCACAGACCGCGTGACCTCGCTCCTCATCGAACGCATCGCGGTGTTGAGCCAGATCGCAGCGACCAACGCCGTAGACAATCGTCGCCGACGCGAGACCGCTCCGAGCCTCATCAACCAACCGGGCAATCGTGGTCGCCAGTTCATCGAGATACGGCGGAATCAACTCCCCGCCCGGCAGATCGCGTCGTTCGAGTCCCATCAGCCCCGCACCGTGTGTGTGCGAGAAGAAGACCGTCAGCGCGGCTCGATCAATGCCCGTTGAGGAACTGACCGCATCCAGCAGCCGGTTCATCTCAACCGTCCACAGCAGGCAATGATCGACAGCCACGACCACTCGCTGCGAAGCCTCATCATTCCCAACGTCTCTCAGCACCAGCACCGTCGCCGTCAGCGGCCGATGCACGCCGGTCGATCGCTCATGCGTCGCGGCCCCCCACATCCGGTGATAGATCCCCACCGGCGGCGTGATGTCACCACGAGCGACTCCCGCCCAACAGCGACTCTGCGATGTCTTGGCGTTTGTTACAGATTGGAGCGTTGAACCGCCGTAACTGTCGGCGCGAACTTTCGCTTCCAGTTTCGTCAGTTGAGGCCGACTGTTCGCGAACTGCTCCGTCCATTTCGCTTCATCCGCGATCTCCGCGAGAATGAGTCCTGCAATCTCGTTCTGCTCCTCGAAAGTCCGGCTTTCGAGTCGTGAAATGGCTTGATTGAGCAATGGACTCATCGGCGATCTCCTGAAGCCTGGTCAGAATTCACCGCAACGGACGGCCTTCGACCGGCTTGCCATTCGTGTCGAGGATTTGGAAGTGGTGGATGCCCGGTTTGCGGTCGCTGACGTGGGTCCAGACGATCTGCTTGTCGCGTGTGACTTCAAACAGGCGGACCTTGCCCGGTCCTGTGTGATAGGCCGTGATGACGGTGTTCCCGTTAGGAAGCCGTTGCCCGCCGCAGGCGTCGTCGAATGGCTTCGATGGGAAGTCGTCGTTCGAGACCTGCCAGACCGTCTTGCCAGCCGCATCGACTTCAATGCTCAGGTTGCCGAGCGTGCAGTTGATGAGCGTATTGCCATCGTCCAACCGGATCGCGGTGAACGGCCAATGAGGCGTCGCGACTTCCCAGACGACTTTGCCGTCGGGCTGGTACTCGCGCACCACCTTGTCGAGAAGCTGCGGCACGAGGTAGTTCCCGTTCTTCAGCTTGCGAGCCATCCGCGTTTGCAGGTGATGATCCTTCGTCTGAGCCTGCAGCGCGACTTCGACCGCGATCTTGCCGTCGCGTGTCACTTCGAGGAGCCTCGGTTTGGCCCCCGCCTCGGTCAGCAGGATGTTGCCGTTCTCAAGCGCCTGCGCCGTGTTGACCTCGGCTTGCGTCCCCTTGAACTCGAAGACCGTCTTCCCTTCGCGCGTCACCTCAACCACCGATCCGCCGTCGTTCGACTTCGACAACGCGAGCAAAATGTTTCCGTTGGGCAGCACCCAGCCGTCGCGAGTTGACTTCGGATACGACCACGTCACCTTGCCGTCGCCATCCAGAATGTAAGTCTCACCGCCGGTCGCGAGGAACGAATGCGTGATCTTCGCTGGCGCATCGGCGGCACGGCTCTGCGGCACGAACTCAGTTATTCCATGAGCAGCAATGACAATGGCGGACAACACAACAGCGAAAAGAGGGCGAAGCATGATGACTCTCTTGAAGGTGGGATGAGGCGGTATTGCGTACGCGATCCTAAGCCATGAAGCCGTTCACATATGGCAGCTTCGCGGCCGCCTGCTTCACAGCGTCGGCTCCTTCGAGGAGCTGGCCGAGGAAGTCCCAGTTGCCCGTTGTCAGCGAACCTCGCGCGCTTTCGAGCATCGTGATCGGGAAGGAGAGGCTGCCAGCGCGGACCTGCTTCGCGGCAAGATCGACCGTCACTTCCAACTTGGGATCGGCCGTGATGGCCGCCGCCAACTTGTCGAGATCACCGCGAGCGGCATTCACGCACGGCACACCGAGACCCGTGCAGTTGCCGAAGAAAATTTCGGCGAACGACTGGGCGACGATCGCTTTGATTCCCCAACGGATCAGCGCCTGAGGAGCATGTTCGCGCGACGACCCACAACCAAAGTTGCGGCCTCCCACAAGCACGCTTCCCCCATGGAAGCGGACATCGTCGAATGGATGCTTCGCATCCTGCTTGCGATCATCTTCAAACGCATGTTCGCCAAGACCATCGAACGTGACGCAGCGCAGGAAGCGAGCGGGAATGATTCGGTCGGTATCGATGTCATCGAGAAGGAGCGGCACGCCGGTGCCGGTGACTTGGGTGATCGTTTGCATGAGGAACCTTATTCAAATGTGTGCGTGTTTGTCGGGCTGATGTAGGGTGCGTGGAGTCTTCGAAACGCACCACTTTCAAGTGACTGACGAATGTGGTGCGTTCCGAAGACTTCACGCACCCTACGGACTCAGGTCGTCACAGCATCTCGCGGACATCGCTGACGCAGCCGTTGATGGCGGCGGCGACGACCATTGCGGGACTCATCAGCAGCGTGCGGCCGGTCGGGCTACCTTGGCGTCCTTTGAAGTTGCGGTTGCTGGATGAGGCACAGACTTCGCGGCCTTTGAGCTTGTCGGGGTTCATGGCGAGGCACATCGAACAGCCCGCGCCGCGCCACTCGAAGCCGGCCGCTTCGAAGACTTTGTCCAAGCCTTCGCGCATCGCCTGTTCGCGGACAAGCTGAGACCCCGGCACGACGAGAGCCTTCACGCCCGGAGCGACATGGTGTCCCTTGGCGATCGACGCCGCTTCACGCAGGTCCGAAATGCGACCGTTGGTACACGAGCCGATGAACGCCACGTCGATCTTCACGCCGCGAATCGGCTGCTGTTCCTTGAGGTCCATGTAATCGAAGGCGTCTTGGATTCCCTTTTGATCGTCGGTCGAGAAGCCAGCCAGCGCGGGCAATTTTTCGCTGACACCGACCGACTGCGCGGGGTTGATTCCCCACGTGACGGTTGGCTCGATCTCGCTGCCATTGAACGTGACGACATCGTCGAACTCGGCGTCCTTCGGCGACGCGAGGCTCAGCCACCATGCGGCCGCGCGGTCGAAGTCGGCTCCCTGTGGAGCGAACGGGCGACCCTTGATGTAATCGACCGTCGTCAGGTCCGGGTTGATGTAGCCGCAGCGAGCACCACCCTCGATGCTCATGTTGCAGACGGTCATCCGCTCTTCCATCGTCATCCGATCGAAGACCTCGCCGCTGTACTCATACGCATACCCAACGCCCCCCTGCACGCCGAGCTTGCGGATGATGTGCAGGATCACGTCCTTGGCATACACGCCGCGTCGCAGCGTCCCGGTCACTTCGACTTTCCGCACCTTCGGCTTGCCCAGTGCGAGCGTCTGCGTGGCGAGCACGTCCGCCACCTGGCTGGTCCCAATTCCGAAGGCGATCGAACCGAACGCCCCGTGCGTACTGGTGTGACTGTCACCGCAGGCGATCGTCATCCCGGGCTGAGTCAGTCCCTGCTCGGGGCCAACAATGTGAACGACCCCTTGTCGGTTGTCGTCGAGGTTGAACAGTCGGATGCCGAACTCACGGCAGTTCTGCTCGATGGCCGACATCATCTCTTCAGCCAGCACGTCGAGGAACGGCCGCGCCTGATTTTCGGTCGGCACGATGTGATCGACCGTGGCGAGAGTCCGCTCGGGGAAGAGAGCCTTCAACCCGCGATCGCGCAGCATCGAGAAGGCTTGAGGGCTGGTCACTTCGTGAATCAGATGCAGTCCGATAAAGAGCTGCGTCTGGCCCGAAGCCAGTGAGCGAACCGAGTGAGCATCCCAAACCTTGTTGAACAAATTGCGACGGTCAGTCATGGCAGAACCCAAGTGAAACGGAGCCGGAATCAAACGCGGACCGATTGTAACAACGGACTAGACGAGGTGCGAACCGGCTCGATGACGTGCGTGGCCTGATGTGGCAACGCACGCGAACCAGTTGTCACAATCCTTTCAGGCCGAATGGGGTCCCGATTGGGGATTTGAGAGGCTATCCGAGAATTAGCGTGCCCATAATAGTTACGCAGGTATTGAGTTGGGTGCCACGGTCACGGCTTTGCGTGGCCGTGTCTTCGCTACAATCGAAGCACGGCCAC
>CAMAYU010000152.1 GCA_945862235.1 Schlesneria paludicola DSM 18645
GGCACTCACTTCGAGCGGCACGGCGTTAGCCGCCGGTGGATGGAGTTGTGTTTCCAAGCAAAGAACCGGCGGCTAGCGCCGTGCCGCTCACGGGGTGAACGCCAAAGTGAGTGCCATTGGGCTGACGCCACCCGGCTCACGAAGACCGACGTTGGGCAGATGCCTCACTTCCGGCAGCGTGAGAGATAACACCCGGATGGGAACATCGAAGCCCAATTTTGACCGGCCATTCATGCCGAAAGCCGTCTTGTCGGGTTTTTGAGTCGTCACTAACATCCCGCCGCCTGCGACCGGGCTGTCGCTGCGCACTGCTGTTCAACCCCTTCGTCCATCATTCGCCTTGAGGCGCGGTCATGTTTCGGGCCGGCCTGACATTCCTCCGCCGACTGCTGTGTGCCGCGATCCTGCTCGTCTTGATCGTCTGCGGTGCAGAGGTGGGCGTGCGCATTTTTGAGGTCGTCGGGGGAACCGATGTCTGTGCCACGGCCACCTCGCCGTGTGCGGTTGATCCGACCGGTCTGCTCATGCCGTCGTGGACGACGTATCGCGAACTCAAGCCGCACGCTCTCACCACGGTGAAGTGCCGCGACTCGAAACGCGATGTTCCCATCCGCACGAACAGCCTCGGGCTGCGTGGTCCCGAAGTGATCGTCCCGAAACCCTCCGGCCGCTTCCGAATCGTGCTGCTGGGCGACGAGACAATCTTCGCCCCCGAAACACTCGAAGCGGACCATGCCGCGCGCGCGCTGAAGGAATTGCTCCAACAACAGACGCAGGTGCCGATCGAGGTCGTCAACGCGGGGCTTCCCGGTGGTTGTCCGCTCACGGAATACCTGTTGTTCAAGCAGCGGCTGCTCGCGTTGCAGCCCGATCTGGTGCTACTCCATTTCGACTGGTCCGATGTCTCCGACGACCAGCAGCTTCGCCGCCACACGCGATCCAGCCGCGATGCCACGCCGCTCTCATGTCCTCACGCGTCATTGGTCAAAACGAAGCATCTGACCAAGCCTCTCGATGACCTTCGGCAGCAGTTTCGATTGATCGACTGGGGACTCACGGCGACCAGTCGGCAATGGAAATTTCAGCTTGCGGAACAGACCGCATCGACGCGTGATGCCTCCGCGAATCCGTATGCGTGGCTGCGCGACGAGCGTCCCGCTGCGCTGGCCGCCGTGCAGCAATCGTTTCAACCGATCCTGGAACTCGCGCGGCTGAGTGACAGCGGCCACTTCCAACTCGCCGTGATCACATCACCAAAACCGTGGCAGGTCTCGGCCCGATGCAGTGCTGGGAAGGGAAGTCGCTTGGCCAGCGGCGTCGCCAGCGATGCCTACTTCCCGAACCGGGCACCGTTCGACAGTCTCGCCGAGTACGTCATCGGTCTGCGGCTGCAATTCGCCGACGCCACGACAGCTCTCACCAGTGGACGCGATCCCGAAGCGAACTTTCTTCGCCACGCCCCGCGCTGGTCTGCCGACGGTCATCGCTGCGTAGCAGAGTTTCTCGCCAGCTTTCTGAACGAGCGCGTGCCTGGTCCATGGAACAGTCGCTACCTTCCGCAGAGCGATGCGCCGATCAGCCGCCTCCCACAACCGCGATCTACAGTTCAACGGGTGAGTGGTGAGCGGTAAAGCGGACAAGTGGATGCAACGTGTGATTGGCCGCGAGGTATCGCCTCAGACCAAAGTAGCCCCAGACTTGACTCATTCGCGATAACTCTCGCAAACGAAGGACTCCACCATGTCTCACGCACCGTCCAAGTCCGAGGTCTATTTCAATGTGGCTGCCGATCATCTCGGGTTGTCGCCGCAGATGCGGACGCTGCTGCTCATGCCCGAACGGGACGTGAAAGTTCAATGCGCGATCCGCATGGATAACGGTGAGATCGGCACGTTCGTCGGGTTCCGCGTGCAGCACGACAGTGCTCGGGGACCAATGAAGGGCGGGCTGAGGTATCACCCCGAGGTCGATGACGATGAAGTTCGCACGCTGGCTCAGTTGATGACGTGGAAGACG
The DNA here is from genome assembly GCA_945862235.1 of Schlesneria paludicola DSM 18645. GTDB lineage: Bacteria > Planctomycetota > Planctomycetia > Planctomycetales > Planctomycetaceae > Schlesneria > Schlesneria paludicola_A. The sequence continues at coordinate 2,017 of CAMAYU010000152.1, forward strand.
GCCGTCGTAGATCTGCCCTATGGCGGAGCAAAGGGGGGGATCGCCGTCGATCCGCGCAGCCTCTCCAAAGGAGAACTCGAACGCCTGACGCGGAAGTTCGTCGATCAGATTCATGACTTCGTCGGTCCCGACTCCGACATCCCCGCGCCCGACATGGGGACGAACGCGCAGGTCATGGCGTGGTTCATGAACCAGTATCAAAAGCATCACGGCTTCCAACCGGCATGCGTCACGGGCAAACCGCTCGAACTGCACGGTTGCGAAGGGCGTGAAGAGGCGACCGGCCGCGGCGTGGTCATCATCGCCGATCGGTTGTTTCACAAACTCGGCCAATCGCTGGCGGGGAAGACGGTCGCGCTGCAGGGCTTCGGAAACGTCGGCAGCTTCACGGCGAAGTTCCTGTACGAACGGGGTGCGCGCGTGGTCGCAATCACCGACGTACGCGGCGGCGTGAAAGACCCTCTCGGACGCGGTATCGATATCCCGCAGCTTCTCGAATACGCACGGCACAACAACGGCGTGCAGGGCTTCGTCGGAACCGAGCCGCTCAGCAACGAAGATCTGTTTTCACAGAACGTCGATCTGCTGATCCCGGCAGCATTGGGCGGACAACTCACCGCACTAACCGCTCCCACGGTGAAGGCCAAGTACATCGTCGAAGCGGCGAACGATCCGACCACTCCCGAAGCGGACGAGATCTTCGCGAAGAATGGAGTCACCGTCGTCCCCGACATTCTGGCCAACGCGGGCGGTGTGACGGTCAGCTATTTCGAGTGGGTTCAAAACCGGAGCGTCGTCCATTGGCCGGTCGATGAAATCCGCGCGAAGCTCGAAATCAAAATGGCCGCCGCGTTCGACGCCGTTTGGCAAATCGCTCAAGACAAAAAGGTCCCGCTTCGCACCGCCGCTTACATCCTCGCCATCGGTCGCGTCGCGCACGCGACAGAGTTGGCGGGCGTTTCGTGAGGTTGAGGAACGGAAGCGCGATAACTCCCTGACTTGGAGACGTAGTCCGGATCCCTTGGTCCGGACTACGTGATCGACTGCGGGAGCGAATGGCTGTCCGGACTACGGGCGTCGGGAAGTTATTGTGTCCCTGTTCCTCAATAGGACGAAAACCCGTTGCACTGCGGCACGATCAACTTTGCCTCTGCGAGCGTGACAGTTTTCGGAAGTCCCAGAAACCTCAGCTTGGGGAGCGAGGCCAACTCAGCCAGGCTTTTGGTGGTCACGCGCGGGCGGGCAATGACAAGGTTGAATATTTCAATACGACCTTGTTCGCATAGTGCCTTAAAGAGAACGTCATCAAACTCAACCTCGCGCAGAGAGAGTGACGTGAGAGTTGAGATTTCGGCGATCCGCTGCACGCCGAGAGAACTCAGCTTTGCGCTCTTCAGGTTGAGGAATCTCAACGATCCGCGACCTTATAAAGCGTCGGAAGCCTTCACCGGTGAGGGTGTCGTCCAACAGAGTCAACTCTTCCAAGCGTGTCAGCGCGGACAGGGATTCGATGTCCGAGTCCTTCAGCCCGAGACTTTCCGCCCGCAATTGTTTCACCGGAGACTTTGCGAGCAGTTTCAGCCCGTCGCCAGTGACGCGCGTGCGGCTCACTCCCAAGGTTTCGAGAGCCGGAAACGATGCGATCTGTCCCAAAGAGGCGTCAGTGACCGACGTGTTTCCCAGCTCCAGCGATCTCAATCGGAGTGGCTTGATGAGCGAGGTGATGGCCGCGTCGGTCGCGTTCGACCCGGAGAGTGATAGCTCGACAAGCGAACCTGCTGACCGAAAGTCGTTCCAGAACTCGTCCGGGAGTTGTTTGCCGTTGAGGTTCAAATACAGAGTTTGCAGATTGCTGAGCTTGGCAATCTTGAGGTAGTCGTCCTTGTCGAGAGGCTCCGCGCGTGCTGCCTGCGAATGCACGATGAGGTACGTCAGCGCAAATGGTGTTTCGGGAAGCGGGGTCGTCTTGGACACAAGACGCAGGTTGCCGGTTTCGGTCGATTTGATCCCAACGGTGACACGACCATCGATACTCAGCAGCGACTGAGCCACTTCGCGGTCAAGTTTCCCGAAGGCGAGAGCGCCTTTTCCATTCATCGGTTTCGAGGTTGGCTTGTCGGTCTGTTTGGATTTCTCTCCCGATAGGCCGCCTGATCTCAGTTCTCCCAACGTTTTGCCGCGCGCGTTCTGAACCTGACGCGGCACTTCGTTGGGGTAGAGCTTGGTGATCACATCGACTCGTTGATCGGCCTTGGTGCGCGACAGGCCCTTCAACTCGTTGGCCGCTTTTTCATAGTCGACCTTCGCTTGCAGCAGCAGATTCTGTTTTGCGACTCCGGACTCGGCCTGCCCGACTGTCCACCAAGCGTCGGCGAGGCCGAGCCGTTCCTCCGGCGTGGCCTGTTCTTGGAGTTCCTGCTGCGCCGCCTTGGACAGCGCCGAGTCCGATCCCTTCGCGAGGAGCGGCAAGCCTTGCTCTCAATGGCCCGCGAGCAAGCAGAGGTATCGACCGTAGGTTCCGTTCGCCATTTCGTCGTCGGGTGTCGTTTCCAACGCGGACTTGGCTTTGGTGATTGCCGTCCACTGGGTTTGAAGCGGCTTCAATTCGGAATGACGCGCGAGGAACTCTTTGCGCACCGAGCGCATCCTTGATTTTTGAAGCCGCCGCCGAGAGGAGCGGGACCAGTTTCGTGGCGGCGTCAAACTGTTCTTCGCTCGCGGCGTCATCGACCGCCTCCACAATCAGTTCGCAGAATCCCCAGTCCGCAATCACAGACCGCAGTTCCTTCGATCCCGCCGTCAGCGCAGCGGCCTTCAATTCATACTTGTCCAACTCGAATCGCGCGACCAGCTTCTCGGTCACGCTGAAGGCGATCTGAAATTCGTCCGCTTCGACCGCCAGCGCGCGAGCAGCAGCGAAGAGGGCGTACTGAGCGACCGCATCGTCACCGTCATTTTGAGCGCGCCGGACGAGCATCTCTGCCAAAGCAGACTTTTCGGCGGGACGCTTTGCCGCCGCGAACTCCGTTTGGAAGATGTCTCGCACCTGCTTGTCCGCCGCACTCCGCGCCTCGGCGTTGGGGATGGGCAACCGCAGAGGAGCGTCATCGTCAGCCATCGCCCATCCGGCGAACAATCAGACGCAGACGAGGCTCATCCAACTCAGCACGGCAATCCGAAGACGGAGCGTTCGACGATACCCGCTTCGGCTTGAACAGATGGCGAACAAGGCCATGACAGAGCGTTCCAACAGCATCTGAGCACCGTTCAAATCATCCGGACGAAGGAGATCGACAGGTATGCGGACAACAATCAAACAGACATCGAGTCTGCGAGGATCGTATCGACGGCCCTGTCAGCTTGCTGACGGAATACCTGCCATGAGCAAAGCCACGCAGACATTCATCTCTCGCGATCCAAGAGAGGCCATTGGCGAGCTACATGCCATAAGACTGTGGACCCTTGATCGTCGCAAGCAGCCCTGATCAGCCTGTTGAAAAGCGTAGAGTAGGCGGCTCGCCTGCTCGTACTTCTGATTGAAAAACACAGGTGAGCCGCCTGTGCTACGTTTTTTCAAGAGGCTGTTATGAGGCGACCGGCAAGAGTAGCCATACTCGCAAACCCTATTCGAATACGGCGGCATTTTGTTGGACGTGCTCAACATTCAAGGTTCGCCCGACATCGCACTGCTGACTGAAAAACAAGTGGAAACGCTTCCTGCTGATGTGCGTTGGGATTCTGTCATTGTTCGAGAATAGCTGACCCATTCCCGATGCTGAGAAGTTTCGACAATTTACACAGCGAGTGTTGTTGAAAAGAAATGGCCGGTTAGAATCGCACGCCAGTTCGTTCGGTGGAGTCCGTGTCTGCGGTGGTGGCCAAGAAAGTGTCAGTCGAGCGATGAGTGTGACCGTAGAACACAGCGATGACCAGTTTCTCCAGCAGCTTCACCAAGCGGGTGGAGGAACTGTTCAAGAGTTGTGTGAAGCGGCGGGAGTCACTGCCACAGCGGTGCGGCAGCGTTTGAATCGGCTCCAACACTTGGGGTTGATCGAACGGCAAGCGGTTCGAGCAGGTCGAGGCCGGCCGCATCACGCTTATCGCCTGACAGACGCCGGGCAACAGCGGTTGGGCGACAACTACACGGAACTCGCCCTGCTGTTGTGGGACGAGTTGCATGGGATTGAAGAAACAGCGGTTCGCGAGCGGGTGACCAATCGAATTCGCGAGGCTCTCGTCCTGAGATACGGATCATCGGTGCGCGGGACTTCGCTGGCCGAGCGGTTTGGAGAGCTTAAGACGAGTCTTGTGGGACGCGGGTTTCGAGTGGAAGTCGATGTTCACGGTGAACTCCCCGTGTTGCGAGAAACAAACTGCCCGTATCACGAATTGGCTCAGCGGGACTCGTCGATTTGCGAGTTAGAACAACAGGTGTTTGAACAAGTATTGGGGACGCCGCTCAAGTTGGCGTCGTGCTGTCGCGATGGACATTCCTGTTGCGAGTTTCACCCGGCGTGAATGGGATGCAGAATGAAGACATGCTCCGGACACAAACCCGAAGTGTAAACGAGTGCGAACCGTGACGACGCCCTCGCTTACGCTTCAGGTTGGTATAGGGTTGTGAACTATCTTGGTTGCCCCTCCCCCGCAAGGCCGGATCGAGGGGATTAGAGTCGGGTGAATCGAGTCGAGGATGCTGGTAAAGTCTGGTTCCTGTCGCGTTGCCGCGAAGAACCACACGAACACAAGACGGATGGAAAGAACATGACAACCCCTTGGATTGAAGGCCGATTTGAAGAAAACGTCATCACCACATCGCTCGAACAGGCGATGAATTGGGCTCGGCAATCGAGCATCTGGCCGATGACGTTCGGTCTGGCTTGCTGTGCGATTGAGATGATGGCTGCCGGTGCGAGCCGCTTCGACATGGACCGATTCGGCGCGGGAGCTTTCCGTGCGACGCCGCGTCAGGCCGACTTGATGATTGTGGCGGGAACTGTCACCTACAAAATGGCCAGCCGCGTCCGACGCCTCTACGAACAAATGCCCGACCCCAAGTACGTCATCGCGATGGGTGCTTGCACGGTCGGCGGTGGCCCTTACTTCAAGTATGGCTACCACGTTGTGAAGGGTGTCGATCTGGTCGTGCCGGTTGATGTCTACGTCCCCGGTTGCCCCCCTCGACCAGAAGCATTGCTCGAAGGGCTGATGAGAATTCAGGACAAGATCAAGGCGAAGAAAATCACACGCGGCCTCGAAGTGATGCCGATCCCCCATCACACCGGTCGAGTTGGTCTGCCGGTCACGTCGTCGCTGATCGACATCGCATGATGTCGCATTTGTTAGGATGGGCACTCCTGCCCGTCCGGTTTTAATTTGTGAGCCACGATTAAGAAGCAGGACGGGCAGGAGTGCCCGTCCTACAAACTGAGTGAACAGAGAGAGCGAATGTCCAGCCTGCTGAAGATCACCGATTTGCATGTGTCTGTGGATGAGAAGCCGATCCTCAAGGGAGTCAGCTTGAACCTCCGTCAGGGGGAGACCCACGCCCTGATGGGGCCGAATGGGTCGGGCAAGAGTACGCTCGCCTATACTTTGGTCGGGCATCCGAAATATGAAGTCACCGACGGGACGATTGAGATCGACGGGACTTCTATCAACGAACTCGACCCGTGCGAACGGGCGCGGCTCGGTCTGTTCCTCGCCTTCCAATACCCGGTGACGATCCCCGGTGTGAAGGTGGCCGATTTCTTGCGTCACGCCGTGACGAACATCCGGACCCCCGAACGGAAAGAGGGCGAGGGCCTCATCCCGATGCGCGACTTCCGCAAGGAACTCAAAGCACGGATGGAAGAACTCGGGATGGATGTCGAGTTCGCCCGGCGCTACCTCAACGAAGGCTTTTCCGGCGGCGAGAAGAAGCGGATGGAGATTCTCCAACTGGCGATGCTCCAACCTAAGTTCGCGATCCTCGACGAAACCGACAGCGGTCTCGACAGCGACGCCGTGCGAGTCGTCTCCGAGGGACTCCGCAAACTTTCCGGCCCGCAGATGGGGTCGCTCATCATCACGCACCACGAACGACTGCTCGAATACAACGTCCCGCAGTTCACGCACGTGATGCTCGCGGGCCGCATCGTCGAGACCGGCAACGCCGACTTGGCTCACGAACTCCACAACCACGGCTACGCAGCCGTGCGGGAACGTCACCCGGTTGAAGCCGCGGAAGAGCAGGAAGTTCAGCAGAAGTCCGTCGCGCCGATCGCGGTTCCCGTCTGATTCAGTACGGCTGTTCAAGCAAATTCGGTAGTGAAACGTTTCAAACCTCGTCCTTCGGCCGTGATTGGTCGAGGGGCAAACAGTCTCGCCGATGTGCGGGAGGGATAGATGACCATGTCAGACACAGCAGTTCTCGAAGCCCCGATCGGTGTGGGCGATTATCAGTACGGGTTCCACGATCCCGAGAGTGAGTACGTCTTCAAGAGTCGGCGCGGGATCGACCGCGATGTCGTTCATCAAATCTCCGAGATGAAGAACGAACCGGCGTGGATGCGCGAGTTCCGTCTCGAAGCCCTCGACATCTTCTTTCAGAAGCCGATGCCGACCTGGGGCGGCGACATGTCGGGCCTCGACTTCCAGAACATGTTCTACTACGTGAAAGCGTCGGCGGGACAAGAGAAGTCATGGGATGATGTCCCCGAGGACATTCGCAAGACTTATGACCGACTCGGCATCCCCGAGGCGGAGAAGAAGTTCCTTGCGGGCGTGAAGGCTCAGTATGAGTCCGAAGTCGTGTACGGCTCGCTACAGGAAGACCTCGCCAAGCAGGGCGTGATCTTCACCGACACCGATTCCGCAGTGAAGGATTACCCGGACCTCGTGCGTGAATACTTCGGTCAGATCATTCCCTCGGCCGACAACAAGTTTGCCGCGCTGAACTCGGCGGTCTGGTCGGGCGGCTCGTTCATCTACGTGCCTAAAGGCGTGAAGATTGAATTCCCGCTGCAAGCCTACTTCCGCATCAACACTCAGAACATGGGTCAGTTCGAGCGAACGTTGATCATCGTCGATGAAGGGGCTTCGGTTCACTACGTCGAAGGCTGCACGGCTCCGACGTACAGCAGCGACAGTCTCCATTCGGCCGTCGTCGAGATCATCGTCAAGCGAGGAGGACGCTGCCGCTACACGACAATCCAGAACTGGTCGAACAACGTCTACAACCTCGTCACCAAGCGAGCCAAAGCCTACGGCGACTCACTCATGGAATGGGTCGATGGCAACCTCGGCTCGAAGCTGACGATGAAGTATCCCGCGATCTATCTGATGGAGCCGGGTGCTCGCGGCGAGACGCTGTCGATCGCGTTCGCGGGCAAGGGCCAGCACCAGGACGCGGGAGCCAAGATGGTTCACTGTGCGCCGCACACCTCCAGCCGCGTGATCTCGAAGAGCATCTCGAAGGACGGTGGCCGGGCGAGCTATCGCGGGTTGGTCAAAGCAACGCACGACGCCCATCACTGCAAGAGCAACGTCGTCTGCGATGCCCTGATCCTCGACAGCCACAGCCGCAGCGATACCTATCCGTACATCGAAGTCGATCACAACAACGTGACCGTCGAACATGAGGCGTCGGTCTCTAAGATCGCCGAAGAACAACTCCTTTATCTGATGAGCCGCGGCATGACCGAGGCCGAAGCAGCGTCGATGATCGTCACCGGCTTCATCGAACCGCTCGTGAAAGAGTTGCCGATGGAATACGCCGTCGAAATGAACAAGCTGATCGAACTTCAGATGGAAGGCAGCGTCGGATAGCGGCCTGTTGTATGAACCGTAGGATGGACGCCTCGTCCGTCCGCCTGCATCCCAATTCGAGGCGAGCCGACTTTGGAGTCGGCTCGCTCTTTTCAACCCAGCAAATGTTTGAGACTCATGTCCGTCATCTCCTCCCCGCCGCGTACTGTTTCTCCGTTCAACGCCGAAGCGTTCGAGCAATTCTTGTCCACACGCCAAGAGCCTGCTTGGGTGAGCGACCTTCGCAGCCGCTCCTTCGAGGCGTATCGCGAGTTGCTCGTCACCGAACTTGATCCCGAGGAATGGAAGCGGATCGACACGCGTGCCTTCCGTCCCGAGAAGTTCGCGATTCGAGACGGTTCAACAGCGCAAGGCGGCTCGTCGGAAGCCGCGGGATTTGCGACGCTGCTCGCCGATCGGGCCGAGTTCGCTGGCGTGGTCTCGCACGTTGACGGGGCATGTACTCGCTCGACGTTGTCCGAGTCATTAGCCACGAAGGGTGTGTTGTTTGGCAACCTGAGTGACCTCGTGCGGACTCATGGCGATGTCCTCAAGCCGCATCTAATGACGAAGGCGATCAAGCCGGAAGCCGACCGATTTGCGGCGTGGCACGGCGCGTTCTGGACTGGCGGCACCGTGCTGTATGTCCCACGCAACGTTGAGATCACCGAGCCGCTGTACAGTTTGATTGGCCTCGCGGCGGAAGGGGCGGCCGACTTCAGTCACACGTTGATCATTCTCGAAGAGGGAGCTTCGGCCACGCTGCTCGAAGAGACTTCATCCGCATCAGCCACCACAGCCGGACTGCATGTCGGCGCGGTCGAACTGCTGCTCGCTCCTCGATCCAATCTGCGATACGTCCAGCTTCAGAACTGGAATGAGAAGACGTGGCACTTCGGTCATCAGGGTGGCCGCGTCGAACGCGATGCGTCGCTGCAATGGACCGTCGCGGGACTCGGTGCCAAGTTGGCTCACATTCACCAAGAGGTCTATCTCGACGGCAAGGGAGCCTCCGCACAGGTCAACGGCGTGACGTTCGCCACCGACAAGCAACTGATCTCGTACTACACGCAACAAACGCACAACGCCCCCAACACGACGAGCGACCTGCTCTATAAGGACGTTGTGCGAGACAAGGCTCGTTGCGTCTGGCGCGGCATGATCAAGGTGGCCAAGGACGCTCAGAAGACCGACGGCTACCAACGCAACGACGGCTTGCTGATGAGCGACACGTGTCGAGTCGATGCGATCCCCGGCCTCGAAATTGAAGCCGATGACGTGCGCTGTACGCACGGTGCGACAGCGGGCCAAGTCGATGAAGAGCAACTCTTCTACGGCATGTGCCGCGGCCTGACTCGATCCGAGGCGATGCACATGATCGTCACCGGCTTCTTCCAGCGCGTGTATGATCGCATCCCGGTCGAGATCGTCCGAGAAACCCTCGGCCAGGCGGTCGAACGGAAACTCGGCATTCGTGAGTGAGTGCGAAGCCTCCCCCTAGCCCTCGCCCCGGCCTTGCGGGGAGAGGGCTAGGGGGAGAGGTTCTTCTGAACCTGTACGGTCGCAAAGTGAATTGAGTCCTGAATGGAGGTGCTTCAATGAGCCTCGTCGAAACAAAACCACCCCGACTCAGTCGCCGCTCGAACGGGATGGAACTCCCGCCCGAAGACTTTGACGCCGTCACCCGTTGGGATCCCGCCTACCGCTACGAGCTGATTCACGGAGTCGTCATCGTGAGTCCGATTCCCGCCGAAGGTGAAGCCCAGCCCGTCGATCGACTGGGCTATTTGTTGCAGAGATACCAAGCAGATCATCCCAAGGGGGCTTCGCTCGACCTGACCTTGCCCGAACGCTACGTCTACCTGTCCGATGGCTCGCGTCGTCGGGCGGATCGTGTCGTCTGGGCGGGACTCGGACGGCAGCCTGATCCAAAGCTCAATCCTCCCTCCATCGCCATCGAGTTCGTTCCCAAGTCACGCAGCGACCGCAAACACGACTACGAGATCAAATACCGCGAGGTGGGCGTGGCAGAGTATTCGATCATCGACCGCTTTAGCCGAACCATGACGGTCTCGTTCGTGGACGGAACGGAGCGGCTTGTGGCGGAGCAGGAAGCTTACGAATCGCGATTGCTGCCGGGATTTGAACTCCCACTGCAAGAACGGTTGGCCATTGCCGACCGCTGGAAGTCGCCACCCGCCATTCGGCGGTCGCGAAGACGAACGACTGACTGATTGACCGAATGACAACGCCGAGCAACGTCTCCGCGATTCCAATGACGAGAAAGCCTTCCCCGCATGTCTGAGTTTGAACGAGTTGCCTCTGTTGATGATGTCCCTTCCGGGGGAAGGCTCTCCATTTTTGTGGATGACATCCCTGCATTGCTGGTCCGAGTGGGTGACGAGTTCTTCGCCGTCGAGGATGTCTGTTCCCACGATGGTCAGCCGCTGACGAACGGTCCCGTCGGTGGCGACTGCTCGATCATCTGCCCGCGTCATGGAGCGAAGTTCAACCTGCGGACCGGAGCGGCGATGTGCATGCCCGCCGTAGTGGGCATCGCCACGTTTGAAGTCCAGATCCGCGACGGCGGCGTCTTCGCGAGGGCACACGATTGACGTGGGGCAGGTTTGTCACCGGCCCGCCCACCTTTCCTTCATTCGCGGGCAGAGTTCTTTCGATTCACGGGCAGGTGACAAACCTGCCCCACGTTTCTCAGGCAGCATGATGACCGACAGCAAAAAATCTTGGGTGCGTCCCGCGCGAGCCGCCCGCCCCAGCGAAGATCGAACTCAGAGCACGAGGCCCACTATGACCACCGACACGATCGTTCCCGACGTTTCTCCCGCTCCAGCCGCACCCGAGCTACCTGTCGCTGCTATCCCGGAGGCCAGTTGCAGCCATGACGCCGTTCCGCACGCTCACGTCCATCATCACGATCACGATCACGACTCCGGCTGCTGCTCGACGACTCCCGCCGCGACGAGCGGGATCGTTGCCCCGATGACCGCCGGGTTGGAGATCGCTCCCACCGCCAGCGGCTCGTGTTGCGAGTCCTCCTCTCCCACCGGCGAATGTTCGCCTCAGACCGATGCCGACGCGGGCGAATCGACCGTCGATGATGCCGCGTTGATTGAAGCGCTGCGTGAGGTGATCGACCCGGAACTGATGATCAACATCGTCGATCTGGGCCTCGTCTATTCGATCAACCACACCGACCGAAAGGCTCAGGTCGAGATGACGCTCACCAGCCCCGCCTGTCCCGCCGGGCCGCAGATCATCATGCAGTCCAAGATGGCGTTGGAAAAAGTCGAAGGGATCGACGTGGCCGACATCAAGCTCGTCATGTCCCCCCCCTGGACCCCCGCCCGCATGACGGACGAAGCCCGAGACCAACTCGGCATCTTCTGATCGCCCAATTAATGGTGATTCCTGTGACCGACGAAAGAGTCCCGCACGTCCCTAGCGTCCGGGACTCTTTCGTTTGTGAGCGGCTCCCCCGCAGCCGTGTGGTTCAGGAGGTGAGCCATTTCATCGACTGGTGGAATGTTCAGAAGTAAGCTGTCGGGCATGAGCATCGAAGCCGTTCTGTTGACGCAGTTGACGCTGGCCGCCGCCAAGTTTCTCTTCAAGAGATATCTCGGTGAGAAGGGTCAGATCGTCGGTTCTCACGGCGAAGCCCTGCATGACGGGGGCCTGCTCGGCGAGGCGGGCGATGTCGTGGTCGACGTACTCGCCGATCTGGCGAAGGACCGGATCAAGGACGCCATCGACCGGATGGAGGCGGTCGGCGACATCCGCAGGTATGCGTTGAAGGTCGTCCGGCAGATCCAATCGCGGTTGAATCAGGAGGCGAAGGACAATCCCCTGATCGATCCCAAGGGGATTGCCGAGCAACTGACGCTGACTCTTCAGGCGGACCTGTCGACCGGCCTGCTGTTGAAGCATGACCTGGAATCGCGGCGGCTGGTCGAGGCGTATGTCTCCCTGCGTCCGTTGCCTCAAGGGGTGTTGAACCTCGACAGCGACCTGGCCTACGAGCGGATGCTCGATCATGCCGTGCAGTGCCTCGTGGAGTGGCGAGTCAACTCCCCGACTTCCAGCCGCAGGCGATGGTCGAGAGTCTGCGACGGCTGCGGCAGTTGGACGACAACGTGGAGAAGGTGCTTCAGCAACTGGCGCGGGTCACGCAGGCCGTGCAGCGTCTCGCCGAGGCGGGTGATCCGCAGCGGTTTGAGATTGAGTTCCGACAGGCGGTGGCGGCGAACCTCGACTACATCGAACTGTTCGGGATCACGATCCCGCGCGAGCTGCGTCGGTTCCAACTGACGGACGCGTTCGTGTCGCTCAACCTGCAACGGTCGCTGACGCCGACCAAGTACCCGGCGCGGAGCAAGAAACGCCAACCGGAATCCCCTGCCACCGACGAGGACCAGTCGGACAGCGAGTTGCTCTCGTGCGAAGCGGTGTTGGAGCGACTGCGTCCGGGCGAGGGCCGCCTGCTGATTCGCGGAGCAGCCGGAAGCGGCAAGACGACGCTGATGCGATGGGTCGCGATTCAGGTAGCGGGGATGACACCGAGCAGAATCCGTATCTCCCTCCCCAACGACGCTGCGTTTGAGACGGATTCCAGGCTGTACCGCGATTGGCATCGAGGTCGTCAGGGCAACGGCCCTGAGATTCAGGGGTTTTCAGCAGAAATCTTGAATGAAATGGCCAATGATGGAGACATTCACTTTCCAGAACCCAACCCTCATTCATGGCGTGATCAAGTCCCCCTTCGTCGTCCTTTTGCGCCACTGTCCCGTTGGAAAGCTCCCTTTGGCGGAAGACTTTTCCAAGTTGATCGGTGAGGGCGTTGGGACACTGCCCGATGATTGGGTAAGGACGATTTTGAAGGAGGGACGCGGGCTGGTGCTGATTGATGGGGTGGATGAAGTTCCTCTCGATCATCGTGAAGAAGTGGTGCGGGGGCTTGAGCAACTGACGAAGCACTATCCGGACAGTTACTTCGTCGTGACGACACGGCCAGAGGCGGTGCCCGACGGTTGGCTCGCTCATTTGAATTTTCGCGAGGCTCACATCAACCCGATGGGGTCGGCCGATGTCGAGCAGTTCATTCGTCGGTGGCATGACATTGCGGGACGCAACCTGACGGTCGCGGGAAAGTCGGGCGACCTCAGCGATAAGCGGCAGAGGTTGCTCGACCAGCTCGACGAGAACGATGCCTTGCGACCCCTCTCGACGTATCCGCTCCTGTGCGGTTCGATCTGCGCCCTTCACTTAGATCGGTCGGGGACGTTGCCCAAGACGCAGAACGCGTTGTGCGAGGCGATGTGTGACTCGCGGCTGCATCATCGCGAGCGGGAACAGCAGGAGTTGAAGCTGGAGCCCTTCCCTGCCGCCTAGCGTGAGTTGTCGGTGGACCAGAAGCGGACGCTGATACAGGACATGGCGGTCTACATGGTCGAGGAAGGGCGATCGGCACTGACGCAATCGCAGGAGTGGGGCCGGTTGGCCAGGCGACTGGCTGAATTCAAGGACCGGTCGGCGGAGGAGGCCGACATCGTGCTGAAGGGTTTGCTGGAACGAAGCGGCATCCTGCGCGAGCCGCTGCCGGACGAAGTCGATTTCCTGCATAACACATTCAAGGAGTATCTGGCTGGAGAACACTTCGCGGCCGAACATTCGACGAATAAACTGCGCGAACACGTCTTCGCCGGGACGGAAGGCGCCGAGTCGTGGCGTCGCGTGACCCTCTTCGCCGCTGGATCACGCCGCGCTCCCGAGGCATTTGTTCGCGTAACTGATTCAGCAGTTATTGAACGAGCCTCGACCCGAGTCTGCCGCAACCAAAAAGTCTCGCCGCTCGAAGAAGTCGGTCCTGACCGACCCGCAGCGGCTCCGGCACCTGTTGGCATTGCAGTACCAGATCACGGCTGAAGGTCGCGGC
>CAMAYU010000153.1 GCA_945862235.1 Schlesneria paludicola DSM 18645
CCGTACCTCTACACGTGGGACGGCGAGCAATTTGTGTTCGTGACAGACCTCTTGTGGAACTCGCCCATCGGTTTGAAGTTCGCCGAGTCGGTCGTCGCCCCGTGGCGCGAGTGGGAGTACCTCAAGATCGACGGCAGCAAATTGAAGCCGAAGCACGGCGAGTACCTGCTGAACATCACCGAGGAGCTGTGGGAAGCGGGCTACTTCGACCAAGTGAAGCTGTTCGCGATCGACCACCCAGCGGGAACGGACATCTACACGAACGAGAAGGTCGGCCCGGCCTCAATGGCTGAGCACAAGCTGCACACGGTTCGCTCGCCACGCATCCCGGTCGCCGCGAAGGACACTCACGGGCGTGATGTGCTTGAACAAGTGAAGGCTCGTGACGGCATCTACACCAAGACCTATGACCGCAAGCTGGCACAGGGACTGACGACGGATCACTTCTTGGAACTGGACCTCGGGCCGTGGGTGGTTGAGGGGCGAGGGTTGAGTGTTGAGGGTCAAAAGACAGACAAACCTTCGGCAACCAATCCCGCAAACTCTTCAACCCTCACCCCTCAACCCTCGACCATCAACCTGTTCCTCACCGGCTGGATCTATCCCACAAGCACCTCGCTGAACGTGCAGTTCTCACAGAACCCGGATGGACCGCAGCCGCGACCACCCGCACTCCACGCGATCGATGTGAACGGCGAGTGGCGCGAGGTCCGTCCGTTCATGGGCTTCCCCGGCGGCAAGACGAAGACGATTGCGATCGACATCTCAGACGTGTTCGCTCCCGGCTCGACCGATCACCGCTTACGCATCGTCACAAACATGGAGTTCTATTGGGACGCCGCCTTCTTCACGGTGAATGAAGCTCCCGTCGAAGTCCGTCAGACCGAACTGTTGCTTGTCCGCGCGGACCTGCACGACCGCGGAGGGATCTCATTCCGCGAGTACGATGCCGGAAACGGTCCCGAATACTTCCATCACAACCGCCTCGTTCCCGGCCTGCACTGGCCACCGATGGCGGGATCGTTCACCCGGTTTGGCGACGTTCGCGAACTGCTGACGGAGCGAGACGACAAGTTGCTCGTTCTTGGCTGCAACGACGAGATGTCACTCGCGTTCGCCGAACCTTCCGAGCCGCTGCCCGCCGGTTGGGTGCGCGACTTCGTGATCTACAACGTCGGCTGGGACAAAGACAGCGACATGAACACCGTCTACGGCGAGTCCGTCGAACCGCTGCCGTTTCGCGACATGACCGTCTACGCACATCGCGACAGTGAGCCAAGACCACCCGACGACGAGTACGTCCGCTATCTCAAGAAATACCAGACGAGAACACAGTCGCGCCCTCGATTCTGGAACGAGGTGCGACAGCGTTCCGTGGCTGATTGACCGAATCAATAGAGCCGCGCTAAACTCGCCCAGCACTCGATGTTGCCCTTTCCTGACGGAGTTTTTTCATGTCGTCGCCATCTCCCACATCGGGATCACCCGCTCCCGTCCGTCACGTTGTGAAGCTTGCCGTTGGTCCGCGACTTCGAATTCTGATGTGGGTCCTGTTCGCCGTGATTGCGTTACTCGGGGCGAACTCGACGTACCTAGCCGCCGTCACTTTTCATAGCTGGTTCGACGGGCGGACGTATGAGAACTGGTTCTACATGCTGATGTTTGCCGGGCACTTGGTGCTGGGGCTGGTGCTCGTCGTGCCGTTCATCGTGTTCATTGGCATCCATTTGCTGAACACGCGGATGAGGAAGAACAAGCGGGCGATTCGCGTTGGTTATGCGTTGCTCATCGCGTCGATCGTGCTGCTCGTCAGCGGGCTGATGTTGATGCGCGTCGATCTCGGCGGGAAAGGGTCTTCGGCGCTGGTCATCAAGGACGCGGCGACGCGCTCGATTGTTTATTGGTCTCACATTGGAGCGCCGCTGTTTTGCGTCTGGCTCTACTGGCTGCATCGACTGGCCGGGCCGAAGATCAAGTGGAAGCTGGGACTGGGCTACGCGGGCTTGGTCGGAGTGGCGACGGCCGGGTTGATCGCGTTGCACAACCAAGACCCGCGCGGCTGGAATCAGGCCGGGCCGAAGGAGGGAGCCGACAAATACTTCTTCCCTTCGCTGGCTCGCACCAAGACGGGCAACTTCATCCCGGCGAAGGCTCTGATGAACGACGACTACTGTTTGAAGTGTCATCAGGACGCTTACAAAGGTTGGTATCACTCGTCACATCACATGAGTTCCTTCAACAACCCGGCCTATCTGGCGAGCGTGCGCGAGACGCGCGAGGTCTCGCTCAAGCGTGACGGAGACGTGCGCGGGTCGCGGTTTTGCGCGGGCTGTCACGATCCGGTTCCCTTCTTTAGCGGTGCCTTCGACGATCCGAAGTTCGATGACGTGAATCACCCGACTTCGCAAGCAGGGATCACCTGCACGAGTTGCCACGCGATCACACACGTCAACAGCACGAAGGGGAACGCCGACTTCACCATCGAAGAACCCGAACACTATCCATTCGCGTACAGCGACAACGCGCTGCTGCAATGGGCGAACAATCAACTCATCAAAGCCAAGCCCGCGATGCACAAGAAAACCTTTTTGAAGGAATTTCATAAGTCCGCCGAGTTCTGTTCGACCTGCCACAAGGTTCATCTCCCCGAGGCACTCAATCACTACAAAGAGTTCCTGCGCGGACAGAACCATTACGACACCTACCTGCTCAGCGGCGTTTCGGGACACGGGGCACGCAGCTTCTATTACCCTGACAAGGCGGTCCAGAACTGTGCGGGTTGTCACATGCCGCTCAAGGAGTCAGACGACTTCGGCGCGAAGGTGTTTGGCGACGCGAAGAAGCCCAGCATCCACAGCCACGCCTTTCCAGCGGCCAACACCGGACTGGCGTGGCTCAAGGAGACGCCGCCCGATGTCATCAAGGCGCATCAAGAGTTCATGCAGGGCAAGCTGCGCGTGGACATCTTCGGCGTGAAGGAAGGGGGCGAGATCAACGGCAAGTTGCACGCACCGCTGCGTCCCGAAGTCCCGAAGCTCAAGCGAGGCGAGACGTACTTGCTGGAGTCGGTCGTACGGACGCTGAAGATGGGGCACCCGTTCACGCAGGGGACCGCCGATTCCAACGAAGTCTGGCTCGACGTGACCGTGACCAGCGGCGGCAAGGTGATCGGTCGGAGCGGGGGCATCGACGGTGAGACCTCGGTCGATCCGTGGTCGCACTTCATCAACATCTTCATGCTCGACAAGGACGGTGGCCGCATCGACCGCCGCAACCCGCAGGACATTTTCGTCGCCCTCTACAACAACCAGATTCCCCCGGGTGCAGCGGCCACGGTCCACTACAGCCTGCCGATCCCCGCCGACATCACCGAGCCGGTCACAGTCGAATTGAAGCTCCAGTACCGCAAGTTCGACAAGATTTACATGGACTTCGTGACGAACAAAGCCAAGCCGGGCGACAAGCCGTTTCGAGGCCACACGCCGGGCCAGTCGTATCGCAACGAGCTGCCGATCACCACGCTGGCCTCGGACAAAATCACGTTCCCCGTTGAAGGAATCGACACGCCGGTCGAGAACGCCAAGGTCGAAGCCCCCGTCTGGCAGCGGTGGAACGACTACGGCATCGGCCTCCACCTGAAGGGCAAGGCCGAGATGCGTCAGGCGGAACATGCGTTCAAGCAACTCGAAGAGTTGAAGACAGCGAAGCGTTACGACGGGCCGCTGAATCTCGCGCGAGTCTATCTCGACGAAGGACGACTCGACGACGCGACGGCCGCCATCGCACGGGCCTCCGAGTACACCGATCCCCCCGCGCCACCGTGGACCATCGCGTGGCTGTCCGGTCGCATCAACCTCCAACAAGGACGAGTCGAAGAGGCCGAAGCCAACTTCCGTTCCGTGCTGGGTGACACCGACAAGTCTATGCGCGACCGAGGCTTCGACTTCAGCCTCGACTATGAAGTGGTGAACCTGCTCGGCCAGACGCTGTACGAGCGAGCCAAACAAATCCGCGATCCGGCCCTCAAGCTCCAGCGTGAAGACCTACTCACGCAAGCCACCTCGCAGTTCCAGAAGACGCTGCGATTGGACTCGGAAAACGTGGCCGCTCACTACGGCCTCAGCCAGCTCTATCAAGAACTCGGCGATCCAAAACTGGCCTCACACCATCAAAAGCAACACGCCAAATACAAACCGGACGACAACGCCCGCGACGTGGCCCATGAAAAAGCGAAGGTCAAATACCCCGCCGCCGCCAAGGCATCTGAACCACTCGTCATCTACCCACTCGCCAGACCCGGAGCGCCGGGACTGACAGTCGCACAACAACCACGCGTTGGTGAACCGACCAAGTCCGGAGACGATTGAGTACAAGGAAGTAAGAGTGAACCACGTCGATGCATGTTCACCTCGGTCTCTCAGTCTCTTCCGAGTCATCCTGTTAGGAGAGTCGATATGACAGCCAATCCCGAACACCTACTTGAGCAAGCACTCGGTCTTCCCGAGCAAGACCGTAGCGAGGTGATTCTCAGCCTCTTGGAAGCGCTGGATGAGGATGACGACATTACTGACGCGGAGTTGCTCGAAGAATTAGAGCACCGGATGAAAGAGGGCTTCGAGGATTCCGTGAGCTGGACCGAGGTTCGTCAAACTCAGTAGGAGCCGTCTTAGAGAATCTGATTTCCCAACGTCGAGCCATCCTCGAGTACCACTCGACTTTGCGTCACTATGACCGAATAACATCACGACTGGGAGACCGGTTTGTCGCGGCGATGGATGCTGCCGCCCGACGCATCCTGTCGGATCCCATGTCACACGCAGTGGCTCTCGGACAGTTTCGGCAAGTTCGAGTGAAGAGCTTTCCTTACGCCCTGTTTTTCTGTGTGCTCAGCAACGAGAACGTGGGAGTGATTGCCGTCGCTCACACCAGCCGCCGCCCCCGGCTACTGGCGTCATCGCCGATTTGGAATGAAATAGCGGACAGAGCCGGATTGGGTTCACAGCATCGAGTCATCCGTGGAGGCGTACCGCACTCCATCGAAGAAATTGGAGAGAGAGAAACAAATGAATGAGCCGCAGGGTGAAGTAGAACGGGATGATGCGATTGTCGGACAGGCGTTTGTCTGGTCAGGTGGGTTGTTGCTCGTGTTGATTGCGATTGGCGTGGGTGTCGCGCTGTGGATGCGGAGCCAGAAGCCGGTCGTGGTCGAGGTGAAGACGGAGCTGGATAAGCCGAAGGTCCGTGAGACGCGCGTGGCCGAAGTTCCGGCGATGCCGTTCACAGACATCACCGCGTCGGCGGGAATCACGTTCGTTCACGAGAGCGGTTCGGCCGGTGAGAAACTGCTGCCCGAGACGATGGGGGGCGGGTGTGCGTTCCTCGATTACGACGGCGACGGCGACCAAGATATTTTACTGGTGAACTCGTGCCGGTGGACTTGGGACATGCGCCCAGTCGAGGCCCCGCCGACGATGGCGCTCTATCGCAACGAGGGTGACTGCAAGTTTGTCGAAGTGACGCGCGAGGTCGGGCTGAACGTGACGATGTATGGTCAGGGCGTGGCCGTCGGCGATTACGACAGCGATGGTGATGTCGATCTGTTTGTCTCGGCAGTGGGTCCGAACAAGGCTGAGGGTGAGAAGCTTAACACCGAACAAGGGACCGGGCCGAACAGGCTGTTCCGCAACGACGGCGGTAAGTTCGTCGATGCCACGGCCGAGGCTGGGGTCGCCGGGTGCGAGGACGATTGGGGGACGAGCTGCGGATTCCTCGATTACGACAACGACGGA
Organism: Schlesneria paludicola DSM 18645; assembly: GCA_945862235.1. Taxonomy (GTDB): domain Bacteria; phylum Planctomycetota; class Planctomycetia; order Planctomycetales; family Planctomycetaceae; genus Schlesneria; species Schlesneria paludicola_A. Next base: position 5,790 of record CAMAYU010000153.1, read on the forward strand.
GACCTCGATCTGTTCGTGGCCAACTATGTGAAGTGGACGCGCGCGTTCGACAAGGCTCAGCCGTTCACACTGACCGGTGGTGAACGAGCGTATGGTCGGCCACAGGATTTTCCCGGCACGTTCCCGTACCTCTATCGCAACGACGGCGGCGGGAAGTTCACTGAGGTCGGCAAGTCGGCCGGTTTGCAGATCGCCAATCCCGCACGCAAAGACATCGCGATGGCCAAGTCGCTCGGCGTGACGTTTGCCGACTTCGACAGCGACGGTTGGATCGACATCGTCGTCGCGAACGACACCGTGCAGAACTTCCTGTTTCGCAACAAGCAAGACGGGACGTTCGAGGAACTCGCGCAGGAACGAGGCGTCGCGTTCGACCAGCAGGGACAAGCGCGCGGGGCAATGGGTGTCGATGCCGCTCGCATCCGCGACGGTAAAGCGGTCGCCATTGCCATCGGCAACTTCGCCAACGAGATGACCGCGTTCTACGTGGCCTATGGCAACTCGATGCAGTTCACCGATGAAGCGATCGCGACGGGGATCGGGCCTCAGTCGCGCATCGAACTGAAATTCGGCACGCTGTTCGTCGATGCAGACCTCGACGGACGACTCGATATCGTCTCAGCGAACGGCCACTTGGAGAACGAAATTAGTAAAGTCCAAACGAGCCAAACGTACGAGCAGTCGCCGCACTTCTTCTGGAACTGCGGCCCGGCTTCGAAGACCGAGTTCTGCCCCGTCCCGCAGGACAAGTGCGGCGAAGACTATCTCAAGAAGATGGTCGGCCGCGGCGCAGCAACCGCCGACATCGACGGCGACGGCGACCTTGATCTGCTCTTCGCGGCGACCGGTTCGTCACCAAGACTGCTGCGCAACGATCAGAAGCTGGGGAACCACTGGCTGCGGGTGGAGGTTCGCGGCGCGACGGGCAGCCGTTCGGCCATTGGAGCGAAGATCGAAGTCGAGACGGATTCGGGACGGATCACAAGCGAAGTGATGCCGACTCGTGGCTATCTCTCGCAGAGCGAATCGGCAGCCCTGATCGGGCTTGGACAATCGCAGTCGATCAAGCAAGTCACGGTTACGTGGCCCGGCGGCAAGGAGCGAGTCATTGAGTCCCCGCCATTCGACCGGGTACTCAACGTTGCCCCCTAAGCCTGCGAGGGGCACATGTTCTGATTGGGGGAGTTGGATGCGATGACGTTGCCGACGTTTTTCGTCGGCGGGTTTCTCGTGTTCGTCGGCAGCGCGATGGGCTTGCAGCAGTGGCGTGCGTCACACGAGCTTCGCAATGACTCGGAACTGGATGAACGGGAATACCAGGAGTCGGAACGCCGCATTCAGATTCGGGTGACGTTGAGCGGGCTGTTCATGCTGACTGGATTCTTGATCTCTCTCGGCGGAAGGCTCGACGCACTTTTCAGGATGTCCGCCAATTTGTACTTCACGTTTTCGACGGGCTTTTTGGGAGTGCTGCTACTGCTGCTCGCGGCCATCGTGGTGTTGGGGCTGATCGACCTGAGTCTGACGGCAGCTCAATTGCGGCGCATCTCAAACCGGGGACTTGGCGGGCGGCGGGCACTCGAAGAGGAACTGCTGCGCTATCGCGAGCTTCGTCAGTCTCAAGCCCGTTCCGCTTCGACACCCGGCGACGCAGCGAACGCGCCGCCGAGTGTTTCATCGAACTCGCCAACCGAAGACATCGCCGATCAGTCGTGATCGTGCCGGTGATCGTGGTCATGATCGTGATCGCGGCTGCAATCGTGGTCGTGTGAATGGTCGTGGTCATGATCGTGAGCACAGTCGTGATCGTGATCATCATGGTCGTGGTCATGACCTTCGCCGTCATCGCCGTCATCGTCGTCGTCGTGTTCTTCCATCAGGAAGGCCAACTGGGCGGCGACGAAGACATCCTTGAGTGGCAGTTCGTGAGCCTTGGCGATCTCGACGCAGTCTTCGTACTCGGGGGTAAAGACGACCGGCTCGTCGGCACGCCACGCCAGCTTTCCTTTGATCGAACCGAAGTCGGTCTCAACGGTGTACGTCGTCCGTTGACGGACCGAGCGTTCGATCATCTGGCGGCGAATGCCGAGCGTGTTGGTTTCATTGAAAATGATCGCCTCCATTTTGGCGGCATCTTCGTGCTGGCAGATCACGCTGAGGATCACACCGGGGCGGTCCTTCTTCATTTGGATCGAGGTCGTGTAGACATCGAGCGCTCCGGCGGCGAGGAGCAGTCGCTTGGTGTAGCCGAGGACTTCGCCGGTCGCGGAGTCGAGGTTCGTTTCGAGCAGCATCACGCGGTCGGTCCCGCCCGCCGTGACACGCGACTCGCCGACAAACAGCCGCACGACGTTCGCGCGATCTTCAAAGTCCATCGTTCCCGCGCCGTAGCCGATCGTCTCGATCGTCATCTCGGGGAGAGCTTCGGCAAACTCATCGACCACGATCTTGACGATGGCCGCGCCGGTGGGAGTCGTCAGTTCGGCTTCGATGGCGACATCGACAAGTGGGATTCCCTTGAGCAGTTCGGCGGTACCGGGCGTGGGGATCGAGCAGACTCCGTGCGCGATCTTCACTCGACCATGACCGGTCGGGATCGGGCTGCAAATGATTTCATCGACGCCGAGCAGCGTGAAGCCGATCGCGGCGGCGGTGATATCGACGATGGAGTCAATCGCGCCGACCTCGTGAAAGTGGACCTTTTCGACCGTCGAACCGTGGACGGTCGCTTCGGCTTCGGCCACGGCGGCGAAGATGCGGAGCGCCAGATCGCGCTGATCGTCAGTCAGGACTTCCGAACGGTTGATGATCTTTTGAATGTCGGACAGGTGGCGGTGCGCGTGCTGTTCCGGATGCTCCACACGCAGATGCTTCGCGCGAAAGCCGCCGCGCATCACGTCCTCAAAATGCAACGTGACGCCGGGGAGGCCGAGCGAGTCGATTCCCGCCTTGATCGCCGCCACGTCAACGCCCGCGTCGATGAGCGCCGCCACGGTCATGTCACCGCTGATTCCCGAGGCACAGTCCAGATACGCGATTCTCACGAGTTCATCCTTTGGTCGAAGCCGTTTGGCAGGGAAGCAATTTGTGCGACGAGCGGCTCATCACCCAGCCCATCGCGAGGCGGGAACATAGCCGTGAAGGGTGAGACGCACAATCGTCACAACGGGGACAGAAAATCAATGGCTGCCGTGCCGCGTGCGATTTCGGCCCGCGCCGAAACCGTCCATTTGACGGTTTGAAAATGCTGTCCTAGCGTTGAGCAATCGAGTCTGTCGTCAGGGGGATCGAGATTGTTCGTTCTTAGAGGGAAAGAGAAGTGGTCACGCAGAAACGGTCGTTGCTCAACGATCCTGCGCGTCGCCGTGCGAAGGCCCAAGACTTTCGGACATCGTTGGGGCGGGTGATGATTCCCCCTCATGGAGGTTTGAAAGCTGGTTCAGCAGTCAGTTTCTTCAGTTCGGACGAAGCGTGTGTTTTCGGAGGAGTTCAAGGTGGATGCGTTCCGCCTGGTGACGGCCGAGGGCTACTCGATTGCGGCGGCGGCGAAATCGGTGGGGGTGGGTCAGCAGGTAACTCCGCCGACGATGAGCGGCAACTCATCAACATCTTTAACAAGATCATCAACACCCGCAGCGGCCGGTTGGTGAAGTAGCACACGGTTCACGGTCACAGAAAGCCGAACGAGCGACGGGGCCGACCGCAAGGTCGGCTCTGTCCCCTCGTTTCTGGACGGTGCATTTAGTCGATAGGCAAGAAAAGATTTACTCGGATTCACCAATCCGAAGTATGAGCGAGGGCGTCGATCGACTTCGCCCTCGTTCATACTTCGGATTGGCGTGAGTCAGACAACTCTTTCCGGTCGCCTTACTACGTCCGAGAATAACTGCCGGGTGTGTGGTGCCGCGTTCAGAGCGACACCGTGATTTGCTGGATCGTCACACTTCCTCATTCTGTTCCGGCTGTGCGCTCGGCAATCTTCTATCTCCTTCTCTCTGCTTCAGACCTGCACAGGAAGAAGGAGCGCGGTAGAAAAATGAATGCGATGAAGTCCTCGTGAACTTTCGGGCGAAATCGATTCACCGCCCCTAACTGACTTTGGGCCGTCCGATCCAATCGAAGAAGCCCATCTTCGACAGCCGGTCTTCGAGATCGGTGGCTTGTTCGGATGTGAGCGTGGCGTTGGGCAGTCGCGGAGGGCCGACGGGGACGCCGAGCATCGTCATCACGGCCTTCGCCGCTCCCATGTAGCCGACGCTGGCGAGAAGTTGAATGAGGCGAACGCTGCGGAACTGTTCGTCACGCGCGGTGGTCAAGTCGCCACGATCAAACGCCGCGATGATGCGGTGATAGATCGGGGCCGAGAAGTTGAAACCACTGCCCACGGCCCCCTTGGCACCGAGCGCCAGAGCGGCCAGCAGAAACTCATCGCATCCGAACGGCACGTCCCAGCGACCCGAGTCGGCTCGCAAGCAAAGCTGGTATGCCATGAGATCGGGATTCGTGAACTTCAGTCCCGCCAGCGTGGGAATGCGATGCCGAGCCTGCTCTAAAAAGTCGGGCATCGAGAGACTCACGCCCGTCAACACAGGGATGTCATAGAAATAGAACGGGGTCTCGGGAGCAGCGGCAGCGATCTCGGCGGCACACGCCACGAGTTGCTCCACCGAGCGGGGCTTGAAGTAGCTGGGTGAGAGCGCCGAGATCGCGGTCGCTTTCCACTGTTGGGCCTGCGACGCGAGGACCTTGGCGTCGGCGAGGCAGTTCGTGCCGACATGCACGACGACTCGCAAGACCGATCCTCGCGCGACCTCGAACCAACGCTGAGCCAAAGCCAACCGCTCGTTCAACGACAACGAATGACTCTCGCCAGTGCTCCCTCCGATGAAGACGGTTGTCACACCGTCGGCCAACAGATGCTCGGCCTGTTGTTCCACCACGGCCAAGTTTAGAAAGCCATCGGCGTGAAAAGGAGTATGCGTAGCGGCGGTCAGTCCGGTGAGCGGGAGGTGCGACATGAGAGGACTCGTAGGGGAAAGAGATTGGGAGTGGAGCGAGTCAGGTTCGCAAACGCGGTTAAGCGAATCAGTTCCGCCCGCGCGAGACTCAGAAACGGACGGACGAGGCGTCCATCCTACGGTTCCTCGACAGGCTGATCAGGAGGCCCGTTCACGCAGTTGCATTTTGTTCATTCGGACGAATCAGCAGCACGATAAAGATCGACAAGAGAGCCGTTCCGGCGAAGACGCCGAAGATGACGTTGAGTGGCACGTGGCGGTCTCGCAACGCACCGAAGCCCCAGTCGGCGAAACCGCCGCAGCCGATACTCACGAAGTTCATGATGCCGTAGCCGGTGGCTCGCAACTGAGGCCGCACGATCTGGCAAAGGATCGGCATGTTGTTGCAGTCGAAGAAGCCCCAGCCGAGACCGAACAGGATCAGAAAGCCAATTGCCGCGCCGAGTGTCGAAGCATTCCCGACTCCGAAGAGCGATGGAAGAAAAAAACTCATGCCGATGGCACTCACGAAGATGCGGCCGCGTGACGTGTGTCTCATCCAACGATCGGCCAGCCAACCGCCGATGCCGACGCCGATCAGCGACGCGACTTGAACGTACAGTACCGCCGACAACCCGGCTCGACCTTGTCCGAGTCCGAATTGCTCGCGCAGGATGTTGGGCATCCAGTCCTTCACTACCCAGCCCGCCATCGCGGGGAGCGTGAAGTAGACAACGAGTAGTAGGAAGCCCGTGTTCGTGAGCAATTCGCGGAGAGCCGCCCACGGCGAAACGCCATCGATGGAAGCGACCTCCGTGCGCGGTGGGTTCTTCAACAGTGCGAAGAGCGGCAACGAATAGATCACCCCGACCAGCCCGCAAACGCTGAACGCCCAACGCCAACCGAGCGACGGTTCGTCAGCCACGTAACCCGCAAAGCCCCCAACGATGATCCCGATGTAGATGCCCATCTGATGAAATCCAACCGCGCGCGAGCGAGTTTGGCTCGAATGGAACTCGGAGATCAAAGCCAACGCCGCCGGGATATAGAACGCCTCACTGATCCCCATCAGTGAGCGCGCCGCGATGAGTTGTGGAAACGTAGTGACGTAAGCCGTCGCCAGTGTGACGGCCGACCAGACGAAGAGACTCAGCGCGATCACATGCCGCCGACTCGACCGATCCGCGACATAGCCGCCGACGGGGCTGAGTCCCGCGTAAACCCACTTGAAGCAGCCGAGCACGATCCCCCAATTGGCGTTGGTCGCGATGTCGGGGATGTCTCCCATCATCGACCCTTTCATCGCGGCGAGCATTTGCCGGTCGAGATAGTTCAGCAGCGCCACCGGCACCAGCAGCGCGACGACCAGCCAAGCGGTTCGCATTCCGCTCGAGGGGGGTGAGGTGAGCGAGTTCGGCATCGTGCAGAGTCCATTCGCGAGGTGACATGAAGCAGGAGGGGATCACGTTTTGGACTGATATTCAGTCTGTTCAAAAACGTAGAGCAGGCGGCTCGCCTGCTTGCTTTTCTAGTGAAAACAACCGGCCAGCCGCCTGTGCTACGACTTTTTCAACGGGCTGTTATCCCACGTTTGCAAACGGCCACTCGTTGCCAAGTGCCTCACGCTGGAGTCGCGTCAGTTGCGCGATGCCGTGAGCGGCGAGGTCGAGTTGTTGGTTGAGTAACTCGCGTGAGAACGGCTTCCCTTCCGCCGTGCCCTGCACTTCGATGAACTCGCCCGAGCCGGACATGACCACGTTCAGATCGACTTCGGCCTGACTGTCTTCGATGTAGTCGAGATCCAGGATCGGCGTCCCTTCGAACACCCCGGCGCTGACGGCCGCGATGCTCTTCGTGAGGACTGGCCGGTCCGCGGGAAGCTCGCCGCGAATCGATGCGAGCGCGTCGCAGAGGGCGATGAATCCACCGGTGATACTCAGCGTGCGCGTCCCTCCGTCTGCTTCGAGCACATCACAATCGATGGTGATCGTGCGACCTCCTAACGCTTTGAAATCGACCGCCGCGCGCAGACTGCGGCCGATCAGCCGCTGAATCTCGGACGAGCGGCCGTCCAGTTTCTCTCGTTCACGCCTCTTGCGCGGCGCGGTGCTGCCAGGCAGCATCGAGTACTCGGCGGTGAGCCATCCCACTGCTTCGGCCGGGTTCGCGGCGGCCTTCCACGGTGGCAGTGTGCTATCGATGCTGGCGGTGCAGAGAACGGTCGTTCTTCCCGCCTGAATCAGCACACTCCCGGGAGCCGCCCCCGTGAAATGCCGTTGCACGCGGATCGGTCGAAGTTCGTTGGACTGTCGGTCGTCGTGTCGCATGAGTGAACTTTTTACCTGTTGACGATTGGCTCTAGGAAAACCCGAAGAGCCGAGAATTGACACGGGGTGCGTGGCACTTTCGCAACGCACTGTCTTACGAAATGGACTTCTTGCAGGGAACGTCCCGAAGACGCGACGCACCCTACGTGATGCAAACAGTGGGAGCAACGGCAACGCCTGTTGAAGCGGGGCCATCGTCTTTTTCAAAGTAGGGTAAGCGCCTCGCTTCGACGTCTTTACTGCGAAAACGTAGAGCAAGCCGGAGGCTTGCTCTACGTTTTCAACCGGCTGCTACGTGATTCCATGATTCCACTGGCTCGCTCGTGTGAGGTTTGTGCCGGTCGTTCAATCTGACGTGTTGATTCTCCCCGCAGTGGTCGCACCAATGTTGCGGGCCAGGCCACCGTCTGAATTCGAGAATTTGTAGCGAAAGGACAACACTCGGACCGCGTGAACCGCTTTCTCGACCTAAGGTTTTCAGGCTGAACGCGTCCGTTTGGGGATAGCCTCGTGGGCAATGTGCCTCCGACCTGATCACCGTTCAGCATCGGTCCCTGATTGTGAGTTGCTTCCAATATGATCTGCGACACGCCGTTTCTTGATGAGGTGCCAGAGGAACGCCGTCGCCGCATTTTGGTGGTCGATGACGACCCCCTGTTTCGCAGCCTGATGACCAACGTCTTGCGTCATGACTTTGATGTCGCGGTGGCTGGCGATGGAGCGGACGGCTTTTATCGGGCGCTCGACTGCGTGCCGGACCTCGCGGTGCTCGACATTCAGATGCCCGGCTGGGATGGCATCAAGACGTTGAAAGCCTTCCGCTCGCATCCCGTCCTGGCAAAAGTGAAGGTGGTCGTGCTGACCTCCGACTCCAGCCGGGAAACGGTCCTCGCCGCCATCAATGCCGGTGCCGACGACTTCGTTATCAAGACCGCATTCTCGCGCGATGAGTTCCGGACGAAACTGAACACTCTGCTGCGAGTGATGCCACTCCCGAGAGATTCCGCCACAGAATCGGCATTCGGGAGGTTGATGAGCCCGATCAGAGACGATCTTGTCGAACCCGCCGAACTAGTAGGAGCGGCCGCGAATTCGAACCCCACTTGGGGCGGTTCCGAAGAAGTGCTTCAAGAAGCCATCGACGCGTGGGAATAACGGCGGGACTGTGACGCGCGGCCAGCTTGAAGGTCCGGCGATACCTCGCACGGTCCGTGATGAGACATCTGAGCGGGGCGGCGTCAGCCCCCCGGTTCTTGGGCGTAAGCCCTCTTCGGAAGAACCGAGGGGGTTAGAACTTGCCCAAGTATTAGTCCGCATTTCAAAACTAGCCCGACGCGCGAGCGAGGGCTGGACGTTCGATCAGTACGAACTCGCTCGCGCGTCGGGCTAGTTTTCCGACTCCACAAAACATGGAGTTGATTTTGGACAGGTTCTAACGCCGCCTCGCGCGGAAATCCCCCAGCTTGGGCCGCGTGGAGTATCACAAGAATCACGGTTCGCCGGGATCGGCGAAGTTCGGATCGCGTGCGCCTCGGGCCAGCGTGGTGCCGTTGTTGTTGCGCAGTTCCAACTCGTCGAGTTCATCGATGATTTGCAGGCCGGTCCAAGTGTGAGTCTGCGTGACACCGGACGCGGTGCTGCTGAGGGTCTGCGTCTGTTCGACGACCCCTTCGCGCAGGAACAGCGTGGTAGCGGAGGGGAGATTCGGCGTTTCGAGCCACGTCTTCACGCTGTTGCCCGGTTGGGCGGACCAGTTGAAGCGGAAGCTGGGGATCGTGGCCGTGCCGCCGCTGGGGAAGATCGGCGGCAGAGTTTGCGACAGCGGTTGACCGGGAAACAACGTCAGCATCGTGATCGTGTAGCCCTGCATCAGCGTGACCAGTGAGTCTTCCTCGCGCTCGTCTTCCGGAAACAGCGTCATTTAGGAACGGGGGCGCAATAACTTCCTGAAGTGGTCTTGGAAATCAGCCGGAACACGCTAGGCCGTGTGGACAAACACAGGACGTTGACCATGAGTAACGCGAGCCAGATGAAACCGGCGAAGTTTTGGAGGGGCTTTTCGTAGCGGGTGGCGACTCGGCGGAATTGTTTGATTCGGCCGAAGAAGCGTTCGATCTGGTTTCGGTAGCGGTAGCGGACCTTGTCGTAGCGTTTCTTCGTGGTCCGGTTTTTGTGTGGCTTGATGCAGGCCTTCGCCTTCAGTTGCCGAACACAGGCTCGCGTTTCATCACCGTCGTAGGCTGTGTCGGCCAACACATGTTTGATCTGCCCCGGCTCGAACGATTCCAGCAGTTGTCGACCCAGGGGGCCGTCGCCGTCCTGGCCCGGAGTCAGGATCATTTTCACCAGACGGCCTTTCCCGTCGATCGCCGCGTGGAGCTTGGTATTCAGGCCTCCACGGGAGCGACCGACCCCGCGACAACGGTCGGCATCTTCTTTCTTTCAGCGGTCAGCCTTCGTCCACCGACCGCAGCCAGATGCACCTTGATGGACGTGGAATCGAACTGCAATTCCTCCAAGTCCACGTCCCCCAGTTCCTTCACTACGCACTCCCAAACCCCCTTCGCACTGCAACGATCAAACCGACGCCAGATCGAGTTCCAGTTCCCAAAACGTTCCGGCAAGTCCCGCCAAGGCAC
>CAMAYU010000154.1 GCA_945862235.1 Schlesneria paludicola DSM 18645
CGCAACTCCGTTTCCCGGCGGCTAGCGCCGTGCCGCTCAAAGTGAGTGCCATTGGGCGCCAGCCCCCCCCCCGGTTTTTGGGCGTAAGCCCTCTTGGGAAGAACCGGGGGGCTGACGCCGCCCCGCTCGGAAGCCTCTCACTTTGTGCCGCGTGAGGTTCAAATGAGGCCGCTCACGCGGCGGGCGAGTTTGAATCCGAAGACCTCCGCCACTCCTTGAACGTGCTTCGATTGGCTTGAGCTATTTTGAGAATTCTCCTGTCAAACGGCTCAACTTCCCTCCTCAAGGTCGGGTTGCGGGGACTGCGTCGAGGCTAGCGAAAGTAGGGGTTCACGGCATCGCAACGAATATCACAGCGAGGGGTAATCGAACCAATTGTGAAAAATGTGGCGTGTTCGCTTTGAGTTGAATCAGCCGTTCGGCTCGTTCCGATACTGACGAGACTGGTGGGTGTCACGACCCGCGACTCGGCGAGTTTCGTCGGGGCTTCTGTACGCGAAGGGACAGCGAACAAGAAAAGAATTGAAAGGATGCTTCTCACCGCCAAGGCCGACGGTTGAAAGTTGACGAGTTCAATGAAATGCGGGACGTGAACCCGCTGAACAACAGGATGAACAGGAGCGGGCTAGGATGCTGACTCTGCAGAAATTCTTTCCGCAAGGATGCCGGATAATCGGCAAACGCCTTCAACGTTGGCAACTGCCCGTGGCGTTGTTGTCTGGATTGGCTTGCGTCATTCCCTGCGATGCCGTTGCTCAGCAAGGTCCGGTCTATACCCAAGACTCGCCCGTGTTCGTGCAGGGGCAGCAGATTCAGTACGGACCTTCCGTATCAAGCGGCCAAGCGATTCAGTTTCCTGTGGGACCACAGTCGCGTCGTCAGCCGACCGGCTTCATCCAACAGGTGCAGAACACGCCTCAGTCGGCGCGGGCGATGCACCGGTTGATTGAGTCCATGCCGCAACCGCAGGATGAAATCGAAGTCATCCAGCAGCGACACCAGCTCGTGCTGATGCGGTCCAACATCTCGCGGATCTCGATCGGTGATGCGTCGATAGTCGATGTCGTGCAGTACGGCCCTCGCGAGATCGCGATTGTTGGCGGTGTACGCGGATCGACGAGCCTGACGTTCTGGTTTGAAGGCGAAGCCGATCCGCTGATCTACACGGTTCGGACGATTCGCGATCCGAACTTGGACAACCAACGCAAGCTCGATTACGGCAAGTTGGAACGCAAAATTGCTTTGATGTATCCGAACAGCAAGGTCTATCTGATCCCGATGGGTTTCAAGATCATCGTGCGCGGACAAGTGCGTGACTCCGAAGAGGCGTCCCACATTCTGAACGTTGTCCGCGGTGAAGTGATGAACCAAGACGGTGCCGCGTTCGGACCTCAGCCCTACCTGAATGGTGCGGGAGCTGGCGGAGCTGGCGGCCCCGGTGGCTACGGCAGTCCGTTCGGCTTCAATGCGTGGGACATGGCTGCAGGACTGATTCTCAATGAATTGAAAGTTCCTGGTGAATTCCAGATCGCGTTGCGAGTTCGCATCGCCGAACTGAACCGGTCGGCGGCCGATCGGGCGGGGGTCGATATCAATGTCCTCTTCAACGACGCACGACACGCCATTACTTCTACACTCGGTGCGGGAGCGGGAACCATCGGTGGTGTCTTCGAAAACGGAGAAATCGGACTGTTCCTCGACTATCTCTGTCAAAACGGGACGACGAAGATTTTGAGCGAACCGACGATGACGACCCTCAGTGGTCGTGAAGCTCAGTTCTTGGCGGGTGGTGAATACGCGGTTCAGTCTGTCGTCGGTGTCGGTGCTGGTGCGAGTACCAGTACGAACTTCAGGGGGTTCGGTACCTCACTGCGAGCAACGCCCACGATCACGGATCGCGATCTGATCCGGCTGGATATCACCGCCGAGTACAGCGATCTCAATTCGAGCAACAATTCGGGTGGCAACCTCGGCACGAGCAATCGCCGGATTCGAACGACCGTCGAATTGCGGGAAGGCCAGACACTGGCGCTCGCCGGTCTGCTATCGCACCGTACGAAAGTTGAAGTCAGTCGCATCCCGGTTCTCGGCGACATTCCGAAGATCGGACCGCTGCTGTTTAGCTCTAAGCGGAAGTCGGAGGAAGAGAACGAACTCTTGATTCTGGTGACGCCCGAACTCGTCCGTGCGATGGATGCTCACGAGGTTCCGCCAGTGCCTGGGTTTGAAGTCACTGTTCCGACTCACGAAGAGTTCTGGAAGTACAACATGACCGAAGGCCAGCCCGATACGGGGCACTACCACCTGCCACCGTTCGGCAGTGGCAGCGTCGGCACGAACGTCGATTACCAACACTTCAATCCCGGCCCCGCCGGTTCGATGTACCAGCCAATGCCAACCGGCGGTAACGGAGTTCGCGGCGGAGGCATGGTCTCCCCCGCTTCGACACCCACGCCGCAATCCTCGAACCGACTGTCCCCGGTGCCGCAAGCCTCGAACGGAACGAGGCAGGGTGGATCGCAGTACTCAAACCAAGTGATGTCCCCGAACAACAGCGGGGGAATCAGTCAGGCGGGCTGGAACCAAACGGGGAATCAGCAGCGGCAGCAGTCGTCGCAACAGGAACAACGTCGGTACTAAGTAGGGTGTTCTGCGAAGCAATGTCTGCTTGGGTTTTGGTGAGCCGGGTGCCGTCAGGCCCCGGACTCCTCGCCAGGTGGACGTTCCGAAAGAGTCCGGGGCCTGACGGCACCCGGCTCACCTCAAAGCAGCGAATCGAGTTCGTCGTCAGCGAAGCAAAGAAGACTCAACAACACAACCTGCGCGAGATCAAGCAACAGGCGCGACTCGCGAAAGACTCATAGCTAGACGCGTGCTGGCAACCGAAGGAAATGGTCATGATTCGTTTCAACCTGAGTCGTCTGGGGCAATGCGTGTTGGTCCTCACCGCGTTGTCGAGTGCGGGTTGCTGTATGCCAATGGGCTGTAACACGGGTTGTAATTCAGGCTGCAACACCGGATGTAACACCGGATGTAACACCGGATGTAACACGGGCTGCGATTCGTGTTCGTCGGGCGGCTCGTGCCGCATGGGCTGGTGGCGACCGAGCCTCGGTGGTTGTTGCGGCGGAGGATTGTTCGGCGGATTGAAGGGGCGGCTGCATCAGCGGTCCTTGGCAATTCCCGATGAGTACCCTGTCGGAGCCGTCGAACGCGCTCACTTCCACCAGATGGAGACGAACGCGGAAGCCGCCGATTTCATCCTCTATCAACATGACTTCGTCGGTGAGACGGCCGAGCTGACTCCGGACGGTAAGGACAAGATTCTGGAGATCGCCGCACGGATGCGCAGTGCTCCATTCCCCGTTCTGGTCGAACGGATGTGGAACAACGCTGATCCCGAGTTGGATGCACATCGGCGTGAACTGGTCGCACGGATCCTGACCGACATGGGCAATCCCGACGCTGGCAACCGGACGTTTGTGTCACCCGCCTATGGTCCTGGCAAGCAGTCGCTCGAAGCGGCTCCCGAGTACTACCAGAACACGTACGTTGGCAATCAAAACAACCAAAACAACGGCGGCGGTGGCGGCGGTGGTGGGGGCGGGGGTGGTGGTGGGTTCGGCGGAGGCGGAGGAGGGGGTGGTGGTGGTGGATTTGGCGGAGGTGGATTCGGGTATTGATCGAGTTCCTTTTTCCACTGCGGAAGTCCGGCTTATCTTTGTTAGCTAGACTTCACGCTGACCGACGATCCTCGCCCCCCCTCAATGCAGAGATTCAAAAAGGACCGGCCTTTCATTGAGGCCGGTCCTTTGTTCGTTCATGGCCTTGATTGGTCTGCGTTCCTCGGGAATCATGTCGCTCCGGCGACACCAACCCGAAGCGTGAGCGAGGAACAGCATCTCGCGCGGTCCAAAGTGAGACATTTGCTCAAATGTCGGTCTTGGTGAGCCGGGTGGCGTTAGCCCAATGGCACTCACGTTGAGCGGCAAGGCGCTAGCCGCCGGTAATCGGAGTTGTGTTTCCACGCAAAGAACCGGCGGCTAGCGCCGTACCGCTCACGGAGTGAATGACAAAGTGAGTGCCATTGGGCTAACGCCACCCGGCTCACCAAGAAAGTCTCATAACCTACCGCGAGAGGTATCACCTCTTCGCTCACGCGTCGGGTTAGTGTGATTCGAACAACTCCCGCCGCCTGCCAACCTCCCCCACCCATACTCCATCGAGCCCCCCCCCATGACGAAGCCTCTTCGACCCCTGATGGGGTTACTTCTGCTGGCAGTTGCGCCGCACTCGGTCTTCGCGGAACTCCCTTCTCCGCAACTGCATCGCATCGAACCCGTTGGCTTGACCGCGCCGGGTGAGGTGGAATTGACGCTGCTCGGCGCGGACATTGAGGGAGTCGAGACCCTGCTGTTCGAGCATCCCGGCTTCAAGGCGGAGTTCGTCAAGGAGAAGACTTTCAAGCTGACCGTGGCCGCTGATGTCCCGGCGGGAACGTGGGACGTGCGCGCGGTCGGCCGTTTCGGCATCACGAACGCGAGACTCTTCTCCGTCACGCGTGGTCTGGTTGATGTGGCGGAGGTCGAACCGAACAACGAGCCGGACAAGGCTCAAACGATCGCGGTCAATTCGGCGGTGAATGGTTCCTCGGACGGGAACAACCAAGACTTGTTTCGCGTGGCGTTGAAGAGCGGACAGCGCGTGGTCATCAATTGTCAGTCGGCGCGGCTGGACACCGAGATGGACCCCGCGCTGACCTTGAAGTCCAACGATGGCCGTCAGCTCGCGAGCAACGGCGACTACGAAGGTCGCGATCCGTTGATCGACTTCCTCGCACCGGCCGATGGCGAGTACCTGATCGAGGTGCGAGACCTCACGTATCGCGGCGGCTATCCGTATCGCTTGATCGTCACCGATCGACCTCACATCGAGAACATCTTCCCACGTGCCATCCAAGCGGGACAGCACGTCGAACTGACGGTCCTCGGTCGCAATCTGGGGGCGGGTTCTGCGGCGACGAACTGGCGGTCGGGCGAGTTGCCGCTCGACGCGATCAAGTTGTCGGTGCGAGGTTCCGATGCGCTGCTGCCGCTTGGCGCGTACCGCTTTCGCGAACATGCGACTCAACATTCGGTCCTGCCGACCGCCGCCACCTGCACGCTGATCGGCGAACAGATCACGCCGCTCGATGCCAACCCGCAGACGCTGCTCGTCAGCGAGACCCCGACCTCGGTGGAGATCGAGCCGAACGATGTGCGTGAGCAGCCTCAAGTGTTGACGCTTCCCGCCGTCGTGAGTGGCCGCTTCGATCGCGAACGGGATCTCGATTGGTTCGCGTTTGAGACCGATGAACAGGGTGGGGCGTATGGTTTCGAGGTTTACTGCGAACGAATCGCGGGCCGGGCGGATCCGTATCTCGCAGTGACAGATGACAAGGGGAACCCGGTCGGATCGATCGACGACTTCGGGCACCGGATCGGTTCGTTCGACGGGCATCTGCGAGACCCCTCCGGCTCGATCAACCTGCAGCCGAAGACCAAGTACCGCGTCCTTGTGAAGGATGCGTACAACCGAGGCGGCGCTCGTTACCAATATGTGTTGAGCATCCGAAAGCCTCAGCCCGACTTCTTCGCCGCGTCGATGCACTCGAACAACAACATGTCCGGACTCAACGTCTGGCAGGGTGGCTCAGAGTCGATCGATGTCGTCATTCATGCACGCGACGGCTTCAACCAACCGACGACAGTCACCGTCGAGGGCCTCCCCGCCGGACTCCATGCGTCGCCGCTGACGATCAACAACAACACACGCGGCACGTTGGTGCTGTGGGCTGATGACAACGCGGCTCCGACGGTCGGTGTGTTCAAGGTCTTCGCGACATCCGTCGTCGGTGATAAGACGCTGCGGCGCGAAGTCCGTCCGTTCTGTCGCGTCTTCAATCTCGTGGGGAGCCGCGAACTGCGAGAACACTTCGTCGCCGTGAGAGAACGTGCCCCGTTCGCACTGTCGCTGGTTCCCGATCGCGTGACGGTCGAGAGCGGTCAGAAGGCCGAAGTGAAACTGAAGCTGACTCGTCACTGGAGCGACTTCAAGAACGCCGTGAACTACCAACCGTTGAATTGGCAGGGTTCGTTTCAACTGGGCAACGGCACGATCGCCGCCGATCAAACCGAAGCGCCGTTGACGATCAACGTCCAGGCGGGGACTCGTCCGGGAGATTACACACTGGTTGTGCAGGGGCAGGCACAGGTGCCATTCCACAAGGACCCCAAATCCGCCGATCGGCCCAACACGCTGGTCTCAGTCTCCAGCCAAACGGTCACGCTGACGGTGACCGAGCCAGTGAAGAAGTAGCGGGAGGATGGCGGCAGTCGGGGAACAGAAGGGCCATCAACTTTTTCAAAGTCGTTGTCTCGTACCCGCGAGGGACACCCGTGAGGGGTAGCGGTGGGCAGAGTCGCTTGGGTGACCGGTCCACTTCCTCTCTCACGTTGCCGTCTCTGTGTCACTGTGTCTTGTCTGTTGCCAAAAACGAAGTGAACGCCATGGAGTGGAGACCGGGAAGCCTGCGGCGTTGAGCGCCAGCGAAAAGCCGCAGGCTTCCCGGAGTGCGGCAGATCGATTGTGTCTAGGTGATCAAAACACGGTACCGGAGCTTCGACGTGGTCGTGCGTGGAAGTGAATACTGCTTTTCATTTTCACGGCCACGTCGAAGCTTCGTGACCGTGGCACCCTATCTTCCAGATTCAAGAAGGCGATGGCCCTGGGGCGACACGCAGCGATTCACTGATTGCTGACGCCTCAGGCTACAGTATGCGGTTCGCCAAGGTCTAAGCCTTGGCCGCGTGAGACTCATCTCCATCGAACAGGCTCGGCGACATGCGACAGATACTGGTGATCGTCGGGTTGCTGACCGGCTTCTTGCTGGTTGGAGCGATCGGCTTCCGACTGACCGAGGGTTGGGACTGGCTGCAATGCGTGTACGAGGCGGTCATCATCATGACTACGGTCGGGTTGTCGGCGACGGCTCAAGCCGAGCTGAATCCATCGACCAAGCTGTTCATCATCATCTACCTGATTTTCTGGGTCGGCATCTTCACGTATTGCGTGTCGCAGTTGGGACAGCATCTGGTCAACCTGCAACTGCGGGGCATTTGGGAGCGACGGAGAATGGACCGAGCGATCCGGAAACTTCACGGGCACTTCATCGTCTGCGGCTTCGGTCGGATGGGTAGCACGATCTGCCGCTATCTCCATTCGCGGAACAAACCGTTCGTGGTGATCGACACGGATGCTGAGGCCCTTGTCGCCGGGTGTCGCGAACAGAGTTGGCACTACATCGTCGGAGACGCCACGCACGACGAAGTCCTGCTGACGGCGGGCATCATGGACGCGAAGGCCCTGACGACGGTGTTGCAGACCGACGCCGACAACGTCTACGTCGTGCTGTCGGCTCGATTGCTGAACGACAAGCTGCAGATCGTCGCCCGCGCTTCGGACGAAAAGGCGATTGATAAGCTCGAACGAGCCGGAGCGACTCGCGTCGTCAGCCCGTTTAGCAGCGGCGCGGTCAAGATCGCACGGTTCATGCTCAACCCGAGCGTCGAAGATTTCTTCGAGATCAACGACGATCACGGTAGCCAGCTCGAACTGGCCGACGTGCAGATTGGCGTGACCAGCGTCTACGTCGGCAAGCGGCTGATGGACACCGACCTGCGCGAGAAGGGCGTCATGGTCGTCGGCATCCGCCGCGCCAACGGCGAGCGTTTGATGCCACCGCCCGGATCAGCCGTCATCGCCGCAGGAGACTGCCTCTTCGCGTTCGGCAGTTCACAAGCCGTCGGTGAAATGATTGCCCGCGACGGATCGAGCGAGTGACTCTGAGCCAATCCCTCGCCGGGATGATTCACCACGAATCATCAGGGCCATTGGTCTGTCAACTTGAAGCGGAGCGGTAGCCACGGTCGCCAGAACGTGGGCTTTTCACGGGCTTCGCCACGTTCTGGCGAACATGGCTATGGTTTTGAAACCGCTTCTCAGGACGACTGAGAACTTGCCAACTTCTCATCTCCCCTTCACACGTTTTTCACCGTTGGTATTCACTCTACGCCCCAACTTGGGAGGGGCCGAGTCGCGAGACCTCCTCCCTCGGAAGAAGTGCCATCTTGAGGGAGTGTTTCCCTCGGCGATTTGTAGCTTGGGAAGAGGAGTTCACACATGTTGGTCGCACGTCGGAAGCGGTTGGTTCGAGGGTTCACGTTGATCGAGTTGTTGGTGGTGATTGCCATCATTGCCGTCCTGATCGCGTTGTTGTTGCCCGCAGTCCAGCAGGCGCGCGAGGCCGCTCGCCGGACTCAGTGCAAGAACAACCTGAAACAGATGGGGCTGGCGCTGCACAACTACGAAAGCAGCCACGGCATATTTCCGCCAGCGCGGATCGATCTGAAGCCGCCCGTTGTGCCGGTGGCTTATGCCGGAAGTTGGACGACGATGTGCCTGCCGTATCTCGATCAGACTCCCGTGTACATGGTCTACAATTTCAACTTGAGTTGGGCCGACCCGGCCAATGCTCCGGCCACCAGCACGAAGCTGAATGCGTTCGTTTGCCCTTCCACTCCAGGTGGAGCGATCACTCCGACCGGGAACAACGCCGGGTTTCCTTGGCCAGCCGCGGGATATGGTGCGATGGACTACGGTTCCATGAACTCGGTGCGCCCGGCGTATTACCTGAGCAACGGACTGCCGACGCCCCGCGTCAGCAATGCGACGAACACCTCGACTCCTGCTACGCCGAGTAAATACGAGTGGGACGGCGGCCTGAAGAAGGGCGCGGGCACACGCATCTCGGAGTACACCGATGGCATGTCGAACACCATCATGCTCGTGGAAGATGCCGCTCGCCCTCGAGTCTTCGTGCGTGGCAAGCCGACAGGAGCCACGACCAAGGACGGCTGGGGCTGGGCCGACACGGAAACGGGCTACAGCATGGACGGAGCGGACGACACCGGTGCCGTTGGCAAAGCGGATTGCATTATCGCAACGGGAGTTTGCACGCTGACGACACCCACGTCCCCCGCTCGTTCTTCTGCGGTGAACATGACTAACGACAGCGAGATGTACTCGTTCCACACCGGTGGTTCGCAAGTCCTCATGTGTGATGGTTCGGTGCGATTCATCACCGAAAATATGTCAGCCGCCACGCTGGGAGCACTCGCCACTCGCGGCGAGGGCGAAGCTGTCGGAGAGTTTTGAGACGGACTGTACGGCTTGCTGAAAAACGTAGCTTGGGCGCCTCCTCCAAGCGAAACACAGTGGGAGACGGATGGACGAGGCGTCCATCCTACGATTCTTCAACAAGCGATTAAGTCCCAACGATGTTGTCTCGTCGCCAGCACGGCGGTGCGACAACCCACGGTGTGTTGTGAACCCGAGGGCGCGGAATCATTTCCGCGCTCTCTTTTTTTGTTGCGGGAATGGACAGCCGTCCATCGCGAGGTCGTTTCATGTGGAATTTCAAGTTTGTCTGGTGCCCGTTGATCGTTAGCTTCGGTTTGACCGTGAACGCGGATGAGCCACGTTTTTTGGGAAAAGTGGCGATTTCGGGCGTTGCAACGGACTTATCCAATCAAGCGAGGTCGCTGGAAGAGGGTTCTCCCGCGAATCGATTGGGGAGTCACGGCTCCGGTATTGCTTGGCTCGGCGAGGGGACCAGCTATGCGATGATCCCGGATCGCGGCCCGGCCGATGGAGCGACTTCGTACCGCTGTCGATTCCATCTGTTGGACATTGTGATTGATGAACAATCAGCACCGACAGTAAAGGCGAATCTGCGCGAGACTGTCCTACTGACTCACCGATCCGGACGGCCATTGATCGGATCATCTGCGGCGTTCGCAACGGGAAGTACCGCACGCGGCTTGCGGTTCGATCCGGAAGCCATTCGCACCGACGGTCGCGGCTCGTTCTTCATGTCCGACGAGTATGGCCCGTCGATCTATGAGTTCGATGTGCGCGGCAAACAGATCGGTGAGTTGCCGATTCCCACTCGTTTCACCATTTCAAAGCCAGCGGCCAAACCGGATGAAGAGCTTCCACCTGCAAACACCTCGGGCCGACATCCCAACAAAGGAATGGAGTGCCTCGCGATCTCGATCGACGGAGAAACCTTGTTTGGTCTCATGCAGGGGCCGCTCTTTCAGGACGGGGCGCTCGACGCCAACAACAAACGGGTCGGCAAGAATCTGCGGCTGCTAGAGGTTCAACGTCGCACCGGAACCACGCGCGAGTTCGTCTATCAACTCGAACATGCTGACCACGGTTGCAGTGAAATCGAAGCCATCGCACCGGGCCGGTTCCTCGTGATCGAACGTGACGGCAAACCGGGAACGCCTGGCAGCATCAAGCACATCTATGAGATCGACCTGCGCGAGGCGACCGACATCAGCCGCGTGGATTCGCTCCCCGCAACCGGCCTGCCAGCGGGAGTCCGCGCGGTGACGAAGCGGTTGTTTCTCGACTTGCTCGACCCGAAATGGGGCTTGGTCGGCGAAGCCTTCCCAGCAAAGATCGAAGGGATCACATTCGGTCCCCGGCTAAAAGACGGCTCGCGATTGCTGCTCATCAGCAGCGACAACGACTTCAAGCCGGATGAGTCTTCGTACGTGTTTGCGTTCGCGGTGTCGGCGAAGTGAACTCGTTCGACGCCCTTCAGGCTACCTTGAGTAGGACTTTGCAGGGCAATCCACCAACACGGCTCATGGCCGTTTCAATGCCGCGTGACACCAGCTCGGTTCAAGCGTCGATCCACCATCAGAAGTCGCTGTGCTGATGGCGGGCCGGCGCGGCGAAGCGCTGCTGGTGCCACCCTACGTCCGCTTTTTAACAGGCTGCTGCATCACCGTTAAGAACGTCCGTCAGTACTCGTTCGCCGCCTCGCCCCCTTCGTCGAACTGCTGGAACTTCTTCTCGTTGACCTGACGGATGCGGCGTTCGGCGACTTCTTGTTGCAGCTTGGCGATGGCGTCGGCGATCGGCATCGCGCCGAGATCGCCGTCAATGCGGTCGCGGACGGAGACGGTGTTGTTCTCTTGGTCCTTGCCGCCGACGACCAGCATGTAGGGAATCAGTTCGAGTTGGGCATCGCGAACCTTGGCGTTGATCTTGGTGCCGCGCAGGTCGCTCGTGACGCGGAAGCCTGCCGCACGGAACTGGCTCTCAACCTGCTTGGCATAGTCCTCGAACTTGTCGCTGATCGTCATCACGCGGAGCTGTTCGGGGGCCAGCCACAACGGGAAGGCACCGGCGAAGTGTTCGATCAACATGCCGGTGAACCGCTCCATCGAACCGAACGGCGCGCGGTGGATCATCACGGGGCGATGAGCCTGATTGTCGGCTCCGATGTATTCGAGTTGGAATCGCTTCGGCAGATTGAAGTCGAGCTGCACCGTGCCGAGTTGCCATTCGCGCCCGATGCAGTCGCGCACCATGAAATCGACCTTCGGTCCGTAGAACGCGGCCTCACCCTCGCACTCGATGAACGACATCTCCTTGTCCTTCAAGACCTGTCGCAGCGCGTTTTGAGCACTCTCCCAATCTTCGTCCGAGCCAACGTACTTCGACTTGTTCTTCGAGTCGCGACAGGACAACTGCACTCGGTAATCGGACAGGCCGACGCTGGCGAGCACGAACTTCACCAGATCGAGCGTCGCCTTGAACTCGTCCGAAACCTGCTCGGATGTGACGAACAGATGGGCGTCGTCTTGGGTGAGACCCCGCACGCGCAGCATCCCGTTCAGCTCGCCCGATTGCTCGTGGCGGTAGACCGTCCCGAACTCAGCCAGCCGCACGGGGAGGTCGCGGTAGCTGCGGTGCTGTGCCTTGTAAATCTGCACATGGTGCGGGCAGTTCATCGGCTTGAGCAGGTAGCGTTCCTGCTGCTTCTCCCACACGCGCAGGAAGTCTTTGCGAGCCTCCGGTGAACCGCTGCTCGGGAAGTCTGACAACTCCACGCCCATCAGCTTCGCGGACGCCGCCAGCTTCTGTTCGTCGTCGCTCGTGAACGGAACGCCGTCGGTGATAAGGGCGTCCAAGCGACGAATCCAATAGTCCACGAGTTGCCCTCCCTCGTGACCGAAGATCGGCGCGAACTGGCTGTCGCGGTAGTACGGGAAGTGACCGCTGGTCTCATACATTTCGACCCGACCGATGTGCGGCGAGTAGACCGGCTGATAGCCGCGTGCGATCAACTCCTTCTTGATGAAGTCTTCGAGGATCGAACGGATGGTCGCTCCCTTGGGCAGCCAGAGGCACAACCCTTGACCCACCTCTTGGCTGATCGTGAACAGGTTGAGCTGCTTCCCCAGCACACGATGATCGCGCCGCTTGGCCTCGTTGACCTGATCGAGATATCCGTCCAAATCCTTCTGCGAAAACCACGCGGTCCCGTACAGCCGCTGCAACTGTTTGCCGGACGCATCTCCCTTCCAGTAGGCCCCCGCCACGGAGAGGAGCTTGAACGCTTTGACTCGCTTCGCGTCGGGCACATGCGGACCGCGACAGAGATCGACGAACTCCCCCTGCCGGTAGAAGCTGACGGTCGGGTGAGTCGCCAGCCCGGTGTTGATGTGCTCGACCTTCAGCTTCTGCGACATCCCATCGACGAGTTTCAGAGCCTCGTCGCGGTCGCAGATGAACCGCTCGAATGGCTCCGCCGCATCGACGATCTTCTGCATCTCGGCCTCGATGTGCGGGAAGTCGTCCTCACAGATTTTGTGATCGCAGGCGATGTCGTAATAGAACCCGTGACCGGTCGTGGGCCCGAACGCCAACTCGACACCAGGCCACAACCGCACGACGGCCCGCGCCATGATGTGAGCACACGAATGCCGCATGATTCCCAGCGCCGCAGCATCCTTCTCGGTGAGCAACTGCACCGGCACAGGTCGCTCGGTCGTGGCCTCCGCCAACGGTCGCATCACGTCCACGACCGTCTCTCCGACCTTCGCTCCGATCGCCGCCGCTGCCAGTCTCGGACTGATGGCCATCGCGACATCCAAAGCCGTCGCGTGATCAGGATGCTCAACAACAGAACCATCGGGCAGGCGAATGGACAGCATGGCGTCGTGACATCCTGAATGCGGAAAAACCTTTAGAAACAAGGCCGTTACGAAGGGCCGGTCGGTTTATAGGGACTGCCCAAAACACCGTCAACCAGCCCCGCCACAACCGCTTCAAGCGGCCTCAGAAGGACAACAGTCACACTCGACTGAGCCTCAAGAGATGAATCTCGACCCCTGACTTGACCGAGCTGAATTGGTCTCTTATCGTCTCGCACCGTTGGCTGGCGAGATTAGTAAACCGCTCGCCTACCACCATCATTCGGACGATTAGCTCAGTTGGTTAGAGCGCCACGTTGACATCGTGGAGGTCGTTGGTTCGAGTCCAATATCGTCCACTCCGGTTTTTCGTACCACTACGCAAGTCGAAGAAACCCCTGCAAGACAGGGGTTTCTTCGTTTCTGGCCTCAACCGCTTGCGAGGCGTTTCCGAGCCTTTCCGGGCCGTTCTGCATACAGGAACGCATACAATCTTCCCCGACTGCTGTGGCGTGATGTTCGTCCGTGGTCTTGAGATAGAACTCGCGGGCGACGGCTTTGCTGTTGCCGAGCCAGCCGCAGACGACGTGTTCGGGGTGGCGATCAGCCAACTCAGTCTGCCTACTCTTCCGCATCGCATGGAACGGCTGGGACCACGGCTTCAGCCCAGCCTTGACCACGATCCGAATGAACTGAGTCCGCATGTTCTGAGTCGCGTCGCGATACCGAGTGATGAGGAACTCGTCTTCGGGGTTGAACGCCTCTTCCAAGTACGGGCGAAGATCACCGAACAACGGGATCGTCCGCTGGCCGTGTCCGTCGTGGTGCGCAGTCTTCGGGGACGTGACGTTGATCGTGTTGGCCTGCCAGTCAACATCGCACCAACGCAGGGCCAGTGTCTCAGACGGCGTTCTGAGGCCACCGAAGCGACTGAGGGCCACGATCAGTCGCCACCGTGAATCGGTGGCAGGCGTCGATCAGTTTCGCCGTGTCCGTCAAACTGAGGAATTGGAAGCCGTTCGCATCGCCACGGACGGCAACCTTGATGTCCTTGGACTTGAAGGGATTCTTGGTCAGTAGTTCGGCATCGACCGCATCGTTGATGAACTGACGCACGAAGCCGTTCATGCGCCGGGCCGTGTTCTCGGCGAGCGGCTTCTTTTTGGTCTTCATCCACCGGGCAAAGTCTTTCGCATCGGCCACCGTCACTTTGTCGAGCCGCGTCGTCTTGAAGTAGGCGGACAACAGCGTCCGGCACCGCTTGTACACGATCAGCGTGGGAGGCTTCGTGTCGGTCCTTTTGGCGATGTACCGGTCAACGAACTCGACCAGCGTGGGCATGGCCACATTGTTCGGCGGGTCGATCAGATTCAGTTCGGCGAGTCGGTTGGCCAGTTCGTCGGGCAACTTGGCCACCCACGCAGCAACCTCCAAAGTCATCGTCTGGTTGAGCCGACGGAACTTGACGAGTTCTTCGATCTTGTCGCGGACTCGTTCGGCATTACGATCCGAAGTCTCGCCGAGCCACACAGAGCAGCGTCGCTTGTTGATCGTGGCTTGGATGGCCACGGGAAAACGACGCTCTGGAAACCCTCGCCCGACAATGGCTCCAACGTCACTGCTCGTTCGATTGCTTGATTGCCAGTTTGCTTTTTCTTCCGAACGGCCGGCTTCATCGGAGACTGCGGCGGGTTTATGAGATGGCTGATCTCGCGAATCCACTCCTTTTTCCACAGTGGATCGCTCAACGTTTCCGACAGTGACGTCGTCTCGCGGCAAAACGAATCGAGCCACAAGGAATCGTCTGCGGTAATTTGTTTCGATTGCTGAGCCGACGACTTCTTCTTAGGCATCCAAAATCTCCTTAGTTGAGAAACGGGTCCACCTGCTTCGCGGGACTCCGAAACGTACTCTACCGTCCAAGAAGGGGTGGCCACGAGCGAATCGTCGGCTGGCGGCGAATAGGTTGATCCCAACGATAATTCTCTTCACGGCTGCACCTGCTCACCATGACTTTCCGGTTTGAGATGCGGGCGCCCTTCGCGTAGGGTGTCGCCGTCAGGTGAGGAATTCCAGCAATCCTTGCCTGCCTCACCGAACTAAGTCCAGACTCGTGTGAATCATCTGCGTCTCGGTTCGCAATTATCACCCGGCAACGACCTAACTGACTCCAACATGAAAACTCCATGACCGACCCCAACCTGTCGTCCTTCATCTGGTCCGTCGCTGATCTCTTGCGAGGTGACTACAAGCAGTCTGAGTACGGCAAGGTGATCCTGCCGTTCACCGTGTTGAGGCGTCTGGATTGCGTGTTGGAGGCCACCAAGCCGGCCGTGCTGATCGAGCTGGAGAAACGACAGGCCGCTGGGCTGAACCCGGAGCCGTTCCTTCTGAAGAAGTCGGGGCAGTTGTTCTTCAACACGTCGCCGCTCGACATGAAGAAGCTGATGGGGGATCAGGACCACATCAAGGAGAACCTGTTCGCGTACATGCAGGCGTTCTCGCCCGCCGTGCGAGACATCTTTGAGTCCTTCGACTT
>CAMAYU010000155.1 GCA_945862235.1 Schlesneria paludicola DSM 18645
GTCGCACCCGCCAAAGTTCTCTTCCGCCCACTCGCCAACATCCAACGTGAGACTGCTCACAACTAGACTCCATCCCGCAAGGTCCCCTCCTTGTGCGACAGCCTCCCGCCATCGACGACCGACCTTCCATGCTCCTTGAAGACCGTCCCGACCTGCTATGCAACCGACATGCCTCACTACGACAAGAACCCACTCAACACACGCAACCCCAAGCCCCCTAACGAGTCAGACGCAACCACTCCCGCGAACAGACACCGGAAAACCTTGTAAGAATGTGGGTAAGTTCAAGCTTTGGAAGAACCGGGGGGCTGACGCCGCCCCGCTCGGAAACCTCTCACCTTGTGTCGCGCGAGGTATCGCCGGACTTCTCTCTTCCTCGCTTGTCTTCTCGTGCGTTGAGTTCGGCATCACAGCCCGTAGGTCAGGACCCACAGCACGAGGAAGGCGGCTCCCATGAAGCCGATGATTTGGAGGAACAGCCGGATTGCGCGACTGAGGATTCGCTCGGGCAATTCGTATCGGCTCGCACTGTAGGTCAGGCTGATCGCCAGCGCGAGCGGCAGCAGATACCACGTCGTATTGGCTTGGGCGAGCAGCAGTGAGAGGGACATCGTGCGGAACCTTGAAGGAAGAGACGGCGGTCAGACTTCTCGTGGAATGAGCTTCAATGAAACAGTTCGTTCGTTTAACCGCTCACGGATGAGGTTGCCACGTTTCATACTCACCCGCAGCGTAAGCGAGGACTTGTGTGGCATCCTCGCTTACGCTGCGGGTGAGTGTCAGCGTTGTCCACGCGGTTGAGCAACTACGTTTTCGGTGCAGGCGTTGTCGAGTTCTCGTCCGACTCCGTATCGAGATGCTCATCACCAAAACCGTAAGCGGGGCCGAAGAGGCAGTCCCAGATGACGAGGACATTGAGCAACCCGGCGATCCACGTGAACACGAGGGCCAGTTCATACTGCTTCCCCAATCGACGACCCAAGTCTTGAAGCTGGTCTGGATCGGGCGGCGATCCGTAGGCGTCGAGAAACGAACGCGGGATCGTTCCGTCCATGAGTCGCCCCGCCGCACCGGCCTCCGCGTCGGCATCAAGCACCCCGCACACCAGCTTCCGGCGAAAGCCTGCTTTGATTGGCTTGTCTAATTCGTAACGACCGCCCAGTTTGAAATCGACTGGCTGGCCATCAAGTTTCCCGATGAACGTGCCGCGCATCTCGGGACCGTAGTCGCCGCCGACGGAACTGAGATTCACGGTCCCTGCGAAGAAACCCGTGTCGGGATGATCAGAAGGAGACAGCCGACCGGAGAACTCCGCGACCAGAGTCCCTTCCAAACGCGTCTGCCTGTGGTTCGATTTCTCTTCCGCACGGCGGTTTTGAATGAGCGGCGGCAGGGCACAAGCCCCCGCGCCGAGTTGAGCCGCATAACTGAGGGCGACATGCCGGAAGGCACCGCCTTTGTCGGGCAGGTTGTAGACAACCATCCCTTCACCCATCTTCTGTCCCCAGATGAACAACCCAAGAATGCTGACCGAGTAGATCACACCCTTGAGCATCCGTCCTTGGTAGAAGTGGCCTGCTCCGGGAATCAGAAAGGCGAGCACTCCCGAAATGAAGGCGTTCTTTTCTTCCCAAGGCTTCGGGTGCGGAGGTCGTGGATTGGACGAGGGGGACGACATGCAGAGTGCTCTCGAAAATCGCTCGGGAATGAGGTCGATCGGCTCGTTCGCCAGTCAAACCGCCCCGACAAAGGGGGGCGGAGTCTAGCACAGGGGTCAACAATGCGACCATCCCGAGCGCGCGGGAAAAAAGCCGAGGTTGAGTTGACTGACAGAAGTCGAAATCAGGCGAGCTGCGTGCCGTAAGGCTGCGGGCTTCCAACTCAAATTCAAGAACCCGCGACCTTACGGTACGCGGTACGCCAGCTTCTGTCGGAAAGTGGGACCGACGGTTTCTGTGTGAGGTGAACGGTCCTCGTCACCGCCTCTTCACTTTAGTTGCCACGCCTTTCGGAGCGATCTGATCATGACTCAGTTTACCCATCACGTTCGGCGGGCGATGGCCACTCAGGCCGAAGTCCGTTTGTTTGGCGATGACGTAGCTCAACTTGATGCCGTCGCGGAGATGGCGTTTGACGAGATCGCGCGGGTCGAGCAACTGCTTTCGCGGTTCGATGCGACGAGTGAACTGAGCCGGATCAACCGGGAAGCGGCTGGCGGGGCGTGCCTTGTGGATTTTGAGTTGCTGCAGATTCTGAGCGACTGCCGTGCTTGGTGGCTGCTCACGGAGGGGGCATTTGACATTGCGAGTGGCTCGCGCGACGAGTCGGGTGCGCCGCTGACACTGGACGCGGTGGAATTGGATGTCGAACGGCGGTTGGTCTCGTTTCGAGCGAGCGGCGTGCGGCTGGACCTCGGCGCGTATGGCAAAGGTTACGCCTTGGATTGCGTCGCGAAATTGATGCGGAACCAGGGAGTCACGTCTGCGTTGTTGGATCTCGGCACCAGTTCTCTCGTGGCGATTGGTGCGCCACTCGATGCACCCGCTTGGACCATTGATTTGCAGAACCGAAGCGAGATTTCGAGTCCGTTTGAAACGCTCACGTTGTGTGACGCGGCGCTCTCGACTTCCGCCGTGTGGCATTCGCCGCGCGATCACGCGATCACCTCCGACCTGCTCGATCCGAACACGGGCCAACCATTGAAGACCACGGCAACCTGCACGGTGATCGCGCCGACAGCCACAACAGCGGAAGCCCTTTCCACGGCGTTCGTGGTCATGGGCCGCGATCGCGCCGATGCGCTGCTGGCCGAGTGGCAGAACCCCTCATGGCGCGCGATCTGGTGCGAAGAGGCTTGTCCTGTTGTTGATTCGCAGACTGTTGAAACCGCCGAATCACAGGCGGCTCGCCTGTGATTCGACCAGCAAACCTGTGATTCAACCGAAAGACACGAGCAGGCGCGTCGCCTGCTCTCCGCTTTTTGACCGGCCGTTTGCAGCCTGTCACGCAGCCCGGCGCTGTGGTTGCTGTTGATCTTTCGAGGGTTGATCGCCGAGCGTCCACCAAGTGCGGTGCTCTTCATTCCATGGCAGCGGGGCGATACTGGGGCGCGGCCAATTGGCGAGCGGCGTGGGATCGAACGGTGTTGTGATGTATGGAGAACTTGCACGGCCCGTGATCTCATCGGACACCAGCGGCGCGAGCATGAATGGGGTTGGGCCGGCTGTCGTCACGTTGCCCGCACAGAAAACGGATACCGCGTCATGGCGCGGGCCTGTGTCCGCGTCACACTCGGCGCGGTCCAGTTCGTAGGTGGACCACTCGGCCTGTGTGAGATTGAGTCCCGGGAGGATGCGAGTCAGTTCCTGTCGGACGCGCTCGGCCTGTTGATACGACTCGCGTTTCCAACCGTCCTCCGCGAGACGACCGTCGATTTGCCAGACGGTTCGCTCGTTGGCGTCCACATCCGAGATCACGGTCACAATCGTTCGCCCAGATTCCACACAATTGCCGTTCAACAGCGGCAGGCGGCCGCGCGCAAGAACTCTGTGCAACGGACGCGGTGACTGCATTGGCTCACTCAGTCCGACCGCTCTGCGCAGCCGCGCGTTGTCTGCATCTGCCGCAAAGATCACCTGACGCGGCCGCAGTTCGAGTTTTTGGCCGTCGAACGGAGAGGCCAGTTGAATTGCGTCCACTTCGCCGGGGCTGTTCAGGTGAAACTTCAATCCCCGTTCCGCATCGATCTTCAGGAGTCGATCGTGGTACTGAGCTGCGAGGTCGGCGATGAAACTGGCGGGACAGAGGACCTGTTCGGGCAGACGTACGACCGGACCAGAAACGTCCGCCAGCGCGCTGGGGCGTTCTTCGGGTGGCAGTGTTTCAGCATCAAAACGCGGACGCAGCGGATTGTCGGGCGATGCGACTCGAAGTCCGGCGGATTCGACGTACCACTGATGGCAGCAGTCGGCACGCAGGCGGGTGTGTGTGAGATTCGGAGTGATTCGTCCCAGCAGCGCGTCGCGCCAGAGCGAGGGCAATCCATGCGGTACGATGAGAACGCGGTTGGCGAGACCACTCGACGACGTTGAGGAACGACTCCGTCGGAGAATCGCCTGCGAACCGATCGTCTGCCCGGCTCCGAGCGATCTCGCTTCGAGCAACACCACATGGTGGCCATCACGCGACAGCCGGTCCAACAACCAGAGTCCCGTCGCACCACCGCCAAAAATGACCGCATCCAATCGCATCGCCAGCGTCCTTCTTCCATGAGGGATCGCAGGTTGTAGTTGAAGCCGCCAAGACCGAAAAGATGGATGCGACGAACTCTCACGGCGCTGTCCTTAACGACCCGGGTCTGCCGTGCGAAAGGGTTACTGGCGGCTGCTTGCTGGGGGCAGCGTTTCGCGCCGGTGTTCTTCGATCCCTGATGTTCGTTCAAAGTTGTATTCCCGCTTCAATTCGTCCTTCAGAACAACGGATAGATCAGTGGTGCGACGGCTGAGGAACTGAGCGCCACCAGTGCCGCAATGAGTCCACCGGCAATCAGGATGGGAATCATCCACCACTTCTTCGACTCCGAAAGATACTGAAGAAACTCTTGAACGATGCTCGGCGATGTTTCCGCCGCCTGTTGTGCGAAGTCGTCTTTCTCGGGATCGGGTGGTTGTGGGTGGTGATCGATCACGGTGGTTCCTTGGAAGTGGGAGAAGCGAAAAAGCTGGCAAAGCTCATTCGTGAAGTGTCGCTCGGCGGTTTCTCTCGTGGTCGAACAACTTTGTCTTGAGGGGTTCATCACAAGCCCGACGCGCAAGCGAGGGCTTCACTTTCAACAACGGTTTGCCCTCGCTTGCGTGTCGGGCTTGTTTTTGAACAACCCCGCAATCTCAAGTTGTCCGACCTCTAAAATTGCTGAAAGTATCGCGAGGACTTGGCGGACTGCTTGCGCTCGACCCAAAACGTGTTTGCATCTGGGCGTTGCTTGAGTTGCAAGGAGTCGCGACCGCCGAGTCTTAAGAGCAGCCCGATCGGTGTCAGGACGAAGTAATAGACGGTGGCCAGCATGACGTGTGACATCACCCATCCCAGCGGGAACGCGGCCAACATCCAACCGACAAACAGTGGTCGCAAGACTGCGGGTGAAGCCATTCCCACCACGAGGGCGATGAGCGACGTTCCGATCAATCCGATCGCGGCCGTATCCCAGCCCAGCCCGCGGTGGAGCAGCCACGCGACCACGATCGCCACGACCAGTTGAACGACTGCAAACACCCGCAACTCACGCGGGGATGGTCGCCAATTCATTTCCATGACAGCCATCACAAAGTCCTTCAATCCAGTGAGAATTGCTTGAGATACCCATCCACTTCTTCCGGAGACAGCTGCGGTTGATGTCTCTTTTCCAGCACGAAGTTTTCCACGACCAGGACATCCATGTTGGTTGCCAGGAAGCAGCGATAGGCTTCGGCCGGGCGACAGACGATTGGTTCGCCTCGCACGTTGAAGCTCGTGTTGATCAGCACCGGACAACCGGTCAGAGACTCGAACGCCTTGAGCAACCGGTAGAAGCGACCGTGTCGCGATGCATCCACCGTTTGGATTCGTGCCGAGTAGTCCACATGCGTCACCGCTGGAATGTCCGAGCGGATCGCTTTGAGTTGGTCGAGTCCCGCCAGCCGGTCGTGATCCGACGCGGACTCCGTCCGATGCTCGGGTCGAACCGGAGCCACGATCAGCATATATGGGCTGGATTCGTGAGGTCGCGTCTCGAAGTACTCGTGAACGCGGTCCTCGAGGATTGCGGGGGCGAAGGGGCGGAACGACTCACGAAACTTGATCTTCAAATTCATGACCGACTGCATCGCCGGGTTGCGTGCGTCGCCGAGAATGCTTCGTGCGCCGAGTGATCGTGGGCCGAACTCCATCCGTCCTTGAACCCATCCCACCACGTTCCCCGCAGCGATCAGCTCGGCCACGCGACGACACAACGCTTCGTCGTCAGGCATGTACTCGAACGGAGCGTTCACCTGTTCGAGGTCCTGTCGAATCGAAGTGTCGTCCGATTGCGGTCCTAAGAAGCTTCCTCGCTGTCCATCGGGCAGACGGGGCTGGCGCGGATGTCCGAGAAGTTGGTGCCAAGTGAACAGAGCCGCTCCGAGTGCGCCCCCTGCGTCGCCAGCGGCCGGTTGAATCCAGATCGACTCGAACGGTCCTTCACGCAGGATGCGACCGTTCGCCACGCAATTCAGTGCGACACCCCCAGCCAAGCACAAGTGCTTCTGTCCGGTCTGTCGATGCACGTGCCGCACCATCTTTAACAGGATTTCTTCCGTCACTAACTGAATCGATGCCGCAAGATTCGTCTCACGCTCTGACAGTGGCGACTCGGGCTTTCGCGCTGGACCTCCGAACAGGCGATCGAATCGCGGCGAGGTCATTGTCAGTCCGGCGCAGTAGCGAAAGTACTCCATGTTCAAGCGGAACGAACCATCCGGTTTCACCTCGAGCAGTTTGTCGCGAATCAGTTCCGCGTAGAGCGGCCGACCGTAGGGAGCCAAACCCATCAGCTTGTATTCGCCCGAGTTCACTTTGAACCCGCAGAAGTATGTGAAGGCCGAATACAACATGCCGAGCGAATGCGGAAAGCGCAGCTCGTGCGTGAGCTGGATGCTGTTCCCCTGTCCCGTTCCGAACGTGGCCGTGGCCCATTCCCCAACACCATCGACGGTGAGAATGGCGGCTGCTTCATACGGCGAGGGAAAGAACGCACTGGCCGCGTGCGACTCGTGATGTTCGGGAAAGACGATTCGTTTCGTGAACTGACCGCCCAACCCGTTCCGAATCTCTCGCCTCAGATGCAGCTTCTTTCGCAGCCAGACCGGAAGTGCTGCGAGAAACGAGCGAAAGCCACGCGGTGCATAAGCCAGATAGGTTTCGACCAGCCGGTCAAACTTGAGCAGCGGCTTCTCGTAGAAGGAGACATAGTCGATCTCACTCGGCGTAATTCCCGCCTCGTGCAGGCAGTACTCGACCGCCTGCGTGGGGAAGTTCGCATCGTGCTTGATCCGCGAGAACCGTTCTTCCTGAGCCGCCGCCACGATCCGGCCGTCCACGACCAACGCCGCCGCCGAGTCATGATAGAACGCGGAAATTCCCAGCACAGACGGCATGTGATCAGTTATCCCGAGCCAAGTTGGACTCATGTCACGTAGAGCACAATTCAAAAACCGCCCTACGTCACGTTCGACAAAAGTAGTCCGTGCTGCACGCCGCGGCCACCTTTGCCTTGGGGAAATCTGCGTCTGAGCCAATACCGCCGAACACGTAAGGCTCGTCATGCGGAGCGCTGACGGCTACTTTTTCCGGCCCTCACGAGTTGCGCAGATACCAATGCCCCTGACCCTCGCTGACAAGATTTCGATCATGCCACGCAGTAGTAAACTTGCTTTGCCGTTCTTTGCTTTGTCTGTGTTGTTGTTGGCCACCAGTCTTGGCGTGTCGTCGCTGCTGAACCATTTCGCTGCAAGCCCGATCTTCCACTCGGCCCGTCTCGATGATGGACCGCACCACTCCGTGAGCGCCTCCTACGAGCCGATCCAAATCCCCGCAGCCTTTGCCGCCAGTACGCTCTTTCTCTTCTGTGGCAGCGCGGCGTTGTCGAGAGCAGTGGCCTTTGTGAAGCGAGAGCGGCAACGTCTGTTTCGTCGCGCTTTGGGGGCGGCATTACTCGCGGGCACGCTGTTCGTGGGAGTTCAGTTTCACGCGCTGTCGCAACTGGTCTGTCAGTTGGTTCCCGACGAAGTGCCGACGGGCGCGGGTGCGTTTGTCGCCGCAGTCGCGGCACTCCACGCGATGCACTTCATCGTAGCGCTGCTGTGTCTCGTGTACGTGACCGTGCAAGCTCTCGCCGACCGCTACGACCACGAGTACTACTGGGGCGTGACGCTCTGCGCTTGGTTCTGGCACGCACTGGGCCTCGTCTGGTGCGTCATTCTCGCCACGATGGGACTCGCCGCGTTGTGATCATTCCCGTGGCCTCCATTTCCGCCGTCACGGGTGCAGTCGTTCATTGGTGGTCCCCGAAGGACACGCTGTGGAACAGGCGTTTTTGAGAAGGTAGCCCTGTCGCTCCGCGACAGGAAGCGCGATCAGCAGGGGGCGTTGATCTGCCGAGTCACCTCGAACCAACGGCAATCGCCACTCGTGTGTTCTCGCTTCCTGTCGCGGAGCGACAGGGCTACCACCAATGAGCGACTGCACCCCGTCACCGCTCTACTGAAGAGAGTTGCTCGACCGTCCCGTGAGGCACTTCTATAATCCCGCGCCGTTGTGGTCGCCGTTCTTTCGCGTTCTGTGTTTTTGAGACTCGCCATGCCTTTGGAAATCGTTCCCTTTCCGCATCCGGCCCTGCGTTGGAAATCGAAGCCGGTCATCAAGGTCGATGCCGATCTCGAACGAGTCGTGGCGGAGATGTTCGACCTGATGTACGCCGCGAAGGGGATTGGCCTCGCCGCGAATCAGGTCGCGCTGCCGTATCGCCTGTTCATTTTGAATCTTGCCGGTGACGCGGCCGAGAAGAGCGAAGAGTTGGTCTTCATCAACCCGCGTTTCCTACGTCGCAAGGGAACGGTCGAAGGGGAGGAAGGCTGCCTGAGTTTTCCCGGTCTGTACGCTCAAGTGCTGCGGTCCTCGAAGGTCGCGATCGAAGCCTTCAATCTGAAGGGCGAGTGTTTCGAGTATGCCTTGGACGAGCTGGCCGCGCGAGCCGTGCAGCACGAAAGCGATCACCTCGACGGTGTCCTCTTCATCGACCGCATGGTCGAACAGGATCGCCTCGACAAGAAAGGTGTGGTCGCCGACTTCGAGGCTCAGTATCGTCGCTGGCAGGCCGAAGGGCGGTATCCATCCGATGAAGAGGCTCGCCGCCAACTGACCGAGCTGGAACAGAAGTGAGAGATTTTGGTGCCGGGCTGAAGTTCGGCCCACAAAGCGATACCTCGTGCAGTCTTCGATGAGACGTTTCTGCGGTGCAGTTTTGGTGAGCCGGGCGGCGTCAGCCCAATGGCACTCACTTTGAGCGGCACGGCGCTAGCCGCCGGTAAACGGAGTTGTGTTTCCAAGCAAAGAACCGGCGGCTAGCACCGTGCCGCTCACGGAGTGAATGACAAAGTGAGTGCCATTGGGCGTCAGCCCCCGGACTCCTGTGGTGAAAAGTCCGGGGGCTGACGCCGCCCGGCTCACCAAGAATGCCTCATCAATGACCGTGTGATGTATGAGCCGGACTTCGAGAGGACCGTCAACAACTCGGGGAGTGAGTCATGAGCCGAGCGATGCCGGTGCCTGAGTACACGCGCCGTCAGTCGCTGATTGCCGGTGGTCTCTCGCTGTTGGGGCTGACCTCCGCCGAGTTGTCTGCGATGCGTGCCGCCTCCGCCGCACCCGTTGCCGCCAAGCATCGTCCCAATTCGTGCGTCTTCATTTTTCTCTTCGGCGGTCCGAGTCACATCGACCTGTGGGATATGAAGCCGGAAGCTCCCGCCGAAATTCGTGGTGAGTTCCAGCCGATCGCGACCAATGTTCCCGGGATCTCTCTGTGCGAACATCTGCCTCATCTCGCGCGGCAAGTGGACAAGCTCTGCCTGCTACGGTCGATGACACATCGCATGAATGTTCACGGCCCGGCGTGCAGCGAAATCTACACCGGCCGCGAGTACTTCGGTCCCCCGGTCACAGACCAGGCGACGCCGCAAGACTGGCCGTCACTGGCGTCCTGCGTCGCACGCTATGGGACTCAACACGGTGGTCTGCCAGCCTCGATCGTGCTGCCGTGGTACTCGCAATTCGTCGGGCAGGACAAGCGGATCGCCGGTCAAACGGGCGGACGCATGGGCGAGCAATTCAATCCGTTCCTCGTGCAAGGCGACCCCACATCAAGCAGCTTCGGTGTGGAAGGTCTCTCGCTACACAACGACATTCCCGCCGCGCGGTTTCAGCAACGACGGCGACTTCACGCTCAACTGTCTCGAACGACGAACCGGGTCGAGGGACGAACGGTCTCATTGAGCGACTCACATTACGAGCAGGCGTTCTCGACGATTGAAACCGCTGGCGCGGCGGGTGCCTTCGATCTGCATCGCGAAGCCGCCGCGCTGCGTGATCGTTACGGTAGAACGAAGTTTGGACAGAGCCTGCTCGCGGCACGGCGACTCGTTGAAGCGGGGGTCTCACTGGTGACAGTCAACTGGGACGACGACAGCCGCTTCGACAAGGTTTCACCTCACTGGGACACGCATCACCAGAACTTTTCTAAACTGCGTGAGGGTCTCTGCCCGCCGTTCGACCAGTCGCTCGCCATGTTCCTTGAAGACCTGCACGCGCGCGGGTTGCTTGATTCGACGCTCGTCGTGGTGTCGGGTGAGTTCGGGCGTTCGCCGCGCATCGGCCTCATCACACAGAACGGCATGACCGAGAAAACCGGCCGCGACCACTGGCCTCATGCGTTCACAGTGTTACTCGCGGGCGGAGGCGTGCGCGGCGGACAGGTTTACGGCGCGACCGGTAGCACGGGCGGCTACGTCACCGACAACCCGGTCGGCCCGGCGGACCTCGCCGCCACGATCCTGCTCCACCTCGGCATCGACTCGCACCGCGAGTACGACGACCAGTTCCAGCGCATCCCACAACAACTGTGCGAGGGCCTGCCAATTCGCGGGTTGGGCTGACGCTGTGATCCAACGAGTTGAATCGGCTTCGTCACTTCCGGCGATTCGATCTCTGCCACGCGAGTCACACCTCACTGAGATAATCGGGAGGAGCGAACAGCTTTCTGCGGCGGAGTGGTTCCGGAGCTTCAGCCTCGCACCACGCGCGCAATCGGGGCATTCGATCTGCCGCACTCAGCAAGTGAAATGGCGTGTCCAAACCGCCGATTGCAACCGTCCACGCGGGTGCAGCGACGTGCTTGCGGAAGGCCAAAAGCTCTACAAGTGCGGCGGCAACGACCAACGCTTCGGGGCTGGATGTTGCTGGCTGGGCTAGACCCGACAGCAGCGGCGACGACCGGAACAGTTCTTGCGCCAAGGCGCGAACCTGGAGTGCGTCGCGAGCCAGCGCGGCATTCGCCAATTTTTCAATCAAACTCATCATGGCGTTTCCCACAAGTCATCCAGGGCAAAGCTGGCGGTCAACTCGCGTCCTGGAATGAGGTACGGCTCCAAGAGGCTCCAAACTTCGTCGCGTGCCAACGACTCTCGAACTGCTTGAAGCAGGATCGAGGCATCGCCGATATCGACATCGTCGCGCCAGGCACTCAGTTTCATGGCGAGCAACTGTTCGACCGGTGGCTGGAAAACCCGGATGCCAACGGCCTCGAATAGTAACCGCCCGCGTTGCCGTCCGCGCACGAAACCCTTCGCCCCGTCGTTGAACCAGTCGTTTGGCCAGCCCAACTCCACCGCCACGTCAGCGGCTATCAATCGAACTTCCGCCGCCGAAGTTGGTTCAAGGATCACCGCGTCGATGTCATGTGTTGAAGCCCGCGCGTTGTAGCCCAAGACCATCGCCGCTCCGCCGACCACCAACAGCTCCAGCGACATACTGCGTGCCTGAGCCAGTTCACCCATGCGGGACGGTGCCGATTCGATGTCTGTTCGGGAGAGAAGTGCCATTTTTCCGGAGTCCGATCTGTGTCACTCGCTGATGATCCTCGCTCCGCCCCAGTAGCCGAACTCGTTGGACCAGTCGTTGGCTTGGTTGACGAGGTCGAGCTTGAGTTCTTGTCCGGCGAATTTGGTGAGGTCGATGCTGAGCGTGCGCCAACCTTTCGAGCAGGTTTCTTTTGAGATCATCTCGTCAGCCATGCGTTGGCCGTTGCCTCGGACGACCAGTCGCCAATCGCCGCGTGCGTCGTGGGCCACGTCGAGGATCAGTTTGGTTTTCTTGTCGGCGGGTGGGGTGAGCTTCATCGACAGGACGCACGGCTTGTCGCGGTTGACGGGATGCGTGCGCAGGACGTTGTCTCGGCCGAAGTGTTCGATGAGGAGGCCGACGCCGAGTTCTCCTGATTCACTGGTCGAGAAGCCGGGCAGGATTTCGCCCACCATAACGGCGAATTCGGTGGGGTTGAGGCTGTTGCGTGGCGAGACGGCTGACACGCCGGGCAGTCTCTTCGCCGACGGGTCTTTCGGATGTTTGTCGAGCGTGATGAAGGCGAACAGGTCGATGATCTCCTGCGGGGTGAGTTGCTTCTCCAAGCCCTCGGGCATCAGGGACAGTTCGTTGAGTTTGAACTCGTCGATCTCGTCGCGCGGGATGACTTCCTGCTTGCCGACGGCGACGGCGACGGGAGCATCTGATGCCGCGACAGTTCGACTCTTGGCCCCCACATCGACGGGCTTGAGGACCACGCGCTGCAGACTGTCTTCGACCAAGAGGCCGCTTTGCACTCGGCCGGAGGTTGTCACGACGGTACAGACGCGATAACCGGCTCCGATCACGAGGCTCGGGTCGAACACGTTCGAGAGGAGTTGGTTGAAATCGTTGCGGCCGTTCAAGGTGATGTCGGGGCCGATGTCGGGGCCTTCGCCGTAGATCTTGTGGCACGCCGCGCAGACTCGTTTGAACACCTTTTCACCGGCGAAAGGATCGCCCGGAGTTTTTTCGTTTCGGATCAGCGACTTCATCTCGGCGACGACCTTGTCGCGGTCGGGGTTGCGGGTGTCGCGCACCTGGCCCCAGTGGCGGTTGAGCAGCTCGCTGAGATCCTTGTCCTTGAGGGCCTGGATGCGGCGGGCCTGATTCAGATTGATGGCCGTCGCCGCGATCTTCTTCTCGCCGATTTGAGCTAGTAATCGCATCGACCAGCTTGCTCGTTGAGTCAGCAGTTCGATGGCCGACGGCTGGAGGCTCGGCTCCATCGCGGCAAACTGAATGAGGATGGCGTCCGCAACCTTCGCGTCTTCCAGCCGGGCGATCGCGAGCAGTACCTGCGATTTGAACTCGGCCGCTTGGTCCTTGTCGGCGAGCACGTCCGAGACCGCCGACAGCACGCCGTCATCTTTCGCCGAGATGAGTGCGGACAGCGACTTCAATCGCAAGTCCGCCTGCACGCCGCGCGTGGTGAACGATCGACGAACCTGAGGCAACCCGCGCGGGTCGCCCCAACTCGCCGCGAGCAACGCGGCATCCGACGCCAGCGGATGCGTGGCCTGTGCCGCGAGCAACGGCGTCATCGGCTCGGCCATCGCCACCTTGAGTTGATCGAGTTTCTCCCCCTTCAACTCGCCCGACTGCACCTTGGCCGAGATGACGTCCAGCACCTGCCGTCCGACCTGCGGATGGTCGTCCCGCAGCAGAGCGAAGAGTTGAGCGACCGGCTTCGCATCGAACTTCTGGCGACCAAGGATGCGGTCTGCGACGCGAGGCATCAGTTCGGCGACGGGCTTGGATTTCAGAAAGTCACTTTCCGAAAGAATGGCCACAAACGCATCGGCCTGCTCCTCCAGTCGCGGGTGTAGGTTCTGCCAAATGATTTGGGGAAGCAACTTGTCGCCATCAGAATGAGAAAGAAGCGTAAGCCAACCTTTGAGCACACCGGACGACCTCGTCGGCAGCTTGTTAAGTTGAATGGCGTACTGAAGCCTTTCTTGATGTGAAGCGGACTTAACATCGAACTTCGCTGGCATTGAATCGAGTGATTTCGCCATTCGTTGTGATTGTCTTGGAGTGTCACCAAGGATCCGAATCATCCAAGATTGTCTGAGTTTTAGTTCGTCAGCGGAGGGGCTCATAAAGATCAATGAGCTGACAAACCGACTGAACATGTCGTCGTTCAAATTTGGTGTGATGGCAGCGATCACAAACATGGCTTGCCGACTGTGGATGACTGACGGTTGAAGCCGAGTGTTCAGGAAATTTTGAAAGAGTTGTGGAGTGAAGTTCGCAGTCCCTCGCTCCTGCAACAGCCGCGTCGCCGTCCAGCGGATGAAGTCGTTCTTTGCTCCCAGCCGTTCGATGAGTTGCTCGTCGGTCTCCTTCGCCAGATCAAAGCCCTTGGGCGTGCGGGGGGAGTCCTTGTAGCGGACTCGGTAGAGGCGGCCCTTCAGGCGGTCGATGCCGGCGGGGTCTCGGTTGGCGTCCTGATAGCAGTGGTAGCGGTCGTACCAGTCCAGAATGTAGAGGCAGCCGTCGGGGCCGGTCTTCTGCACGACCGGCATGAACCACGCATCGTTCGCCGTCAGGAAGTCGGGTTCGCCGAAGCCCTTATACGTCGAGCCGTCTCGCTCGATCCGATCGACGTTGATGCAGCCGCCGTGGATGTTGCCCATGTAGAGCTTGCCTCGGTACTGCTCGGGATAGGCGTCGCTGTCGAAGTAGTGGATGCCGCAGTAGGCCGCCTTCTGATGCTTGTGCTTGACGATGCTCTCGATCTTCCACGTGAACGGCGGATACGGGCCGCCCTGACGGTGGTAGTAGCCGGTCTCGACCAGATGCCACAGATGGTCGATCACGCACGCGCTGATGAACGCTTCGCCCTCGTCGTTGAAGGCGATCCCCCACGGGTTGCTCGTCCCCTCGCAGAAGACCTGGAACTCGCGCGTCCGCGGATGAATGCGGAACATCGCGCAGGTCAGCGACCAGCCTTTGTGATCCTCTTTGAAGTTCGGGTTCTCCTTCGGGTACTTGACGTGCGAGTAATTGAAGACACCGTTCAGGCCATACAGCCAGCCATCCGGTCCCCACGTCAGCGAGTTCGGTAGCTCATGCGTATCGGTGCGACCGAAGCCGGTGACAACGACTTGCGCCGGACCATCGGGCTTGCCGTCACGATCGGCGTCGGGGACGAACAGGATGTCGGGCGAGTTCGCAATCCAGATGCCGCCGTGTCCGACCGCGATGCCGCTCGGGATGTTGAGGCCATCGAGGAAGACGGTGAACTTGTCCATCTTGCCGTCGCCATCGGTGTCCTCACAGATTTTGACGCGGTCCTTCCCGACACCCGGTTCGCGGCGCGGGTATTCGAGCGACTCGGTGATCCAGAACCGGCCTCGTTCATCAATCGCCATCGCGACGGGGTTCACGATGTCCGGCTCGGCGGCGACGACCTCGACAGTGAAGCCCTCGGGGACCGTCATCATCTTCGCCGCGGTCTCCGGATCGCGGGGATCGTTCGGCGGCTTATCCTGCGCGTGAGGGATGACGGGCTTCTTCGGCTCCTGAGCGAACAGACTCAGAGAGAGATGCAGTCCAAGTACGACAGCCAACCCAAAACGAACGGCCTGAAACATCGCAACGGTTCCTCACGAGAGCGGGGTCGAAACGGCGATGGCATCGTAATGACCGGTTGCGAGCTTGTCCCTCGCCAAGGCTCAACGGGCTGCGCCATCGCCTTGTTCACGAACAAGCCGGGGTCAGGTGGTTCAAAGTTCATTTTTCGCGGCGAAAAATGAACTTTGAACCACCTGACCCCGGCTTGTTCGTGAACAAGGCGATGGCGCAGCCCGTTGAGCCTTGGCGAGGGACAAGCTCGCAACCGGTCATTACG
>CAMAYU010000156.1 GCA_945862235.1 Schlesneria paludicola DSM 18645
CGAACGCCCCCTCCGACACACCGCTGGACCGACTGCTGCGGATCGCGTTCCTCCGCTGGAACATCGAACACCTCTTCGGCGTCGGCAAGAGCGAACTCGGCTTCTCGCACTTCGAAGGCCGCAGCTACGTGTCGCTGATCCGCCATACGGCGACGTGCACCATCTAACGATGTGCGCCAACTTGACGGGGTTCCTCGCCGAACAAACGGATCGCCTGCGGGAAAACAAATCCCGAGATCACACTGGAATAAACCCGCCGCGCCCTAGCCCAACGCTGCCAAGTCTGGCAGAGAAACCACCGCCAAACGACCGACATCCAACAAACTGCAAACACCATCGCCTATCACCAACAACGTAACCTCGCCGCAAAAAAACGCCCCCAAAAAGAAACTGAACCCAACACAATTGGCGATGTAGTATTAGGCGAGCCTGTTACGCATTGCGATCGGACGCACCGCGCCGCATCTGCTCGGCGATGTTGAGACTGACGAGGCCGTTCCAGCGCTCGATCAACTGTTGAAAGAGCGGGCCGGGCTGGCCGTTTCCAATCGGTTGGCCGTTGAACTTCGTCACAGGCAGCAAGCATGCGGGGGTGGAAGTCACAAAGGCTTCGTCGGCTGCGGCGAGTTCCATCGCGTCGTAGTCGCCGATGTTCGTGGTGAGTCCTGCTTCATCTGCCAGTTCTAATACGACACCGCGACTGACTCCTTCCAAAATGTGGCGGCTTGGCGTGAAGAGCCTGTTGCCGCGCACGAACCAAATATTTCCGGCGGCCGTCTCGGTGAGATGTCCCTCGTGATCGGTGAGCACCGCCGACGCAGTCGCATCGATTTTCCGGGCCTCACGCTCCGCAACGTGCCAGTGCAGCCGACTGCGATGTTTGATACGCGGGTCGAGAACATCGTCCGGAATGCTGCGTGTTGGCACCGTGACGAGGCTCAGGCCTGACTGATACTTCTCCGCCCATAACTCGAACGGCAGCGGAAATGTATGCACGCAGACGGTCGCTCGCCGCGCGAGGTCTCGGCCCGCGTGACCGAGGTACGTCAGGTTCTGTCCCGCCGTGACGAAGATGATCAAGCCGAGATCATGCTGCGCCGGGATGAGCCGCGCGTTCTCAACAATGACCCGTTCGCCGATCACCTTGAGTTCGGCCATCGTCAGCCTCGGATCAAAGCCCACACTCACGAGCGACCGTTCGAGTCGTGCGAGATGTTCCTCAAACCGAAACGGCGCGTGACCAAACGTCCGGATCATCTCCGTCACCGACGCCCCGCCAACGACACCGAGGTCGAAGACATGCAAGGACGCGCGAGAGATCGGCAGGTACTCACCGTTCAGGTAGGCAATGGGTTCGGTCATGGCACGGTCTTGTGCGACTCTCACGTGATCGGCCCGGAGGTCCACGGGCAGAACTCTTCGTCGCCGATTCCTTGGGCTTCGCTCTTGGTTTTTTTGCCGCTGGCGACGGCGATGACTTCCTCAAAAATTTCGCGGCCGACTTCTTCGACCGTGGCTCCATCGAGGATGCGGCCGGCGTTGATGTCCATGTCATCGACCATACGGTTGTACATCGGTGTGTTGGTGGCGACCTTGATGGACGGCGTGGGCTTGCAGCCGAAGCAGCTTCCGCGTCCGGTCGTGAAGCAGACGACGTTGGCTCCGCCCGCGATAAGGCCCGTGACCGAAGCGGGGTCGTAGCCGGGTGTGTCCATAAAGACGAAGCCCTTCTCTTTCACCGCCTCGGCGTACTTGTAGACCGCCTTGAGTGCCGTCGTGCCCCCCTTCGCGATCGCGCCGAGCGACTTCTCATAGATCGTAGTCAGCCCCCCCTTTTTGTTGCCGACCGATGGGTTGATATCGACGCGCTGACCGAACAGCGCCGTGTAATCGACCCACCATTGAATTCGGTCGAGCATCGCTTGAGCCACCTGTGGCGTGACCGATCTCCGCGTGAGGAGATGTTCGCCGCCAACCGCTTCCGGCGTCTCGGCCAAGACCGATGTCCCGCCGTGCGCGACGAGCAAGTCGGTGCAATAGCCGAGCGCCGGATTGGCCGTCGTTCCGCTGTTGCCGTCGCTGCCGCCGCAGTTCAGACCGAGCATGATTTCCGAAACCGGGATCGGCACACGCTGCACGTTGTTGACTTCAGGCAGCAGTTCGCGGATCGCATCGACGGCCCGTTTCACGGTCTTAGCAACACCACCCTGCTCTTGGATGTTCATCACCAAAGGCTTCTTCGTGGTGAGTTGCTCCGTCCCACCAAGCTGGATCAGTCCGCCGTTCTCGACGAGAAACGACGCTTGGCCGGTCTCGCACCCGAGGCCGATGACGAGGTACGCGCCGATGTTCGGATGCTTTGCGAACCCGGCCAGCGTGCGCGTCAACTGCTGATGATCTTCGCCGCCGTACTGAATCGCGCAGCCCATCTTGTGGATCAGCGGGATGACGCCATCGACGTTCGGGAACTGTTCCAAGAGCGCGTTCTCAAACTTCTGAGCCGCGTACTTCGACGTTGTGGCCGAACAGTTCACCGTCGAAACGATGCCGATGTAATTGCGAGTCGCCGCGCGACCGTCGGGCCTGCGGTAGCCCATGAAAGTTCGGCCGGTGATCGGTGTCAGCGGAACGGGAACTTCCGAGCAGAAGGCGTAGTCGAGCTTCAAGTCTCCCG
This sequence comes from Schlesneria paludicola DSM 18645, assembly GCA_945862235.1. Lineage (GTDB taxonomy): Bacteria > Planctomycetota > Planctomycetia > Planctomycetales > Planctomycetaceae > Schlesneria > Schlesneria paludicola_A. Next base: position 2,675 of record CAMAYU010000156.1, read on the forward strand.
CCGCGACGTTGTGAGTATGAATCCACGCCCCCGCCGCAATCGCCTGCGACGCGAAGCCGATCGTCTGTCCAAACTTCTTGATCGGCTGACCTGCGTCAATCGGACGCAAGGCGACCTTGTGACCCATGTCGATCGCTTCGAGCGTCGTCCGTTCGGAACCGCCATCAAATGAGAACGTCGTCCCGGCGGGAACATTCCGCGCGGCGACGGCGATGGTGTCTTCGGGATGCAAACGAACGAAAGGTCGCGGTGTCATGAGCCTCTTTCCAACTTCTTTCCAGCGTCATTTCCAACGGTAAGCGATTCAATCGCGGAAGCTATTCGTTTCGCAGAGTCGCTTCAATGGGAAGCGGTTGAACTGGCTCGGCAACGTCCCAGATCCGTCGCCGGTTTGAATCTAGGGGATGGAGTGCCGCGGTCACGGAGCTTCGACGTGGCCGTGAGAACGAGAAACAGCCTTCACTTTCACGCACGGGCACGTCGAAGCTCCGTGACCGTGGCACCCAAAATTGAACAGGCGATGGCACGGCAGCGTTCCGGCCGGGGTGGCTCAAGGTGACGAACCATGCTCCAATGCCATCGCGCTGTAGAACGGCCCTGTTTTGTCGAGCCGATTCGTGCAGTGACTTCCATCGTTTTCGAGCCTACTCAAGAACCCGTCACCCCCGGCCCCTCTCACCGCAAAGCAGGGGCGAGGGGTGAGGTTTGCGGAGAGGTATTTTGTGAACTCCTTGCGCGAGACCACGCCATGTTTGACATCGGTTCCTTTCGGGCAAGCACGGGACGCGGGATCGGTCGGCGGTCGTTCTTGAAGATCGGAGCATCGGTTCCGGCGGGACTGATGCTCGGCGCGACAGGAGACGTTCAGGCCGCTTCGACGGCGCGGGCGAAGTCAGTCATCTTCGTTTGGCTGTGGGGGGCGCCGAGTCACATCGACACGTTCGATCCGAAGCCGCATGCACCGACCGAGTATCGCGGCCCGTTCGCGCCGATCGCGACTCAGCAGCCGGGCGTCTATTACAGTGAACTCTTCCCGAAGCTGGCCGCGCGGAGCGACCGGCTCTCGCTCATCCGTTCGCATGTGACGACTCAGTCGGGACACCCCGATGCGGGAACTGTTGGACTGACCGGATTTGAGGAACGTCCCGAGCCGGTGCAACCGAGCTTCGGTTCCATCGTCGGGAAGCATCGCGGACATAAGGGTTCGCTGCCGCCGTTCGTGATGGTCGGGCGAGGCATCCCGCGCGACGTCGTTCGCCGAGTTGATGGTTACGGCGGCGGCAAATTCGGCAAAGCGGCCGATCCGTTCATGGTCAGTTGCTCGGACGAAGGTGCGGTCGAAATCCCGTCGCTCCAACTGCTGGAGGGGCTGACGCCGAACCGGATCTCCGATCGCAACGATGTCCGGGCGCGACTCGATGCGACCGTGAGGCAGCTCGACCGCGCGGGCCTCTCGGAATGGGATCGTTCGTACCAGCGCGCGTATGGACTGATCACGAGTCCTCAGGCCCGCGCCGCGTTCGATCTGACTCAAGAATCACAGTCGTCGCGGGATGCCTACGGGCGGACGACGTTCGGGCAGAGTTGTTTGCTCGCGCGGCGACTTGTCGAGGCGGGCGTGCCCTACATTCAGGTCAATTGGTCCGAGTACGTCGAGTGCATGACGCCCAACTGTGACTTCGGTTGGGACACGCACATCTACAACTTTGAGTTGCTGCAAGACATGCACGGCCCGATCTTCGATCGCGCCTTCGCCGCCTTGCTGGATGATCTCGCCGCGCGAGGATTGGCTTCCTCCACTTTGGTCGTGGCGATGGGCGAGTTCGGCCGGACGCCGCGCATCTCCAACCGAGCCGCTCGCGACCACTGGCCCGGTTGCTACTTCTCACTCTGGTCTGGCGGAGGCATTCAGCCGGGACGAGTCATCGGCGCGAGCGACAAGTACGCCGAAGCCCCCATCACGACGGCCATCACGCCGCGCATGGTCGGCACGACGATCACTGAGTTGGCGGGCCTCGATGCACAAGCCCGCGCGGAATTGCGAGTCCTCGACGGCGGCACAGTGATTCAGGAACTGCTGTAGTTCGTGTGGTGTTTGCACGCATTAAAGCCGGACGCGCAAGCGAAGGATCGAGACGATGTGGCTGAGAATCTGTCCGAAGAACTCGGTCGGCCACAACAAACGTTAGAGGCATTGTGGTGGGTGACCGTGGCACCTTGAAAACAAGCTGTTTTCTGAATCACCCGAAGCTTTGGGGGGGGCATCTTGACGGGATCGAGACGGAAGTTGATCCGATTCTTCATCCTGAAGGGATGTTCGCGATTAGCCGGGAGGTGAACGCTGTGACCCCTCCGGGATGAAAACCGCTGACGGCGGACATCTGTCGTGAACCAGCACTACCCCAAACGGCGGATGAACCGAAACAATTGTCGCGACGGCCTTCTTACGCTCCGCGAAAGAACGTCCTTTCACGGAGCGTAAAAGCGACACTTGCTGATCCGCCAATCCTCACACCGTCGCCCCGGTGAAGAGAGGCTCGATCACGTCACCTCGGTTGAGGCGGACGGGGCGGTTGAGTCGGTCGCGGACTTCGACTTCCGCCGGGATGCCGAGTAAGTGATAGACCGTCGCGCCGACATCGTTGGGCGAATAGGCTCGCGTCACGGGATAGCCTCCCTCGGCGTCGGAGCGTCCGATGACTTGGCCGGGTTGCACGCCTGCTCCGGCGAAGAGACCGAAGAAGCACGGTCCCCAGTGATCGCGACCGCCCGTGTTGTTGATCTTCGGCGTGCGACCGAACTCACCGAGCATCATCACGAGCGTTTCATCGAGCAACCCGCGCGAATCGAGATCGTCGAGCAGCGCGGACACGCCGAGATCAAGCGGCGGTAACAAGCGGCCCTTCAACGTCGGAAAGATGTCGCCGTGACTGTCCCAATTTTGGACTCGCCCAATGTTGGCTTGAACGATCGGCACGCCCGCTTCGACGAGCCGCCGCGCGAGCAACAGCGACTGGCCCGTCTCGTTCCGACCGTAGCGATCACGGACGGCATCAGGCTCGCGCTGGAGATCAAACGCTTGAGCGAGACGACTCGACGTGAGCATCGAGATCGCCAGGTGTTGGTCGCGTTGCAATCGCACCGACTGAGCGACCTCTTCCAGCCGAGACTGCTGCCGATTGAATTCTTGCAACAGCGACTGTCGTCGTCCGAGATGCGTGACATCCATTCCCGGCGCGAGCGTCAGGGCATCGACTTTGAAGTCCGGCTTGTTCGGATCGCCGGTGATCTGCCACGGATCGAAGTTCTGGCCGAGAAACCCCGCGTGCTGACCGGGCCACGTGAGCGGCCCTTCGCGCAAGTACGTCGGCAAATTCACGCCGCTGGGAATGCCATCGTGACGTGGCTTCAAATACGCCAGCGCCGACGAGTAACTCGGCCAGTCATCGCGCGACGCCACCTTGTCGAAGAACCCGCCCGGTTGTTTCTCACCCGTCAGGACGTGATGCGTGGACATCAAGTGGTTGTTGTCGTTGTGCGAGAGCGATCGGACGACGGCGTACTTCGAAGAGCGTGCGGCCAAGTGTGGCAGATGCTCGCAGATCGAGTAGCCGGGGATCGACGTGGCGATCGACTGAAAGTCGCCACGAATCTCCTTCGGCGCATCGGGCTTCATGTCGAAGGTGTCGTGGTGACTGGCCGCGCCGGTCAAGAAGACTATGACAACCGACTTCGCTCGCGGCTTGGCCTCAGAGGTTGCGGCCGACTCCGCAGCCGCTCGGCCACCCAACACGGTTGGCAAGCTCAAACCCAGCAGGCCGGAGTACCCCGCCTGAAGCAATTCACGCCGAGACAAACCGACGCGGTGTTGATGAGCATTCACGACAGGTTCTCTCCTCGGGTTGCCGTCCGTCTGACATGCCGCGCGGTGACGAGTGAAACATCACACCGCGACCGCGTTGGGGCGAACGTTCCAAACGTTCACGACCAACGCCAACACGTCGCCAAGCGGGCCGGAGATTACGTTCCATTCCCAGTCGTGTCGATGCGATGCCTGAAACGATGGCCCCGTAGGATGGGCGCCCCGTCCGTCCGAGTCGTGTCAACCGAGTCATGACCATTTGGAACGAACGCGGGGACGGACGAGGCGTCCATCCTACGATGGCGCATATCAGGCCAACCCGCGTCGCTTCAGCTCGGCCACGACCGCTTGCACGATCGTTGAGACCTCTTCGGGGCTGGAGTCCTTCGCACCGCCGGGGAGTGGGCAACCGCAGAGTGGTTCGTCTGTGAAGCCGTGATTCGACAACATGCACTGCAACTTGTTGGCGAGCGCTGCCAGATCGGTCTGTTGTTCGTCCGACAACGGCTGGCGACCGACTCCCGTATCGAAGCCGCGCAGGCGAACGGCCGTGCGGAAGCCGTCGGGGAACTCGGCCGAATAGAGCATCGCGTCGAAGAGGGTCACGATGTCGTATTGCAGATCGCGCGCTTCGTCGATCCGGTACGCGGTCGTCAGATCGTAGAGCTTGCGAGTCAGTTCGGGGACGACGCCCGAGCTGGCATTCGTCCCGCCATCACAACCGACGAGCAACATCGGCATCAGAGCCGCATCCCAGCCGGTGAGGAAGCTGAAGTCGGGTCGGTTCGGGCGCACGGCCTGAATCATGCGGATCATGTTCGGGATGTCGCCGGATGAATCCTTGATCCCCGTCACGCGCGGGCATTCGTCGGCGAGTCGCTGGATCGTGGGGACATCAATCGGGCTGGCAAACATCGGGATGTTGTAGAGCGTCACGTCGATTGGCGTGTTGTCGCCGATCTCCTTGAAGTACGCATAGACGGCTCGCGGGCTGAGCTTGAAGTAGTACGGAGCGACAATCGCGACGGCGGTCGCTCCCATCTCGTAGTACTTCTCACACGCTTTGATCGTCTCTTTGACGTTCGCTTCGGCGGCCCCCGCCAGCACAGGGACACGGCCGCGCACCTGATGGCAAATGATCTCCATGATGCGGATGCGTTCTTCGGCCGTGAACCGCGTGAACTCACCCGTCGAGCCGTTCGGATAGAGACCATGCACACCCTTGGCGATCAGCCAGTCGATGTACCTCCGCAGTTCGCTCTCGTGAATCTCGCCCTTGGAATCGAGCGGCACGATGTTCGGAGTAAAGATGCCTTTGAGCTTGGCCTGAGACGGCATAGTGAGACTCGCTGAGGAAGAATCGTGGCGGGGCAATTTGTCGGAAAAAGGCTTTCCAACGGCTGCGGGAAATCTACCGCACAAATCGAGTGGAGGAAGCCAATCGCGTTGATGAAACGCCACATCGGCCACGTCTCGATTGCTACGACCCGCACAGCCGTCACGACTGCCACGACAGGCCGCCCTTCGCACACCAACCCGAAGCGTGAGGGGGGATCTAACCGCAACTCCTCGCTCACGCTTCGGGTTGGTATTGGCCGCGGCCTCACCGATCAGCGGCGCACTTCACTCTCCGTTGGCCGATGGCCAGCTCACTCGAACGATCGTGGTTCCGCCGGGAGTCGATTCGATTTCTATTCGCCCGCCGTGTTGCTCGACGATGCGCCAGCATTTGGACAGCCCGAAACCGAGTCCTCGTCCCGCTTGGCGTCCCGAATAGAAGGGATTGAAGGCGTGCTGCCGTTCGAGTTCCGTGAAGCCTTGCCCGTGATCCTCGATCTCGATGAGAGCGAACTCGCCGAGCAAACTCGCTCGAATTTGAATCTCGCCGCCCCCGACCGCTTGCCAAGCTTGGCGACTATTTCGCATCAGCTCGGTCAACACGATCGACAACTGCGTCGAATCGGCTTGTAGCGAGAGCGAACTCGAAACATCAACGACGGTCGTGCAGCAGTCACTTGCCAACTCTTCGGCTTGCTGCTGAACGACGGTCTCGATCACGTCCGCCAAGTTCACCGATTGAAGTTCGGGGACCGGCGGCCGACCGAAGAGCATCGCGTCACCGATCATGTCTCGGACGCGGTACGCTTGGGCACCGATGGACAGCAGCATCTGCCTCCGCTGCGGATCGCGCTCGTCCTTCAACAGCATCTGCGCCCGACCAATAATCGTCGCGAGCGGGTTGTTGATCTCATGACCCGCTCCGGCGGCGAATTCCGCCAACGCTTCGAGTTTTCCAGCGTCCGGCAGAATGAACTCACTCGCCCGTGAGACATCAGCGTTGGGATTGGAGACCAGTATCGGGAGGATGTCCATGGCGAAGCATTCCGGTCGAGAAACGAAAACGAGGACGATGGCGAACCACCGTCCTCGTCACTTCAATTCATTGTGGCCTCGCCGGTCGATCATTTTCCCGCAGGTTCGACATCCAGCAGCTTGCACATGCGATCCACCAAAAACTCGACCTCGAACGGCTTCTGGAGGAAGTCGTTCGCGCCGCACTCTTTCAAGTCGGCGATCTTGTCGGCCTCGACCATGCCGCTGATGCAGATGATCTGAGTCCCATCGAGGGCCGAATCCATGCGGACCCGCTGGCAGACCTCCTTGCCGTTGATGTCCGGCAGCATCACGTCCAAGACGATGATATCCGGACGATACTCCTTCACCATCATCCCCGCGTCGAAGCCATTGTTGGCGATCCGAATCTCGAATCGGCCATCGGCTTCGAGGGCATCTCGGATCAGTTCGACCAGTTCCTCGTCGTCATCGACGATCAACGCCTTGCGACGCCCGCTTTCGAGGGCATCCGTCGGAATGCCGTTGTCTTTCATGAAGCGGAACAGAATGTCTCGCGGGATGCGGCGGAATCGCGATCCGGGAACGCGAAAACCGCGCAACTGACCCGAATCAAAACAGCGAATGATTGTCTGTTGGCTGACCTTGCAAATCTTGGCAGCCTCGCCAGTCGTGAACACGGTCTTCTGCATGGGGCGATCCATCCTTTCCAAGAGTGCGGCGGGGGAGGCCGCACACCACAGTCCGTTGTCTCTCCAGACTCCCTCCGAGAGAGAGGCCGCTGGTCGTTTGAGTAGTTTCGGTAGTCACCGGCAGATTGTGCGGATATTACCGATCCTTCCGTAGGTGCCGATTGTAGCTATCCTATCAATTCGGTCAACGTGCCTCCATTTCTTTAGAACTCCAGCAAAGACAACTCGACCGAGACTGCCTATCCCGCATTCGCGGCCCCGCAAGGGGTAGTTCAGCCAACACTTTCGGTGGTTTGACGAAGCTTGAGGTTTCGCGCAGAGGTGGGGCTCCGGTGTGACGTGATGGCGGTTTCGGTGCGCCCCGAATGCTCAGAAAATTGAACATCCAGACGTGCTTCGGCGGCGATGGCCGATGATGTGACTCACACGAACCCGAAGCATGAGCGAGGACACGGAACAAGCACATGGTGCCTTGTCAGGTCTTAGACGACCGGCAAGAAAGGATTTACCCGGATACACCAACCCGAAGTGTGAACGAGGTCGTCGATAGACTTCGCCGTCGTTCACACTTCGGGTTGGTGTGGATCAGACAAGTCTTTCCGGCCGCCTTAGGGACGGGGCCGCAATCACTTCCCGAGTGTGACTGGGGTCGGCGCTTCGCGGCCCCCAGCGAAGCGGGATTCACCCCAATCTGGGGGCGGCGAACCGCCGACCCCAGCCACACACGTTTGAGTTCGGAAAGTGATTGCGGTCCCGCTCCTTAGCAGCCTGTTGAATAACCCTTAGCACAGGCGGATCGCCTGTGTTTCCCAACCAGAAACCTGTGTTTTCCAGCCAGAAATGCGAGCAGGCGAGCCGCCTACTCTACGTTTCTCAACAGGCGGTTATATCTCGCGCGGCCAATAGTGAGGCCCAGTGTCTCGTTTAACCGCGTGGGCAACGCCTCGCGCGAATGCGGCAAAACGGCCTCCCACGTCACTCGACGCGCGGGGCGTTGCCCGCGCGGTTGAATGACCGAGCGTCATTTTCGGACGCGCGAAGTGTATTGCGTGTCTGTTCCTTGGGATTCGGTGCGAAACAACTTCTCGGTTTCCTCCCTCCCCTCGGCGGGGAGGGAACAAGCACAAAGGCGGGAAGTTGTTTTGAATCTGTTCCTTAGCCGCCTATTGAAGAAAAAAGGGCAAGCCTTTGGCTTGCCCTTTTTTCAACGGCATTCTCGGGCAAGCGAGACGCTTACCCAACGTGTTCTCAACAGGTTGTTAGGCGTGGGCCGGTGCCGCCGCTCCAGCCTTGCGCTTCATGAGTGTGACTTGGTTGCCAGTTTCGTTGTACGAGACTTCGTCCATGAAGGTCCGCATCAGCAACACGCTACGGCCGTGGGCACGAGCGACATTTTCAGGATCGGTCGGGTCGGGAAGTTGGCTGACATCGAAGCCCGGGCCTTCATCGCGGATCACAAACTCAACTTGTTCTGCTGAGAACTGCGCGACCACTTCGACGCGGCGATCTTTGTACGGCGACTTACCGACTCGCAACGCGATCAACTTCTCATACGAACCGTCATCGAGATCGCGCAGCTTTGAACTGACTTCCAAGTTGCCGTGGATGATGGCGTTCAGCAGAGACTCTTCCAGCGCGACACCGACGCGCGTTCGCTCCCGATCCGTGAAGGCGCCGAAGCGCATCCCGAACTCTTGCAGCGTGCTGATTGCCGAGCGAACCAATCGGCGGTCGCTTGGAAACGAGAACCGCAGTTCCTGTCGGACGAGAGCCGTCAGCACGGCATCTGTCTGCCGACGATCCTGACTGGCGGCCAGAACGGTATCGACGACACGCCCCAAATCGCGAGCCATCAGTATTTTGGGAACGTAGCTGGCGGCACCCTGTTGCAGGGCCGTGACCGCCAACTCTTCGCTGCCCACCGCCGTGGCGATGATCACCGGCACTTGCGGGAATTTGTGCTGGAGTCGATTGAGCAACTGCATGCCGTCCATCGAAGGCATGTTGAAATCGGTGACAACCAGATCCGGCTCGTTGGCCTCGCATCGCACCAACGCTTCGGCACCGTCACCCGCATAGTCGATCGTCCAATCGGGGTTCTCACCCAAGAGTCCACCGATCATGCGTCGTTCGACGGCCGAATCATCAACCACCAAAATTCTCGACATTTTTCGTACCTTCAGTTTGGAATGGACCTCATTCGAGAGTGCCGTCGGGGAGCCCTTCAATGCCCGCGCCGCTCTCGCCGTGTCGCGTTGCGGGAGCCTAGGTCACGATTTCAAGTTGTCAAAAAAAACGGCTGCGTGCGGACATGTTGCCGATCGTAGACCTGCGGTGGATCGCCTCAACCGGCGTCTCGCGACCACCTCGCCAATGCAACGAAATCACGACGCTATCTGCCACCGCAAGCCCTGATCTCACCCCGAATAATCCTCCTGATCGGTATCCGTCCACAATATCTGCCAGTGACGGCCCCCATTGTTTCGTCTCCGGTCCAGCTTCGGACCTATCTTCTTTGGATAGCATCCATCGAGTTGATGGGCTGGCGACACACGTGCCCTCCGCGGTGGAAGGCGTTGTCTTTTCGGAATGACCTGCCATGTTGCTCCAATCACCTCGCCCCGATGTGACGATGTTCCAAGGGCTCGATTTCGCCAGCGAACTGGATCCGTTGGAACGCTCCAGCTCAACTCACGGGCCGAGCCGTGCGCTGCGGAAAAGCGTGGCCATTCTTGAGGAAATGAGCGAAACAGCCGTCGTGTGTCCCCTCGTCTTCAACCGCGAACTGGCCCTCGAGCGCTTGGGCGGATTGCACGAGCTGTTTGTCGATGTGATGCGGTTGATTCAGGTGGAAAGCCCGAAAGTGCATTCGCAAATCCAACGGTCACTCTCAGAGCGTGATGCCGTGGAACTCAAGCGGGCCGCACACACGCTTAAAGGAACAGCGAGCATCGTCGGAGCCGCCGATCTCATGAAGAGGTTGGCTCATGTCGAGACCCTCGCCGCCGCCCACGACTTCCCACGCGTGGCTCGCGAGCTGCCAGAGATCGGTCGCCAATTTGACGCTCTGCAAGAGTGCATCGCGACGGAACTGCTACGGCAGTTCTGAAGCAACTGCGGAGGCCAGTGGGACCTTCGGGGCCGTCGTTCCAATGTGGTGCATCGGCACACATGAAGCCGAGTCCCCGCGATGGTGCCTGTTGCTCCTGCGTCACCGATGGAACGGTACACCCTATCTTGCGGCTGACCACATCAATTCTTCATAGAGCGGCATTGGCTTCAACCTCGTTGGCCAGTCTGCTACTCTATCGCCCCGTCATGCCCCGGCTTCGGTCGGCGTGACGTGTGTGTTGTTCTGTCAGTTTGCCTGCCCGTGAGTCTGCCCCTTCGCTCTCCCTCTCCCCGGTCGGTCTGTCAGTCTGTCCCCGTTTGTTTCCTGAGCAACTTTTCCTGAGTGAAAAGCTGTCTCGCCGAGTCTCTTCATCATGCGCCGGTTCGATATCCGCAACATCGCCATTATTGCCCACGTCGATCATGGGAAGACCACGCTCGTCGATTGCCTGCTCAAGTCGAGCGGCCAGTTCCGTGAGTCCCAACTTCAAGGCGACTGCATCCTCGACTCGAACGACCAGGAACGAGAACGCGGGATCACGATCCTCGCCAAGAACATCGCGCTGATGTACGGCGACATCAAGATCAACATCATCGACACTCCGGGCCACTCGGACTTCGGCGGTGAAGTCGAACGCGTGCTGCGCATGGCCGACGGCGTGCTGCTCTTGGTCGATGCGTTTGAAGGCCCTCGCCCACAAACCCGCTTCGTGTTGAAGAAGGCGCTTGAGATCGGGCTACAGCCGATCGTCGTCGTCAACAAAATTGACCGCCACGACGCGCGCCCGCAGGAAGTGCTGACCGAGACGTTTGACCTGTTCGTGGAACTCGGAGCCGACGACAAAACACTCGATTTCCCCTACGTCTTCGCGAGCGGCCGCGCCGGTTTCGCCACTCTCGATCCGACGATTCCTTCCGACAACATCAAGCCGCTGCTCGACACGATTGTCCGTTGCATCCCCGGCCCGCTCACGAATCCAACCGGCCCGTTCCAAATGATGGTCACGTCGTTGGCTTACTCCGAGTTCGTCGGACGCATCGCCACGGGACGGATTGTCAGCGGAACCATCAAGGCGAATCAAAAGGTCGTGTTGATGAAGGCGGGCGGCGTCAAATTTGCGCAGCAAGTCGTTGCGGTGGAAGTCTTCGACAAGCTTGGGCGAACCGCTGTTTCTGAAGGAACCGCTGGCGACATTGTCGCTCTGACCGGTCTCGACAAGCCCGAGATCGGCGACACCGTAGCCGATCCGTTAAACCCCGTCGCGCTCGAACGCATCAGCGTCGATGAACCGACCATTTCGATGTCCTTCACGATCAATTCGTCCCCGTTCGCAGGCAACAAAGAAACGGGTGGCAAGTACCTGACGACGCGGCACATTCGCGACCGCCTCAATCGAGAACTCGAAGCCAACGTGGCTCTGCGCGTGGAAGAGTCCGGCGACAAGGAAGCCTTCAAGGTTTCGGGGCGCGGTGTGCTGCATCTGGCCGTGTTGATCGAGTCGATGCGGCGCGAAGGTTACGAATTGTCTGTCGGCAAACCGACGGTCATTCGCAAGCTGATCGACGGCAAGATGTGCGAACCGTTCGAGTTGCTCGAAATCGATGTTCCGACGACCAATCTCGGCCCAGTCATGGAAACGGTCGGCAATCGCCGAGGTGAGGTGATCGACTTGGTCGGCAATTCTCTCGGCTTCACGCACGTCGAATTCTCGATCCCGTCGCGCGGGCTGATCGGCATTCGTACACGGCTGCTCAATGCCACCAAGGGTGAAGCCGTCATTCATCACCGCTTCGACCAATACAAACCGATCGAAGGAGAAGTCCCACACCGCGCGAACGGGGTGCTGATCTCGCAGGAGACCGGCAAGGCGGTGCCGTTCGCCCTATTCAAGTTGCAAGATGGCAAAGACTTCTTCGTCTCGCCCGGTGATGAGATTTACGAAGGGATGATCGTGGGCGAGAACGCTCGCGACGCGGACATGACCATCAATCCGATCAAGGAAAAGAAGCTGACCAATATGCGGTCGTCCGGAACGGATGAGAACGTCATCCTGAAGCCGCCCCGCAAGATGTCGCTCGAAATGGCGTTGGAGTACATCGAAGACGACGAGTACGTCGAAGTCACGCCGTCGATCATCCGCCTCCGCAAGATTTGGCTCACCGAGCAGGATCGCAAACGCAACTCGCGCCCCTCGGCTTCACATTAACCTTCGGCGTGCCGCTGGTTGAGAATCTCATAGGACGGGCACTCTTGCCCGTCCTACTTTTTTTAAGGCGACCGGCAAGACTTGTCTGACCCACACTTCCGGTTGGTGTGTTCGGGTAAATCATTTCTTGCCGGTCGCCTAATACTACATCGCCAATTGTGTTGGGTTCAGTTTCTTTTTGCGGGCGTTTTTTTCGGCGAGGTTACGCTGTTGGTGATAGGCGATCGTGTTTGCGGATTGTTGGAGGTCGGTCGTTTGGCGGCGGTTTCTCTGCCAGACTTGGCAGCGTTGAGCCAGGGCGCGGCGGGTTTATTCCAGTGTGATCTCGGGATTTGTTTTCCCGCAGGCGATCCGTTTGTTCGGCGAGGAACCCCGTCGAGATGGCGCACATCGTCAGATGGTGCACATCGTCAGATGGTGCACATCGTCGTATGGCGGATCAGCGACACGTAGCTGCGGCCTTCGAAGTGCGAGAAGCCGAGTTCGCTCTTGCCGACGCGGAAGAGGTGTTCGATGTTCCAGCGGGGGAACGCGATCCGCAGCAGTCGGTCCAGCGGTGT
>CAMAYU010000157.1 GCA_945862235.1 Schlesneria paludicola DSM 18645
GGCAATACCTCGCCTCGTCGTTCGGCATCCTGCAAGGCGACGGCTCAGTCACGAAAGTCCGCGTTCAGTTCGATGCGACCGTGGCGAGATACGTCACCGAAAAGACGTGGCACGCCAGCCAGCAATGTGCGCCTCAACGAGACGGCTCGCTACTCGCCGAGTTCCTGCTCGGCGATCTGCGCGAGTTGAAAGCTTGGCTGCTCAGCTTCGGCCAGCATGCCGAGGCCTTGGAACCCGAGTCACTCCGCTCCGAGATGGTGGACACGATCAAGTCCATGCAGCAGGTCTACCAGCCGGCCACTCCCACAAAAACACCCCGAAGCCCGCGAGGTTTGCCCCGATGAGGACGCTCCAATGTAGCCCTCACGCTCCGCGTGAGGACAGCCGAGCAACGAACCGCGCCGAATGCGCGCAAGACACCAACCATCCACACCGCACCGTTCCCGCTCTCGGCTCTCATCACGCGGAGCGTGATGGCTACGTTGGGCAGGAGCCTCCGCTCACCGTCGGCCACGACAGTTTCTACGTCGCCCCGCTCTTCTTCCATCGCCGTCGTTTTTCTCCCCTCGCCCCGGCTTTGCGGGGAGAGGGGCCGGGGGTGAGGGGGGCTTCGCCCATCGACTTGAAGAACGGCAAATTCAAACCGAATCATGCAGGCAAGTCCCGGTTCTACCGTGCCGCTCTCGGCGAGCAACTCCGCCTGCCACACGAGAATCCCAGCATCGGTCTGGTCCTGTGCAAATCGGCCGACAAGGTCCAAGTCCGCCTCGCCCCGACCGCCGCCGCCGTCAAGAAAACCGGCTTCGCCACCTATCAAACCGCGTTGCCCGACGAACGCCTGATCCAACGCCGACTCGAACAACTCCCCAACCCGTCGGAGACTGGCGAATGACGTTTGCCGAGTTCTTCCGTAGAGCAACAACATCGCCCACCGAGCCGCAAGGCCGCACACCGTACCCGTACCAATCGGCGTTTGCGGAGGGCGATTCGCTGCCCGAGTTGCTCAACGTCCCGACTGGCGTCGGCAAGACGGCGGCGGCAATCTTGGGCTGGCTGTATCGCCGTCGCGAAGCGGCTTCGCACGCGCGATACACAACGCCACGCCGACTGGTTTACTGCCTACCGATGCGGACTCTCGTAGAACAGACGAGAGATTGCGCCCAAGAGTGGCTCGCCAAATTGGGGCTGACCGACACGGTTGGCGTTCATGTACTGATGGGTGGGGCAGATGCCAGTAAATGGGCTGAACATCCTGAACAAGACGCAATTCTGATCGGCACGCAAGACATGCTGCTGTCGAGAGCACTCAATCGCGGCTACGGGATGTCGCGGTATCGGTGGCCGATGCACTTCGGCTTGCTGAACAACGACTGTTTGTGGGTGATGGACGAGACGCAATTGATGGGCGTCGGACTGACAACGACGGCACAGTTGCAGGGGCTGCGGTCCAAATTGGCGACTTATGGTGTGACGCATTCACTCTGGATGTCAGCGACGCTCGACACGTCACCAATTCGCACGGTCGATCATCCAGAGCCAACACCGGGATTCTCACGTCTCGCGTTGACCGATGCCGACCGAAAGCATGAGCCGGTGAAGAAACGGCTTGGCGCAACGAAAGCGTTGGAGAAGTCGAAGCTCGTGCTGACTGCTGAGAGCGAGAAGCGGAGCTACGCCAAGGAATTGGCTGCCACAGTGAGGGATGCACATCGTGCTGGCACACTGACGTTGGTGGTGATGAACCGGGTCGCTCGGGCACAAGAAGTTTTCAGCGAATTGCAAACGTTGGCGAAACCAAAAGCGAAGCCCTCCCCGTTGGTAGCTGATCTTGCACTAATTCATGCTCGATTTCGTCCTCATGATCGGAAGCATCACGAGCAGGCTTTGTTCTCCGACTCGATGCCCGACGCTGGACGAATCGTGATTGCGACGCAGGCCATCGAGGCGGGGGTCGATGTCTCGGCGGCGACACTATTCACCGAACTGGCTCCGTGGTCATCACTCGTCCAGCGATTCGGTCGCTGCAATCGCGGTGGCGAGTTCTCCGACTCTCGTGTGATTTGGATCGACACGATTTTGAAAGACGACAAAGACAAGATCGCGCTCCCATACGAATCCACTGAGTTCGACAAGAGTCGCCAGTTCCTTGCCTCCCTTGATGACGTGGGGCCAGCGGCGTTGGAGGCAATTCATGACGAGCGGCCCGCGCCGGTCGTTCATACTCTGCGGCGAAAAGACTTGCTCGATTTGTGGGACACGACGCCGGACCTCGCCGGGAATGATCTCGATGTGTCACGCTTCATTCGCGAGGGAGACGATACCGATGTGCAGTTCTACTGGCGTGAAATCGTCGCCGACCAGCCACCCGAGTCCTTCGCCGCCTCAGAGCGTCACGAACTGTGTTCGGTGTCCATCGGACGTGCGCGAGACTTCTTGGACAAGTTGAAGAAGAACAGCAAGCAATTCGCTCTTGTTTGGAAGCCGCTGGAAAAGGAGACGAAGTGGCAGCCTGTTGATCCACGCGAAGTGCGTCCCGGCATGGTGCTACTGCTCAGGCCGGAGATGGGAGGCTATCTCGACGCCGTTGGCTGGACCGGCGATCCGTCCAACAAACCGACGCCACAACCACCCGCAATTGGCACGTCGGATGAAGACATGAACGACGGCAGCAATGCTAAGGCACCACGGTGGGTGTCACTCACGCAGCATCTCGACGATGTCTCTCTTGCGGCAGCGGGGTTGCAGACTGGCTTTGCCAATGGAATCGTAGATGTCCCGTGGGACGCGATTATCACGGCGGCTCGCTGGCATGATGTCGGTAAAGCTCATCCCGCGTTCCAGAACATGCTGGTGCGAAGGCTCATCGACGCATCCGACCGTCGGTCAACAATGTGGGCCAAGTCTGACGGCTCTCAAACGGGACGCCCACGTTACTTCGCCGATGTCGCCGAGAAGGAAGAGCGGATCGGCTTCCGACACGAACTGGCCAGTGCTATCGCGTGGTTGGCTCATCGTGGCACGCAACCCGACGCCAACCTGATCGCTTTCCTGATTGCCGCCCATCACGGCAAGGTTCGAGGGAGTATTCGCAGCCTTCCGAACGAAGTCCCTCCCGCCGATCCGGCAATCAAGTTCGCGCGTGGCCTCTGGCATGGAGATGTTCTTCCGCCGGTTGACCTCGGCAACGGCGAGACGATTCCCACCACGAGCCTTGATCTCAGTCTGATGGAACTCGGCGAATCGACTTCTGGCCCCAGTTGGCTATCGCGTGTACTGGACCTGCGTGATGACAAAGACTTCGGCCCGTTCCGTCTGAGCTTTCTGGAAATGCTCCTCCGGGTCGCTGACTGGCGAGGATCGAATGCTGGAGAAAAACGAAATGACTAATGAAATCCATATCCACAAGCTGACTGGATGCTCGCCAATCCCATTGGCCAGTTATCTGAAAGCACTCGGCATCCTGCGGCTCATCGCTAAGCAAGCCGATTCATCCGCACAAGGCTGGTGGTCGGGCGATGTTTTCCATCTTCGGACAACGCTTGATGAAGCCGCGCTGCGCCGGTTCTTTCTGGAAGATTATCGGCCGACGCCAATTGTTGTTCCGTGGAGCGGGAGCGATTTCTTCGCAGCAGATAGGAATCCCGTTGCATCTGATTTCAAAGAGCGTTGGCCTGAGAAGAAGCCACCAAAGTCATTCCCCACATCAGAGAAAGTCATTGAGGCAATTCTGGTTTCCGAGACCGCCCGCCTTGGAGCGTATCGAGAGATGATACGTGGTGTGTTCGACGCGATGGATGTCAGCAATACTCGGGAAAAGAAGGACATCGAAGGAGCTAAGGGCGAGAAGCAGAAGCGAACTTTCTTGACCTGTTTGCGGGGAATGCTTCCCGATGACTTTGTCTCGTGGCTTGACGCTGCGGCAGCGCTTGGAACGGATGAATTCGCGTTCAACACACTGCTGGGAAGCGGAGGAGGCAGTGACGGAAACAGCCATTTCTCTGACAACTTCATGCAGTCGGTTTGGATTTGCCTTCACGATTTCGATGGGCAACGCCGGACAGAAGTTCGCGCTTCGGATAGCACCTTTTCCAGCGAAGTTGCAATCCGCGCGGCCCTTTTTGCAGAGCAGTCTTCGCAGGCGGTGATTCGCGGTCGGTCACCGGGCTTGTTTAGCTCTCAGGATGTAGGCGGCCCAAATGCTACTGCTGGCTTTGAGGCTGAAGCGTCGTTCAATCCGTGGAACTACATTCTGTTACTTGAAGGATGCTTGGCGTTCTCCGGGGCGTTGTCGAAACGAGTTGGTTCGAGCGCATCTTCGGAAGCATCGTTCCCCTTTCTCATGCGTCTGTGCAACGCCGGAACTGGAACCCTGATTGCAAATGAGACTTCGGGACGCGAGTTGTGGTTGCCTCTCTGGGAGCGGCCGTTGCCATATCGAGAACTCGCGGTTTTCTTCGCAGAAGGTCGATTGTCTCTAGGACAGCAATATGTCCGAAACGGGCTGGATGCAGCGCGGGCAGTCGCTTCGTTCGGCTTTGATCGGGGCATCACCTCATTTCAACGTGTGGGAATCGTGCGAGGGAGAGTTGGCGGCGACAACTACAACACAGCCATTGCATTGGGTGTCTGGTCGCCTCGGCCAAACGAGCAGGTAGATCGTATTAGCGAGTTTGACGATTGGCTCAACAGCTTTCGTCGCGCAGTCTCTTCGGACAATGCTCCGTCCCGTGCTCAGCGGGCGTTGCGGCAGTTGGAGTCCGCAATTCTCGAACTGTGTCAGCGGAAGGGACCGGCGCGATTGCAGGCGGTGCTCGTGGCACTCGGAGAAGCAGAGGCGGCCTTGGTTGTGTCCGCGAAGTGGCGAGCCGAGGCATTTCAACGTCCGGTGCCGTTGCTTTCGCCGAAGTGGTTCATCGACTGTGATGACGCAACGAGCGAGTTCCGATTAGCAGCGAGTCTTGCCGCGATGTTCTCCTCTTCAGTAGGCGACTTTCGGCAGCATCTCGAACCAGTGGAAGTCAAAGGCCGGTTGGCTGAGGGGCGGTCGCGGTGGGTCGAATGGACCGAGGATTCGTCCGCCGCGTGCAACGTTGTCTGGAATGCGGGCGATCTCGAAGACAATCTCATCGCCGTGCTGAAACGTCGTGTTGTCGAGGCGGTTCGTCACGGTGTACGCTCCGACGATGGCACGCTCGTCTTTCCTGGCCAGTCACTTTGTTCGGCATCGCTCGGCGATGTCGGTGCGTTCTTGAGGCATGACACCGACGATGACCGAATCGCCTCGCTGGTGCGCGGGTTGGTGTTGCTCGATTGGGGCCGAGTTCAACAGTCGCTCGCTCACAAAGAATTGCAACGTGGTCCTGCCGATCCGATGCCGGACGCCATATTCAGCTTGTTGAAGTTGTGCCACACACCGTGGGCCGTGCGCGATGTCTCTGTAAGGCTCGAACCAACCATCGTTCGCCTAGCCGCTGCTGGACGTGCCAATGAAGCGATGAAACATGCAGCGCGACGGCTGATCGGTTCGGGCGTGTCCCCCGCAATTCGCGCCGCAGCACGTGACACAGCATCGACTCGACGCATGGCAGCCGCATTGTTGTTTCCGCTGGCGTGGGCCGATGTGAACACGCTTGCTGACAGCGTTCTCAAGCCCAAGTCAGAGCCTGTGGAATTTGCCTGAACCATTTGATCTTCTGTTCCTGTTCCGTTTGACCAAGGAGAAGTTTGTCCATGTCACTCAATCTGTCTGCTCTCGCTTCGCAGCCACGTCTTCTGTTGGAGGTGCCGCTGAAGCCGCTACAGGGTTCGCGTTTCCAACCGACCGGGTTTCCCGATCTTGGTGCGGCAACCTACGAACACAATCAAGTCAATATGCTGCTCGTTGAGTCGGCGCAGTCGATGGCCAATCGTCTGGAAGCGGTCTGTTGGGATGAAGCAGCCGACGATCTCGTCGCGCCACTTCGGGGGCTGCCTTATGTGAAGGTCGTTTCGGATGGCAAGATCGCAACAAACTCGATTTTGGAGTCGCATCGAATCAACAGCCCATACATTCTCGAAGGAGCTGACAAATCGTTCTTCGACAAGCTCAAGACCGAACTTGGGGCGATGGCCACGGGGCGCGTGGACCTCAAATTGCTCGCGAACGTGCTGCTGAAGTATGACGCCAACGCGCTCGTACATGGCGTCTTCCTAGCGAAGAAGGAACTTGCCGGTGGGCGGCTGCGGTTGCCACGAATGCTCTCCGCGTTCATTGAAGCCGAGAACGCCAATGTTGTGGCTAGCGGCGGCGTGAAGAAGGATGAAGTCGATCCGAGCGGCGATACGAAGAAGGGCTTCGGTCATGTGCCGTTCCATCGCGACGAGTTCACTGCGGGAAAGATTACCGCGTTCTTCAATCTCGATCTTGCCCAGCTTCGTGGTTACGGACTGCCGAAAGAGGCGGAGACGCTCCTCGCTGCGTTGTCGCTCTACAAGATTCAGAAAGTTCTACGAGATGGTCTGCGGTTACGAACCGCCTGCGATCTTGAGCCAGCAGGAGCCGTCGTCATCAAACGCCCTGAAGAAAGTTTCACGCTGCCGTCCATCGCCGAGTTGGAGAAGGAACTGCCAGTGCTGATCAAGGCCGCATCTTCGAGCTTCGCCAATCCCGTTGTGACCGAAGTCAAATACACAAAGGCGTGACATCATGCTGGCAATCTCACTGAAGTTTCCTGCTAAACGGTTTCACGCAACGCCGTGGGGGCGACAGGTCAATGAAGGGGCGGTCGAGTGGCCTCCGTCACCGTGGCGGTTGCTGCGTGCGCTCGTCGCAACATGGCATCACAAGTTCCCGGATGTGCCCGAGATCGCCATACGCGAGCTTGTCGAACGACTCGCGCCACCTCCGCGTTTTGTGCTTCCTCACGCATCGCAGGGGCATACGCGACACTATATGCCGCTCGTCAACGACGACCGAACGAAAGTGTTTGACACCTTCATTGCCGTCGATCCAGACGACGCTGTTGTTGCTATCTGGCCGGATGTCTCGCTGACGGACGAACAACGCCAGTTGCTCGGCCAACTGCTTCGAGCCATGACCTATTTCGGACGGGCTGAGTCGTGGGTATGCGGCCAGTTGCTAGATGATGCTCCCGGTGCATCGGATGCCGAACCAATCGAACTTGGCGAGTCAGTAACAGACGGCCGCGAGTTGATCCGCACACTCGTCCCCGTTCTGGCTGATGAACATGTTGAGTGGTTCACACACACCCGCGAGCAGCATCGACAGCGCAAACTGTCTGAACAGATTGCCGCCGCTACAGCAAAAGGCAAACCTGTGGATAAGCTGAAGCTCTCGAAAAAGGACGAACAGGCGATCGACGACAGCCTGCCCGCCACGTTGTTCGATGCCCTCCATGCCGACACGGCCGAGTTGCGTAAAGCAGGTTGGAATCAGCCACCGGGAACCCGTTGGATCAACTACGCCCGACCGGCAAATTCCTTCGCTCCTCAACTGCGACCGCGACGACGCAATCGCCGAACCGACAACCTGCCGACGGTAGCACGTTTCGCCGTGTGCGGTTCCGTGCGGCCTTTATTGACGGATTCCATCATCATCGGCGAGCAAGTCCGACGAGTGGTGATGGGGTGCTCCAAGAAAGTGAACGCTGACAGTAATGCGGCCCCGGTGTTTTCGGGAAAGCATGAAGATGGTTCTCCGTTGGCGGCAGGACATCGACATGGTCACTTTCTGTGTGAAGCGGCTGGCGGTGATGGACGCATCTCCCATGTGACGGTTTTCGCGCCGGTGGGCTTTGATACCTCAGACGAGCGGGCGTTCACTCGATTGGCTCAAAGTGGCGTATGGGGACGGGATGGGTACGAGCTGCAACTCGTGCTGCTGGGTGTTGGGCGGGCCGCAGATTTTGGAGGGCTGAACGAGAAGGCTGGGCAGTCGAAGTTGCTGGCGACGGCGAGGGTGTGGGAGTCTCGGACGCCGTTCGTGTTGACTCGGCATTTGACGCGGAAGGGGATGCCGTGTGCTGAGGCCATTGCCACCGAGCCGAAGTTGCTCGGCGAGTTGATCGAGGCGGTGCGGTTTGAGTTGGCTCAACGGGAGCCGTTCAAGGTGTTCAGTGTCCCGGACGCTTTGAGCGTCCGGGACACTCCGTCGGTTGTGATTGAGCCGCTGCTCGATCGGCAACACGCGGGCACGGACCTCGGCGGGCATTTCACGAGTTGGGTGAAGTTCCGTCGCGAGCGGCTGACGGGTGGCGGTTCGCAAGCCGGATCGAGCGGTTTTGGTTTTCGCCTGACGTTTTCCAAAGAGGTCACGGGACCGATTGCTCTCGGCTACGGCTGTCACTTCGGATTGGGGAGCTTTGTCGCAGTGAGGTAGTTCGCGCGATCCTCGGTGAAATGTTCTCGGCAAGGTAGCCCTGTCGCTCCGCGACAGGTGGTGTAAGTGCAAACAATCCGCCCGATCCCAGCAAGCGCCGACTCGACATCGAACGCTCGCTCCGCAACGCGCTACCTGTCGCGGAGCGACAGGGCTACAGGTAGAGCCGGTATGAGAAAGGCAGATGCGAACGCCGTCGGACGTTGGCGTGCTGTTCAGATTGCGAAACACACTGGGCCGTGACTGCGAACGATCTGCTTCATGGATGATGCGAACTGTGGCGATTCGCGACTCGCCCCGCAATTTGCATCATGGGTGATGGGCCTTACTTGGCTCATACCGCCTGCTCTGGGATCACGAGCCATCGCTTTCGCGGCGGCCGAGTTTGGAGAGCGGGCCTCGTCACGGAGGATTGTCCCGACTTGAAAGGACGCTCCGTGATCGCACCCGTGCCGCTCTCGCGCGAACTGTTTCCGCCCGACGCCGTCGAGCCGGCAGTCCCAGCGAAAAAGTGTTCCGCGCCCGCTCCGCCATCGCTCGATCTAGCCTCGTTGCTCATGGGTGAGGATGAAGAGGCCGCTCCGTATGCCGACGAGGATTTGATTCCCGCCCGGATGCTCAACGAGTTCACGTACTGCCCGCGTCTGGCGTACCTCGAATGGGTGCAGGGTGAGTTCACCGACAACCTCGACACGAAGCAGGGAACGTTCGGGCATCGCAACGTCGATAAGCCGTCGGCGCGGCCCGTGCCAGCGGGTGACGAATGTCGTGAGGCCAGTGACGACGGCGAAGAGGATGCCGCGCCGATCAAGACACGGTCGCTCATGCTGTCGGCTCCGCGCGAAGGACTGTTGGCGAAGCTCGATGTCCTGGAGTTGGCAGGTTCTGTCGCCACACCCGTCGAATACAAGAAAGGCTCGATCCCCAACAATCCCGAGCAGGCGTGGGAACCCGAGCGCGTGCAACTGTGTGCTCAGGGAATGATCCTGCGCGAGAACGGTTACACCTGCGAACGCGGCGAACTCTACTACATCGAGTCGCGGCATCGCGTGGTCATCCCGTTCGACGATGCACTCGTGATGAGAACTCGCGAGTTGGTGAAGCGGCTACGCGAGATGGCTCAATCGGAGCAGATGCCGCCGCCGCTTATCGACAGCCCGAAGTGCCCGCGCTGTTCGCTGGTCGGCATCTGTCTGCCCGACGAGACCAATCTGCTGCGTCACGACGATCTTGTGCAACTCGATACGACAATCGATCCAATCGCGACCCGTAACCGCTTCAACGCGCCGACTCCCGTAGTGCGAAGACTACTCCCCGCGAGAGACGATGCGTTGCCGCTGTACGTCAAAGAGCAGGGAGCCTTCGTCGGTAAGGACGGCGATCGACTGACGGTACGTCACCGTGAAGCGAAGCTGGTCAGTGTGCCATTGATGGACGTGTCTCAAGTTTCGCTGTTCGGCAACGTGCAGATGTCGGCTCAAGCACTGCGTGAGATCGTCGATCGAGGCATTCCGGTTTGCCACTTCAGCTATGGCGGCTGGTTTCACGCGATGACGACCGGCCACGTCCATAAGAACATTGAACTGCGGATGGCTCAATTCGCCACGGCCGCCGATCCCGCAAAGTCCCTCGCGCTGGCGAAGGGCTTCATCACCGCGAAGATCAAAAACTCGCGAACCATGCTGCGACGACACGCGGACGAGAAGCATCAACGCGACCTCGATCAACTCGCCGAGTGGGTGCAGAAGGCGGAGCGGGCCGAGTCGGCCGAGTCGCTGCTCGGGCTGGAGGGCATGGCCGCCAAAGTCTACTTCTCCGGCTTCGCACGGATCCTCAAGGGGAGCGATGCGTTCGATCTGAATGGTCGCAACCGTCGTCCGCCACGCGATCCCGTCAATGCATTACTGAGCTTTGTCTATGCGTTACTGGCCAAGGAACTGACGATTGCCGTGCGGGCGGTTGGCTTCGATCCGCTGCTGGGATTCTTCCACAAGCCTCGCTACGGACGCCCCTCGCTGGCCTTGGATCTGGCCGAAGAGTTTCGTCCGATCATCGCCGACTCGACCGTGATGATGCTCATCAACAACGGCGAAGTCACTTCCTCAAGTTTCCTCGCTCGTGCTGGTGCCGTGGCTCTCACCGAGCCGGGCCGCAAAGCCGTCATCGTGGCGTTCGAGCGACGCATGGAACAAGAAATCACGCATCCCATTTTCGGCTACAAGATCAGCTATCGGCGAGTGCTGGAAGTTCAGGCCAGGTTGTTGTCTCGGGTCCTGCTGGGAGAACTCACCGAGTACCCCGGCTTCTGCACAAGGTAAAGAGGGCGCCGCGGTGACGGTCGAAAGATTGCGGCCTTGTCCCCTTGCCTCGGCGGGCACGGCCGCTTCAGTGGTCCGGGGTGAGGTGACAAGAATGCCAACGAACGCTTTCATACAAAAGCGGACAGGCACCACATCGAGGCACCTGTCCGCCGTTGTTACTTATCACGTTACTGACCGTTGAGGCGAACCAATTCAGCGCGACGTGCGGAACGGTCCGGCGGGAAGGGCTTCGGCGTTCATCAGGTTCGGTTCGGCGAGTTGATCCCAGCCGAAACGAACAGCGGCCGGTTCGGTGATCTTGTCATTCGACACGACGACCGACTTGCCGTCGATCACGGCAGTCGCTTCGACGAAGTCGCCCTCTTTGCCAGCAATCGTGAACCACGACAGCGGCTTGTCGTCGCGAGACTTCAGTCCACCGCCGACGTGATCGAACTCGATGCGGACTTTGTTTCCCTCGACCTTCATCGATTTGTAGAGCGGTCCCGAATAGACCAGTCCCTCTTTGCCGTAGGTCTTGGCGAGAGCCCACAACGCCAGTCGCTTGCCAACGTCCTGCTTGTTCTTCGGATGGATGTCGGTCAGGTGCGTGATGTCGGTCGTGACCGCCATGCCGGTGTTCTTCAGGGCGAGCGTCTTGGTTTGAGCCTCCCAGATCTGAGGCAGCAGGAATTGAGGATCGGTTGGGCCGTACTTGTACGGAGCAAGCTGCACGAACAGGAACGGGAAGTCCCCCTGATTCCACACGGTTCGCCAGCCGTTGATGAGTGCGTGCATCCGCTGCTCATAGGCCACACCTTGACCGCGATTCGATTCACCCTGATACCACAAGGCTCCGCGAATGCCGAATGGTTGGACGCCATGCACCATGCCGTTGTAGAGGTGCATCGGAGCACCAGCGTTCGGTTTGACTCCCTCCGGCTTGGCCTGTTGCGCCTTCACCTGCTCGGCGATCGGTTTGAGCGATTCGACCGACTCGAACCCGACGATTGGTGTCCACGGCTCGATGGCCGTGCCACCCCACGAGGTGTTGATCAGCCCGACCGGTACGTTCAGTTCCGTGTGGATGTGCCGTCCGAAGAAGTACGCCACGGCCGAGAAATTGCCGATCGTCGCGGGCGAGCACTCGGACCATTCGCGATCGAGCACCACTTCGTCCTGCGGCGTCACCGCGGGAACCTTCTTGACGTGGAATATCCGGATGTTCGGATACTTCGCCGCTGCGATCTCTTCCTGTGCATTGTTTGAGGCGGCGACCGGCCATTCCATGTTTGACTGTCCCGATGCGACCCACACTTCGCCGATCAGGATGTCGGTCAGCTTGATCTCATTCTTTCCTTTGACGACCAGTTCAAGGGGGCCTCCTCCGGCGGTCATCTCCTTCAGTTTGACCGACCACTTGCCGTCCGCGCCGGCTTTCGTCGAGGCCTTGTTGTCGCCGAGCGAGACCGTTACTTCCTCACCCGCGTCGGCCGTGCCCCAGATCGGCAACGGCAACTTCTGTTGCAAGACCATGTGGCTCGCAATGACCTTCGGCAGTTTGACATCGGCCTGCGCGAAACCACTCGCGCCCAACAGGCTCATCACCGCCACAACCAGTTTCGACCAGGATCCCACTCGTCTCATGATGCGTCCTCGGGAAGGGTGCCGTTCGGCTGCCAGTCCCGGCAGCGCGTCAAGCCGCCATTGGTAAGGCGGAGAGCCAGCAACGTCAACTCAACCCCGCGGCGGGTGGTGAGTCAGGGCGTAGTCGCCCATTGAAGACGAAGTCGCCAATCGCTGGTCGCCGTGTCTGGTTCCCTCTCCCGCCCGTCTTCGGGGGGAGAGCGACTGTGATTGAAATCAAGTGAGAGCGGGAATTGTGTGGGTTGATGTTTGGAGGTGGTATTGGAATTGCTGGATATTGAGTGTGGTGTCTTTCCCGTGTTGTTTGTTTCGGATCAGGGCGTTGAGGATGGTGAGCAGTTTGTGCATGGCGGCGATCAGGGAGAGTCTCTTGTTTTTTTGTCCTGAGGACGAGTTGTTGATAGAAGGTTTTGATGACGGAGTTGAATCGGATGGCGCTGAGTGTGGCGATGTACAGAGCGGAGCGGATGGCGGCTCGACCACCCCAGATGGTTTGTTTGCCCCGAACGGATCCGCTGTCACGGTTGATCGGGGCGACCCCGACGAGCAGGGCGATCTTCTGTCGTGAGAGTTGTCCGAGTTCCGGGAGTTCGGCAATGAGTGTTCTGGCGGTCTGCGGTCCGATGCCTTGGGTGGACCGGAGAAGTTCGTCGGTCTGGTGCCAGACGGGGCTGTCCTTCAGCCTCTGGTCGAGTTCGCCGTCGATGTCCTTGAGTTGCCGTTCCAGCGTTTCGAGGACCGTCTGGACGCTGGCTTTGACCTTGGTGTTGCGGGTCTGTTGTTGTCGGTTGAGTTCGGCGGTCCTCCTGTGGATGAGTTGGCGTCGTCGGGCGAAAGGCTCCGGCAATTCGCGGGCGTTTTCGTCAGGCAGCGTCCGGATCGATGGTCGGATGGCGAAGCCAAAGTCAGCCAGGATGCGAGCATCCAGGGCGTCGGTCTTGGCGAGTTGTCCGGTCGATTTGGCGAAGTCCCGCGTCTGCCTCAGGTTGATGACGACGACGGACAGCTTGGCGGCAACCCGTTCGGCGACGAGCAGTTGTTCGAGTCCTCCGGTGGCCTCGATCACGATGAGGCAGGGCGTGCGTTGCTGGAGTTGTTTGCGGAGGGCTTCGATCCCTGCGGTGGTGTACGCGAATCGCAGCGGGTTCTTGGTGGGGAACTCGTCGAGATCGAGCTGTTGCGGGGAGACATCAATGCCCACGGAAAGCGCTCGTGGTCCACGAGCGGCGCAACAGAGGCTGGAACGGACGTTGGAGAACTGGCGGTACGATGAACGGGATCAGGCACGAGCAAAGCCTTCCTTGCAGATACAGGCTCGGCAATGCGGCCCTGGCGACTGTTCGGGCTCAACTCAAAACAAGGCGGCCGGGATCAAGCTCTCCCACCGCCTCGGGGACCAGTGGATCATGGATCTCACGATCGCCGTGTGGCTCTGCGGAGTGACCGCAGCGAACGGAGCAGAGCCACACGGCGGAGTCAGCAGACACCAGATTGATGCCCCATCTCAAACATAAAAAGGTTAGGGTGGGGGGGGCTTCGGTCTCTCTTCGTTGTTGTTCCGGACAGTCCTCGCTTGGAAGTGGCGGTCATCATGCGCAACGTGTTCCTCGTCAGCTACGACGTCTGCGATTCCAAGCGACTCCGTCTGACACACAAGAAGCTGTGCGGCTTCGGCATCGCCTTGCAGTACTCCGTCTTCCGCTGCGAATTGAATCCGCTTCAACTCCATGCCCTGAAGGAGCAACTGTGGAGCATCCTCAACATGGATGAAGACCGAGTGATGGTGGTCGATCTCGGCCCCGCCGGTGCTCGCGGCGACGACTGCGTTGAGTTCTGGGGCACGTCGCGATTGGAGAAGGTCGCACGCACCGCAGTCATCGTCTGACTCGCCGAAGTAAAACGACGAGGGTAGAATCCGCCCCCTGTAAGGCTATTTGACAACTCGGGTGAAATTGTGGAATAGCCCCGATTCGAGCGGTCCGGTGCCGCCTGACACCCGGCCACCCCTCGAAGCAACTAACTGTAAGCCCGACAAGACCCTACGAGGAGCACCTGTCCGAGATGCCGATTACCAAGCAAGATTTATCGCGACCTCTCGAAAACGCCTCCCCAACCCTCCGCAGACTCAAGACTTGGGATGCGGGCGGTCTTCCGTGCTGATGAAGCACGGCCCCATTGAAGCATGGCTGAGCTTCATCGCGACCTGGCTGGATGTATTGTCTTCCGTGCTGATGAAGCACGGCCCCATTGAAGCCGCAACAGCTAACTTGGGACGCGGCGAAAATCAGATTGTCTTCCGTGCTGATGAAGCACGGCCCCATTGAAGCCTACTCCAGCACAGCATGGCAAGAAACGGCAAGGATGTCTTCCGTGCTGATGAAGCACGGCCCCATTGAAGCCGAGCCTTGTGGATCGAATGGGCCTTGCATCGGTCGTCTTCCGTGCTGATGAAGCACGGCCCCATTGAAGCGACAATCGTGGCACTCGACCCGAACTGACCGTTCTTGTCTTCCGTGCTGATGAAGCACGGCCCCATTGAAGCGACTAGCTCGACCTCCACCTCGACGAGCAGCACGTCCTCGACGTCTTCCGTGCTGATGAAGCACGGCCCCATTGAAGCATGTACCAATGCAGCGGCTGAAATTGGCCGACGCCGGTGTAGTCTTCCGTGCTGATGAAGCACGGCCCCATTGAAGCAGCAGGACGCCGAGCACACCTATTGGGCCACCGCCGCGTCTTCCGTGCTGATGAAGCACGGCCCCATTGAAGCCGGCACATAACTGTTGAAGTAGTGTCTTGTAAAGCGGGTCTTCCGTGCTGATGAAGCACGGCCCCATTGAAGCGGGCGGTTCTGATCCAGTTGTCGGCGGTCCCAAGTGTGGTCTTCCGTGCTGATGAAGCACGGCCCCATTGAAGCCCGATGCGGCGAGATTTCAACGCCATCGCGGCGGCGAGGTCTTCCGTGCTGATGAAGCACGGCCCCATTGAAGCATAGACTCGCTTGCA